>NZ_CP016353.1:0-345833 GCF_002240355.1 Prauserella marina
ATGTGGCTGTCAAACCGGCTGAGGTCGAGGGGAGGGGAGCGGAGCAGCGTGTCTGAGCATCAGTTGAACCTGGCGGTCGTGTGGGAACAGGTTGTCAGGGAACTCGCGGACGGCACGCTTTCGCCCCAGCAACGAGCATGGATGCGGGTTACCCGCCCCATCGGGCTACTCGACGGCACCGCGCTGCTTGCCGCGCCGAGTGACTTCGCGAAGGAAGCCATCGAGCGCGCGCTGCGCGAGCCGATCACCAAAGCACTGTCCCGCCGCCTCGGCAGGGACGTCTCGCTCGCCGTCAAGGTCGACACCGCCGACAGCGCGCCTGCCCCGAGTGCACCCAGTCGATACGCGGCGTCACCCGCCAGGACGGACAACGGCAACGGACAGCGGCCGGAGAAACCACCGCTGCCTCCCGCCGACGAGACGATCACCGTCCCCGCCGTGCGGCATCAGCGTGCCGAGCCGCAGGACCCGAGGCCGATGCCGCCGCCAATGCCCCCTCCGATGCCGAAGAGCACCCTCGAACACGGAGACGACGGCGAAGAAGAGGTGGACGAGGAAGGCGAGGCGCTCGCCGCCGTTCACGAGATCTGGCCGACCTTCTCTGGTCGGCCGGTGGCAGGCCAGCCCTACACGGCTCCCGCCCAGCCGCAGACATCGAAGACCCGGCTCAACGAGAAGTACACCTTCGACACGTTCGTCATCGGCGCTTCCAACCGGTTCGCCCACGCCGCCGCGGTCGCGGTGGCCGAGGCGCCGTCCAGGGCATACAACCCGTTGTTCATCTGGGGAGAATCCGGGCTGGGCAAGACCCACCTGCTGCACGCGGTCGGGCACTACGCGCAGCGCCTGTTCCCCGGCATGCGCGTGCGCTACGTCTCCACTGAAGAGTTCACCAACGACTTCATCAACTCGCTGCGAGACGACCGCAAGGTCGCGTTCCAGCGGCGGTATCGAGATATCGACATCCTTCTCGTCGACGACATCCAGTTCCTCGAAGGCAAGGAAGGAACCCAGGAGGAGTTCTTCCATACCTTCAATACGCTGCACAACGCGAACAAACAGATCGTCGTCTCCTCCGACCGGCCGCCCAAGCGCCTCGAAACGCTCGAAGACCGACTCAGGACCAGGTTCGAGTGGGGGCTGATCACCGACATCCAGCCTCCCGAGCTTGAGACCCGCATCGCGATCCTCCGCAAGAAGGCCGCGCAGGACCGGCTCGCGGTACCGGGCGACGTTCTTGAGTTCATCGCCGCCCGCATCGAGGCGAACATCAGGGAGCTGGAGGGGGCGCTCATTCGCGTCACCGCGTTCGCGTCGCTCAATCAACAGCCCGTCGACGTCGGGCTCGCGGAGATCGTGTTGCGCGACCTCATTCCCGATTCACAGGCACCTGAAATCAGTGCTCCCACGATCATGGGAGTGACCGCCGAGTTCTTCGACGTCACGCTTGAGGATCTGTGCGGGCCTGGCAAGACGAAGGCGCTCGCGACCGCACGGCAGATCGCCATGTACCTGTGCAGGGAGCTCACCGACATGTCGTTGCCCCGCATCGGGCAGACCTTCGGTGGCAGGGACCACACCACCGTCATGCACGCGGACAAGAAGATCCGCAAGGAGATGGCGGAGCGAAGGCGCATCTACGACCAGGTCCAGGAGCTCACCTCCAGGATCAAGCAGCGCGCCCGCCAGTAGGCGCGCGACAACTCCTCTTTCCTTACTCTCCATTCGCCGGTTCAGGCCGCGCCGCGCTGTCGCGCGCTCCTTCCTTCCCTACGTGTGGAAGCGGCCCGCGACAGCGCCCCACAGCTCGCTTTCCCGCGCGCCATTTCGTCGCTCGACGGTCGCGTGAGCACCCGGCGGCACCGGATCTGAGCGACGAAAGTGCTTGTATGCCAAAGCTTTTGTCACCCGGCGGAGCGATCCGGGTCACTTTTCTTCAGTGGGCAGCCTGGGTACAGCTCGACCCACACCTGGGGACAAACCTGTGGAAACCTGGGGACAACTGTGGATCGCTTGCGGACAACCAAAATCCGTCCACCGGCCGCCGGATCAGTCCACCGATCCACCACCAGGGATATCCACACCTACGCGAGTACACAGACCTGCGAAGACAAGCGCTATCCACACAACCCACAGCCCCTACTACTACGACTGAACAAAGATCTCTCTGAAGAAAAACAAAACAAAAACAAGCGATCCGCGAAGCTGGGGACATCTCGCCGTTGGCTTGGTCGGGCCGAGATGACGGCAGGCACCAAGACGCTCTAACGTGGAAACCCACACCCCGGTCCGTTCGGCCGGTGCCGTCGGCTGCGACGCACCGCAACTGAGCGAACCCACACAGCCATTACTCCACTCCCGTCTTCGCGTTTGTCGGCGACGGCAGCGGGAGTTGTTTGTCGATCTTTCGAGCTGAAAAGGGCTCGGCTGTCGAAAGGATGCGCGCATGAAAATCCGCGTCGAGCGTGATGGGCTTGCTGACGCTGTCGCCTGGGTGGCCCGCAGCCTGCCGTCCAGGCCGCCGGTTCCGGTGCTGGGTGGCGTGTTGCTCGACGCGGGTGCCGACGGCGGATCGGATGCGCTGACGGTCTCCGGATTCGACTACGAGGTCTCCGCGACCGTCGGCGTTCCCGCGACGATCGCCGACGGCGGACGCACGCTCGTGTCCGGCCGATTGCTTGCCGACATCACGAAAGCCCTTCCCGCTCAACCGGTCGAGATCGCCGTCGACGGCGCACGCGCCACCATCACGTGTGGCAACGCGCGATTCAGCCTGCCGACGATGCCGGTCGAGGACTACCCTCAGCTCCCGGCCCAACCGGATCTTGCCGGTGAGGTGGCAGGCGAAGCCTTCGCCCAAGCCGTCTCGCAGGTCGCGGTGGCGGCTGGCAAGGACGACACCCTGCCGATGCTCACCGGCATGCGCCTCGAAATCACCGGCAACACGCTGACCCTCGTCGCGACGGACCGCTTCCGGCTCGCGATGCGGGAGTTCGAATGGCAGCCGGCCGAAGGGCTCACGGACGCGTCGGTTCTCGTTCCCGCTCGTACGCTCGCCGATGCCGCGAAGGCGCTCGGCGCCTCTGGCGCGACCGTGCAGATCGGACTCGCGAGCGGAGACGGGCTGCTCGGGCTCACCGGATCCGGTCGTTACACGACAACCCGCCTTCTCGACGCGGAGTTCCCCCCTTACCGGCAGTTGCTTCCTTCCCAGCACACTTCCCGCGCGGTACTCGGCGTTTCGACGCTCGCCGAAGCGATCAAGCGCGTGTCGCTCGTCGCGGAGCGCGGAACCCAGGTGCGACTCGAATTCACCGAGGGAACGTTGCGGCTCTCGGCAGGTGGCGACGACGAGGGGAGCGCCGAGGAAGAACTGCCCGTCGACTACGAGGGCGAGCCCGTCACGATCGCGTTCAACCCCGGTTACCTCGTCGACGGCCTCGGCGCGTTGCACACCGATCGGGCCGAATTGACTTTCACGACCCCCAACCGTCCGGCGTTGATCAAGCCGGCCGACGACAATGGCGACGTGGTGCCCGGTTACCTCTATCTGCTGATGCCGGTCCGCCTTCCCGGCTGAGCACCGCACGCAAGCACGACCCCGAAGGGACAACTCCATGGTTCAGCTCGGACTCGTCGGCCTTGGCAAAATGGGCTTCAACATGCGGGAACGCCTGCGCGCGGCAGGCCACGAGGTCGTCGGATACGACCGCGCCGCCGACGTGAGTGACACCGCCTCGCTCGCCGATCTCGTCGCCGCGCTCGACGCTCCCCGGATGGTGTGGGTGATGGTGCCCGCCGGCGACGCGACGAGTCAGACGGTGCTCGAACTGCGGGACCTGCTCAGCGAGGGCGATCTCCTGATCGACGGCGGGAACTCGCGCTACACCGAGGACAAGGTCAACGCCGGATTGCTTGGTGAGAAGGGGATCGGCTACCTCGACGTCGGAGTGTCCGGCGGGGTCTGGGGCAAGGAAAACGGCTACGGCCTGATGGCGGGAGGCTCCGCCGAGGACATCGAGCGGGCGATGCCGATCTTCGATTCGTTGCGTCCGGAGGGACCTCGCGAGGAAGGCTTCGCGCACGCGGGCCCAGTCGGCGCGGGGCACTACGCGAAGATGGTGCACAACGGCATCGAGTACGGCCTGATGCAGGCTTACGCGGAGGGCTTCGAACTGCTCGAAGCCTCCGACGTCATCGAAAACGTGCCCGCGGTGATCAAAGCATGGCAGCGGGGAACCGTCGTCCGGTCGTGGTTGCTCGACCTGTTGGTCCGCGCTCTCGACGAGGATCCGGAACTGGACGACCTCGAAGGATACGTCGAGGATTCCGGTGAAGGCCGGTGGACGCTGGAAGAAGCCATCAACAACGCGGTTCCCGCGCCCGTCATCTCGGCGGCGTTGTTCGCGCGATTCGCATCCCGGCAGGAGGATTCGGCCGCGATGCGCGCGGTGGCGGCGTTGCGCAACCAGTTCGGCGGGCACTCGGTCAAGAAGATCGTCGAATAGGTACGGCTACTCGTGTACCTCCGTCACCTCCAGGTGACCGACTTCCGATCGTGGGAACACGTCGACCTTCCGCTCGAACCCGGCGCGACCGTCCTTGTCGGGCAGAACGGCAGGGGGAAGACAAACCTGATCGAGGCGATCGGTTACGTGGCCACGCTGGGTTCACACCGGGTCGCCAACGATGCACCTCTCATCAGGCAGGGCAGTGAGCGGGCGCTCGTGCGCGTCGCTGTGGTCAACGAGGGCAGAGAACTCACGGTCGAGCTGGAGATCGCGCCGGGCAGGGCCAACAGAGCCAGGGTCAACAGGGGCGCGGTCGGCAGGCCACGCGATGTACTCGGGATCCTGCGGACCGTGTTGTTCGCGCCGGAGGACCTTGCCCTCGTACGCGGCGACCCAGGAGAACGGCGCCGGTTTCTCGACGAGTTGCTCGTGTTGCGCGCTCCCCGGTACGCGGGGGTGCGCAGTGACTACGAGAAGGTCTTGCGGCAGCGCAACGCGCTGTTGAAAACAGCAGGCAAGCGCAAGGGCGACGATCCTTACGCGCTGTCGACCCTTGAGGTGTGGGACAACCACCTCGCGACGGCGGGGGCACAGCTGCTCGCGGCCAGGTTGAATCTGGTGGCCGACCTCGCACCACACACGGCGGCAGCCTATGCGGGAGTGGCTCCCGATTCGCGGCCGGTCCAGATCAGCTATCGCTCCAGCCTGGGTGAGGCGCTACCGGCGGATTACGGTGTTCCCGGTGGTCAGCGAGCTGAAGAGGAGACGCTGGCCGGGATCCTCGTCGAGGCGCTCGGCGCGTCGCGCGCCGCGGAACTGGAGCGTGGGGTAAGCCTGGTCGGACCACACCGGGACGAGCTTGAGCTCATGCTCGGCGACGCTCCGGCGAAGGGGTACGCCAGCCACGGGGAGTCATGGTCGTACGCGCTCGCGCTGCGGCTCGGTTCCTACGAGTTGCTTCGTGCCGAGGCAGGGGGTGAACCGGTGTTGCTGCTCGACGACGTTTTCGCCGAACTGGATCGCAAGAGAAGAGCCAAGCTCGCCGAGGTAGCAGTGAGTGCCGAGCAGGTGCTGGTCACCGCGGCTGTGGATGAGGACGTCCCCGCGGAGCTGACCGGAGTCCGCTACACGGTTTCGGAGGGTGAGGTGCAACGTGCCTGATCAGACGGGTGCGCACAAAGAACGGCAACCCGGCGTGAGGGGGGCCACAGCATTTGCCCACCTATCTGGGGATAAGTCTGTGGATAGTGTGGATAACACGGCAAATCTGTTATCGCCGCGCGTGACTGAAGGCCCAAATGAGGCGGTCAATACCCCTCGGGTGGGCGGTTTCGTAAGTGAGTCCCCCAAACGTGACACCGAGCGTAACATCGTGGCTGGGCCAAATGAGCCGGGGTCAGCAGACCATCCACAGGGCCGTGACCTCGCTCGGGCCGCGCTGGACGCGGCGCGGCAACGCGCGGCGGCGAGGGGGACAGAGCCCGGTTACCGCAAGCCCGGTCGAGCGGGCAAGGGCGGTTCCCGGCAAAACCCGCGTCGACGTCGCTGGTCGGGGCCCGGAGTCGACGAGAGGGACCCGCAGCCGCTGGGCAGGCTTGCATCGCGGATGGCGACTCAAATGGGTTGGGGAGAACAGCTCGCCAACGGGCAGGTGTTCGGACAGTGGGTTCGGCTCGTCGGGGAAGAGGTAGCCGAGCACGCGCAGCCGGTGGCGCTGAAGGACGGCGAGCTCACCGTACGGGCAAGCTCGACCGCCTGGGCT
This sequence comes from Prauserella marina, assembly GCF_002240355.1. Classification (GTDB taxonomy): domain Bacteria; phylum Actinomycetota; class Actinomycetes; order Mycobacteriales; family Pseudonocardiaceae; genus Prauserella_A; species Prauserella_A marina. The sequence continues at coordinate 6,274 of NZ_CP016353.1, forward strand.
ACCCAGCTGCGGTTGCTGCAACGGCAGTTGCTGGCGAAGATCGCCAAGGGCGTCGGTCACGGCGTCGTGAAGCGCATGCGGATCCAGGGTCCGACAGCGCCGAGTTGGCGAAAGGGGCCACGCCATGTTCCAGGTCGAGGGCCTCGCGATACATACGGCTAGCCGAGGGGACCGGTCACCCGCCAGAGTGGGACAGCCTGGGCAAGCCGAGACGGCGCGAGACGCCCATTGGCCACTGCCGGACTCATCCTGATTTGAGTTCGCCCCCCTGTGACGAAATCAGGGGTGTCCTTGGTGCATGTGAGCACGACTGGCCAAGTAAACTTATAGGGGTAAGCCGGATTGGTGCCGGACGAGTATCAACTGGTGTGCCCGACGGAGGCACGCCTCGCGTGTGTCCTGATGGGCGAGACGAGGAGAAAACAGGCCGGTGGCAGACAACAAGAGCGAATACAGCGCGTCCTCTATTACCGTCCTTGAGGGTCTTGAAGCAGTACGCAAACGCCCTGGCATGTATATCGGCTCCACCGGTGAACGTGGTTTGCACCATCTCATCTGGGAGGTCGTCGACAACTCGGTCGACGAGGCCATGGCGGGGTACGCGACGAAGGTCGAGGTCACCATCCTCGCCGACGGCGGCGTGCGGGTCGTGGACGACGGCCGAGGCATCCCCGTCGACATGCACCCCGTCTACCAGCAGCCGACGCTGGAGATCGTGCTCACCCAACTCCACGCGGGCGGCAAGTTCGACAGCGAGTCCTACGCCGTCTCCGGCGGTCTGCACGGCGTCGGCGTTTCCGTGGTCAACGCCCTTTCGACCGCGCTCGACGTGGAAGTCCACACCAGGGGCAAGATCTGGGCGCAGCACTACGACAAGTCCGTGCCGGGTGAACTCGTGGAGAAGGGCCCCACCGACGTCACCGGCACCACGGTCACCTTCTGGGCCGACCCCGAGATCTTCGAAACCACGTACTACAGCGCCGAGACCGTGGCACGGCGGCTTCAGGAAATGGCCTTCCTGAACAAGGGCCTCACCATCGTGCTGCGTGACGAGCGGATCTCCGAGGAGAACGGAGAGGACGCCACGGGGGAGCGCGCCCAGATCAAGGAGCGCACCTACCACTACCCCGGCGGGCTCGAAGACTTCGTCAGGCACATCAACGGCAGCAAGGACCCGATCCACCCTTCCGTCGTCGCGTTCGAGTCGAAGGACGACGGCCTTGAGGTCGAGGTCGCGATGCAGTGGAACAACGGCTTCACGCCATCGGTGTACACGTTCGCCAACACGATCAACACGCATGAAGGCGGTACTCACGAGGAAGGCTTCCGTGCTGCGCTGACTCGTGTCGTCAACAGCTATGCGCGTGACAAGAAGCTGCTCAAGGAGAAGGACGCCAACCTCACCGGCGACGACGTACGCGAGGGCCTCGCCGCGATCGTCTCGATCAAACTCGCCGAACCCCAGTTCGAGGGGCAGACGAAGACGAAGCTCGGCAACAGCGAGGCCAAGACCTTCGTCCAGACCACCTGCAACGAGTGGCTTGCCGACTGGTTCGAGCGCAACCCGACGGAAGCCAAGACCATCATCAACAAGGCCGTATCCAGCGCGCAGGCCCGCATGGCCGCACGCAAGGCGCGGGACCTGGTTCGCCGCAAGGGCGCGATGGACATCGGTGGCCTTCCCGGCAAGCTGAAGGACTGCCGTTCCACGAACCCCGAAGAGTGCGAGCTCTACATCGTGGAGGGTGACTCCGCCGGTGGTTCCGCGAAGGAGGGGCGCGACTCGAAGTACCAGGCGATCCTGCCCATCCGCGGCAAGATCATCAACGTCGAGAAGGCCCGCATCGACAGGGTGCTCAAGAACAACGAGGTCCAGTCGCTGATCACCGCGCTCGGTACCGGCATCCACGACGAGTTCGACATCTCGAAGCTGCGCTATCACAAGATCGTGCTCATGGCCGACGCCGACGTCGACGGACAGCACATCCGCACCCTGCTGCTGACGTTGTTGTTCCGCTTCATGCGCCCGCTCGTCGAGCAGGGCTATGTCTACCTCGCGTCACCACCGCTCTACAAGATCAAGTGGCCGAGGGCGGAGCCGGAGTACGCCTACTCGGACAAGGAACGTGACGGCCTGCTGGAAGCGGGGAGGGCCGCGGGTAGGAAGCTGCCGAAGGAAGACGCGATCCAGCGGTACAAGGGTCTCGGTGAAATGAATGCCGAGGAACTGTGGGAGACCACCATGGATCCAGCCAACCGGCTGCTGCTGCAGGTGACGCTCGACGACGCGGCGACCGCTGACGAGCTGTTCTCCGTGCTGATGGGCGAGGACGTCGAGGCGCGACGTTCGTTCATCACCCGCAACGCCAAGGACGTTCGTTTCCTGGACGTGTGACCCCGTACCTGTCGTCCACTGAGGACTGTCCAACCAAGAAGGACCTATGACGGAAACCTTGCCGCCGGAGAACGACCGGGTCGAACCGGTCGACATCCAGCAGGAAATGCAGCGCTCCTACATCGACTACGCGATGAGCGTGATCGTGTCGAGGGCGCTGCCAGACGTGCGCGATGGCCTCAAGCCGGTTCACCGCCGCGTGCTCTACTCGATGTTCGATTCCGGTTTCCGGCCGGAGCGCGGTTACAACAAGTGTTCGCGCGTCGTCGGTGACGTGATGGGTAACTATCACCCGCACGGTGACTCCGCGATCTACGACGCGCTCGTCCGGCTCGCGCAGCGCTGGTCGATGCGGTACCCGCTCATCGATGGTCAGGGCAACTTCGGATCTCCTGGCAACGACCCCGCCGCCGCCATGCGGTACACGGAGTCGCGGCTCGCGCCGCTCGCCATGGAGATGCTGAAGGACATCGAAGAGGAGACCGTCGACTTCTCCGACAACTACGACGGTCGTACCCAGGAACCCGATGTCCTGCCGAGCCGGATTCCGAACCTCCTCGTCAACGGTGGTTCGGGCATCGCCGTCGGTATGGCGACCAACATCCCGCCGCACAACCTGCGGGAGGTGGCCGACGGTGTCGTGTGGGCACTGGACAACCCTGAGGCCGACGACGACGAAACACTCGCCGCGCTCATGCAGCGGATCAAGGGACCCGACTTTCCCACCAAGGGCCTCATTCTCGGTACGCAAGGCATTTCGGACGCGTACCGCACCGGCCGTGGTTCGGTCCGAATGCGGGCTGTCGTCGAGGTCGAGGAAGACGCGAAGGGGCGTACGACGCTCGTCGTCACCGAGCTGCCGTACCAGGTGAACCCCGACAACCTCGTTGAGAACATCGCGGCGCTCGTTCGCGACGGCAAGCTCACCGGTCTCGCCGACATCGCCGACGAGACCAACAGCCGCAGCGGTATGCGCATCGTGATCACGCTCAAGCGTGATGCGGTCGCCAAGGTCGTGCTGAACAACCTCTACAAGCACACCCAGCTCCAGTACAACTTCGGCGTCAACATGCTGGCGCTCGTCGACGGTGTTCCGCGCACACTGCGGCTCGACCAGATCGTGCGGCACTACGTCAAGCACCAGATCGAGGTCATCGTCAGGCGGACCCGGTACCGTCTGCGCAAGGCCGAGGAACGCGCCCACATCCTGCGTGGTCTGGTCAAGGCACTCGACCACATCGACGAGGTCATCGCGCTGATTCGCCGGTCGCCGACCGTGGACGTGGCGCGCACCGGACTCATCGAATTGCTGGACATCGACGAGCTGCAAGCCACCGCGATCCTCGACATGCAGCTTCGCAGGCTGGCGGCGCTGGAACGGCAGAAGCTCGTCGAGGAACTGGCCGAGATCGAAGCCAAGATCGCCGACTTCCAGGACATTTTGGACCGTCCGGAGCGGCAGCGTTCCATCGTTCGTGAGGAACTGCTCGAAATCGTCGAGAAGCACGGCGACGAGCGGCGGACCCAGATCATTCCGTTCGACGGCGAGGTTTCGGTCGAGGACCTCATCGCCGTCGAAGACGTGGTTGTCACCATTACCCGCACGGGTTACGCCAAGCGCACGAAGACCGACCTTTACCGCTCACAGAAACGCGGCGGCAAGGGTGTTCAGGGCGCGACTCTCAAGCAGGACGACATCGTCCAGCACTTCTTCGTGTGCTCGACGCACGACTGGATCCTGTTCTTCACCAACAAGGGCAGGGTGTATCGCGCGAAGGCGTACGATCTGCCGGAAGCCAGCAGGAACGCCCGTGGTCAGCACGTGGCCAACCTGCTCGCTTTCCAGCCCGACGAGGCCATCGCCGGTGTCATTCAGATCCCGAACTACGAGGTCGCTCCCTACCTGGTGCTGGCGACACAAAAGGGGCTCGTCAAGAAGTCCAAGCTGAGCGATTTCGATTCGCCGCGCGCGGGTGGTCTGATCGGCATCAATTTGCGGGAAGGCGACGAATTGGTCGGTGCGGTGCTGGCCTCGGCGGACGACGACCTCCTGCTGGTTTCCTCCGACGGCCAGTCGATCCGCTTCCACGCCACGGACGAGGCGTTGCGGCCAATGGGAAGGGCGACGTCCGGTGTTCTCGGGATGCGGTTCAACGAAGGTGACGAACTGCTGGGCATCAGCGTGGTGAAGGAAGACACGTTCCTGCTTGTCGCCACCGACGGCGGGTATGCCAAACGGACACCGATCGAGGATTACCCGGTGCAAGGCCGTGGCGGTAAGGGAGTGCTGACCATTCAGCACGACCGTAAACGTGGCAGGCTGGTAGGTGCGCTCATCGTCGACGCGGACGACGAGCTGTACGCCATCACCGCGGCGGGCGGCGTCATCCGGACGCCGGCGGGGCAGGTGCGCAAGGCGGGCCGGCAAACGAAGGGTGTTCGGTTGATCAATCTCGACGAGGGCAACACCTTGCTGGCGGTGGCACGCAACGCGGACAAGCCATCGGACGTCCCCAACGGAGAAGAAGAAGCTAACGGGGAAGCCGAAGGCGACGACACAACGCAAGGCACTGTTAGCGTCGACGGCGCGGGATCTGACTAAGGACTGACCGCTTGTGACACCACCTGACAACTCCGAACGGCGGGGCACCGGCGGCGGTGCGGTCGATGGACCGGCCGACTCGACCGGCGATGTCGCTCCGCCCTGGCAGCGAGTGGCCAAGGACAACGTCGGCGGTGCGTCCGCTCAGGAGGGTGAAGGATTCGGCGACCGGTGGTCCGGCGGCCAGGTGCCGCAGGAGGAGCCCCATTACCAGGGCCCGTATCCCAACGGGAGCAACGCCGACACCCAGATCGTCTCCGGCAGCGCGGCCAACCGCTTGTTCGGTGGCAACGCCACCGAGACCACGCAGCGGATGGGACAGGAGGGGCCGCAACAGGGTGGTGCCTCCGGGGGAAGGCCGAGGTCCGCGCCCACCAGCGCCCTTCGCCGCCCCGGTAGGGGGCCGCGAAGGGCGAGCCTGCAAATCAAGCGCTTCGACCCGTGGTCGGTGCTGAAACTGTCCCTGGTGCTCGGTGTCGCGTTGTTCCTCGTCTGGCTCGTCGCGGTCGGCGTGCTCTACACGGTGCTCGACGGCATGGGCGTGTGGGACAAGGTCAACGGCACCTACACGTCGCTCGTCCAGGGTGACAGTGCCGATGCGGCAGGCGAACCACTCATCAGTGCGGGACGGGTCTTCGGCGTCGCCGCGATCGTCGGCGCGATCAACATCGTGCTCATCTCGGCACTCGCCACGGTGAGCGCCTTCATCTACAACGTGTCGGCTGACCTGGCCGGTGGCCTGGAGGTGACCCTCTCGGAGCGCGAGTGACCCGGTGCGGGAAGGCGACCAGCCGTCCTGTAAAGTTCACTGCGTTCCGGGCCCATAGCTCAGGCGGTTAGAGCGCTTCGCTGATAACGAAGAGGTCGGAGGTTCAAGTCCTCCTGGGCCCACAGCAGATCAGCCCCCGTCTCCCCACCAGGGGAAACGGGGGCTGAGTGACATTCTGGGAGCCTACGCCGCTTCGGTGTCCTTGTGGCCGAAGTTGTGTCCATCGAACCGTCTGTGCCCGACGAATTTCCGCGATTGCTGTAGGACGTTCGGCGGCTGGTTCCTGGCCCAGGACGGTGCGATCGTGTGTCCGTGCCAAGACACGGATGACACGGGGTGAGGGCTGGCCGCTGTTTCAGGCTTGCCTCATGACACTGCTGGCGGCATTTCTCCTGTCGGAGGGTGCTCGGCGGTCGTACGACTGGTTGTGGCTGGCTACCACCGGGGTGGTCGCGGTTTGCGCGGTGGTCCACTGGGAGGTGTGGGCGTGGCGGCGCAGCGAACGTCGCGGTCCGGCGAAACAGCGTGGCGGATCTCGGAGTCATTGAAACGGTGGCCACGCTGACCGCATCAGTTCGATACGGGAGCCTCGGGCCAATAGCGTCGCTTCGCAAAGAGAATGTGGGCGGCGTGGACGGCTGTGAAGACGCACGATGCCCAGGTCAGAACAAACATCATCCTTCCGCCGTCGCTGAGGGTTGCCGGAACGAGGTTGCTGGCGCCTGCTTTGAAAGTGAGCATGAGTGCCGCGAGTGCGGCCAGCGTGGACGCAATGATGGGGAGCACGGGAGAAGTCGGCGGGCGCAGGTACATATAAGCGGATATCGCGACGAAGGAACCCAGAATTATCAGACTTATCAGTCCTATGCTGGCGCCGCGAGGGGTTCCGACGAGTTCCCAAATCGAATAATAGGTGATGGTGTATTCGTCGTTGTCCACGTTGTTGTAAAGCCTGACACCGCTCAGTGTCAGTCCGAGTACGGCTATCGGCGGGTAGAACGCTTGGTACGCGGGAACCGGCGACGTGGTCATCAGTATCCATCCTCGTATGGCGCGGGGTTCGAAAAAATATGGCTGGGAAGAGTTCTAGTGCTTGGTCGAAAGGCAGTGTGAATGAGTTCGTATCCCCCTGGTCGAAATATTTCCCGGACTCTACTTGACAGAGCAGGCCGACTTGGCGGACTAGCCCAGATCGATCAGGATTCGAGAAGCCCGTTGCCTTTGTGGCGACTAACGTCGCAAACATCGCAAACCGACCTACGACAGGAGCGACAGCGGTGGGTGCGTCCAAGAACGAAAGCGGCTTTTCCGAGCGGGAGCGTGCGGCCATGAAGGTACGTGCCGCCGAGGTGAAGAAGGAGTCGAGTCGAGGTCGAGGCAACAAGGCAGCCGCCGACGAAGCCGCCGTGCTGGCGAAGATCGAGCAGATGGCCGAGCCCGACCGCACCATCGCCGGACGCATTCATGCCATCGTCACGGGCAACACCTCCGAATTGGCGCCAAAGCTGTGGTATGGCCAGCCCGCGTATGCGAGAAAAGGCAAGGTCGTGTGCTTCTTCCGCAGCGGCCAGGATGACAAGGAGCGCTACTCGACCTTCGGGTTCAATCCGGAGGCCAACCTCGACGAAGGCGGATTCTGGCCGACATCGTTCGCGGTCAGCGAGTTGACCGCGAAGGCCGAGAAGGAAATCGCCGCACTCGTCAGGAAGGCGGTGAGCTGACCAGCGCCCGCGACGGGATGGAATTCTGGCTGGATGGAGCTGAATGGCGCCCCCGCGACGGTGGAGCAGTTGAGCGTGCTCGCGCTCGCCAACTACGGCCACTTCACCTCGATGCTCGTTGACGAGGGGCGTGCGCGTGGCCTGCACCTTCACCTGCAGAGGTTGGCGCGAGACTGTCGCGAGGTGTTCGGCGTGGATCTCGACACCGAGCGGGTACGTCACCACATCCGGCGGGCGCTCGGTGGGCGCTCCGGTTCGGTGATCGTCAGAGTGACCGTCTACGACCCCGCGCTCGATCTTGGCTCCATCGGGGCGGACGCCGATCCGCATGTCCTCGTGACCACCCGGACCGGCCCGCTCGCGCCGCCTTCGCCGTGGCGGCTGCGGTCCACCGTGTACGGGCGCGAGCTGCCCGAGGTGAAGCACGTCGGGTTGTTCGGAGCACTACATCGGCGCAGGGCCGCGCAGCGTGAAGGCTACGACGACGTGCTCTTCGTGAACGCCGATGGCATCGTTTCCGAGCTCTCGACATCGAACATCGGGTTCGTCAGGGACGGTGGCGTCTTCTGGCCGCGTTCGGAGTGGCTTCCCGGCGTCACGATGGCGCTGCTGGACGGCGTGCTTGGCGACCTGGCGACCTGGAAGCCGGTGACGCTGGCCGATGTCCCCTCGATGGATGCTGTCTTCGCGACCAACGCGGCGAGCGGAATTCGCGCCATCGCTGCTGTTGACGCGCATTGTTTGCCGACCGGACATCCGATGCTGCGGCGACTCGGCGAGATGTACACCGCCATCGCGCCAGAGGTGGTGTGATGGGACCGTGAGCCGGGCCGTCGAAGAGACCAACCGTCGCATGCTCAGGGCGAGAGATGCGATGGATCGCGCGTACGCGCAGCCGCTCGACGTTGCCGCGCTGGCCAAGATCGCACACGTATCCGCAGCGCATTTCACGCGCACGTTCCGGGCGACGTTCGGCGAGACTCCACACCGCTACTTGCAGCGGCGCCGGGTCGAGCGTGCGATGGCCCTGCTGAGGGAGTCCGATCGCAGCATCACCGACATCTGCTTCGAAGTCGGTTTCGGAAGCCCGGGGACCTTCAGCCGTACTTTCAGCGAGATCGTCGGCAAGTCGCCGAGGCAGTACCGCAAAGAGGCCGTGGTGACGAAGGTTCCGACGTGTTTCACGATGGCGTGGACGAGGCCGAGCTCCTGAACCGTCGGTCGTGGGGCGCACTGAGCAGTTTTGGATAAGTTTTCCGCCGCCTCAGGACGTAGCGTTTTTCTCATGTTCAACGCGATCACACACACGCAGATTTACGTCCTTGACCAGGACGAAGCACTCGACTTCTACGTAGGGAAGCTCGGTTTCGAGATCAACACGGATGTCGACCTCGGGGACATGCGCTGGTTGAGTGTCAACGTCCCCGGCCGTCCTGACCAGCAGATTCTGCTGGAGAAGCCGGGAACTCCCGGGACGTCGGCGGAAACGGTCCAGCAGATCCGCGAGCTGGTGACCAAGGGGGCGATGGGGGGCTGGTTCATCCTCACCACGGACGACTGCCGCAAGACCTACGAGACCCTGCTGAAGCAGGGTGTCGAATTCACGGACGAACCGACCGAGCGCCCCTACGGCATCGACTGCGGGCTCAGGGACCCGTTCGGCAACCGGATCAGGTTTACCCAGCTGAACGCCTGACCACTCGATTTGCTGTTTTCGCAAAGTTCTTTGTCGTTGTATCCCCAACTGTGGATAGTCGGGTCCGGGTCGCCGATACGTGCGACCTCGGACCTGGAGGGATACATGAGGCACAGGTATGACGTCGTGGTCGTCGGCGGTGGGGCCGCGGGCCTTGGAGCGGCATTGACGTTGACGCGGGCGCGGCGCTCCGTGCTCGTGGTCGATGCCGGAGAACCACGGAACGCGCCTGCGGGGCACGTGCACAACTATCTCGGGAGGGAAGGCATACCTCCCAACGAGCTGCTGGCCGACGGGCGTGCTGAGGTCGCGGGCTACGGCGGCGAGGTCGTCACGGGCAGGGTCGTCGCGGCCGAACGCCGAGCTGACGACGACTTCGACGTGTTGCTGGATGACGGCCGGTCCGTGTGGGCGAGGCGGTTGCTCCTCGCCACGGGGCTGACCGACGAGTTGCCCGACGTTCCCGGCCTCGCGGAGCGCTGGGGCACCGACGTGCTGCATTGCCCGTACTGCCACGGGTGGGAAGTGCGTGACCAGGCCATCGGAGTGCTTTCAACCGGACCGTTCGGGGTCCACCAGGCGTTGTTGTTCCGGCAGTTGACCGGCGACGTCACCCTGCTGGGGCACACCGGGCCGGAACTGTCCGATGAGCAGGCCGGGCAACTCGCCGCGCGGGGGATTGCCGTGATCGCGGGGGAGGTGACCGGCGTCGAGGTGCGTTCCGAAGGGCTGAGCGGGGTGCGCCTCGACACCGGTGCGGTGGTTCCACTCGCGGCGCTCGTGGTGTCGCCAAGGATGTCGGCCAACGTCAGTGCGTTCGCGGGACTCGGTGTCGAGGCGACCGACCAGTACCTCCAGGGGCATCTGATCGGCAGTTGCGTCGAGGCGGACGCCGCCGGTGCGACGGCGGTGCCCGGGGTGTGGGCGGCGGGCAACGTCACCGCGGTACAGGCTCAGGTGATCGGTTCGGCAGCTGCCGGAACGATGGCCGCCGCCGCGATCAACGGCGACCTGGTCCAGGAGGACACGCGTCGCGCGGTGGCGGAGTCGGCCGCGATTTGTTCGTGAGGGCAGCTATCCCATGGTGCTGCCGTTCGACATCGCGGCCCAAGCTTTCTCTTGGCCCAGCGGTTCTTGATCCACGGTTCCACGTGGAACCGTGACTCGACCGCGTGGATGGGCACTGGGTCGAGTGCAGTAGCATTCGTGATGCAGGATCAGCAGGTTGTCGAGGAGGCTCACACCGTGAAGAAGCTTTTGGCACTCGCCGTGGTCGCGGGTGGCGTTTTCTTCGTGATCAAGCGGAACAAGGACGCAAAGGCTGAGGCGGATCTGTGGCGTGAGGCCACCGCTCCCGCCGAGCGGCCTCTGGGTGGTGCGTCCTCGAATGGCAGCGCTCCGGCAGCCGCCAGCTCGGACTCCGCGAGCAAGAACTGAAACTCCGCCGCGGGCGGTGACTTCCGCCCGCGGTTCGGGGCTGTAGCTCAATTGGTAGAGCGCCGCTTTTGCAAGGCGGAGGTCAGGGGTTCGATTCCCCTCAGCTCCACACGATCTAATTGGGTCAGCTGACCTTCTCTTTGACTCGGGTCGTTGCTACCCGCGCACGGTGTCGCAACTCGGCGCGTTGTAGTGTGTTTTCACGGTAGATCAGCTACCTTCGAACCCATGTTCGATGGCGGTGGTGACTCGTTTGAAGGCGGTGTCCAGGGGCTCGTGTTCCCAGATGCGGATCACCACCCACCCCGCCGCGACCAGCACCTCGTCAGCTCGTCGATCGCGTTCGACGTTGCGCCGAAGCTTCGGTGTCCAGTACCAGTCGTTGGTCGTCGGCTGCCTTCCGTGTTCGGGACACGCATGCCAGAAGCAGCCATCCACGAAGACGGCGATTTTACGAGCAGTGAAGACGATGTCCGGCCGGACCTTGACCCCGTCTTCGAATCGGAGCAGATGATCTTTCCCGGTAGCGCAGGCCGTGCTGGTGAAGGGCGCTCCGCAACACGATCTCAGGCTTGGTTTCGGATCGGCGGTTGGCTCGCATATTCCGCGATCGACCCTCGTTCAGCGGGGCAGGGTAGAGGCCTTTGGCATGCGCTTCTGCGCGGCGGGCACTGTGGTCTTCGTCCGGCACGATCCTCCTGTGCGGCAGGTGCCTTTACGTGGTTCGCGGTCGTGCCGGAAGATACCTCAGGTTCGCCGTATGTCTGAAGATCCAAAATTTGAGGGGTAGGGCCTGTGGCAATCCCTGAAGCCGAGAAGCCGTTGAAGGTTGTCGAGATATGCGCCGGCGCGGGCGGTCAGGCTCTTGGGCTCAAGCAGGCTGGCTTCGAGCACGAGCTTGCGATCGAACTTGATCCCACGGCGGCCGACACTCTTAGAAGGAACCTGCGCGCTTGGCACGGGTTTCCGGAGAGGGCGGAGCCTGAGTCTTCCCGTGCAATGAAGAGCAAAGCTAAGAAACCGCTCGTTAGGACCTCCGTCGAGATCGTCGATGGTGTGATCACCGGCGACGTTGCCGCTGAAGAGGTCTGGGAAAAAGCCCACAAATCCGGTGTCGCCCTCCCGGAGGGGTTCGATCTGTTAGCAGGGGGAGTGCCGTGCCCTCCGTTTAGCCTGGCTGGCCAGCAGCGAGGTTCGACGGACGAGCGTGACCTATTCGCGTGGGCGGTGCATCAGTGCCAGATACTCAAGCCGCGCGCCCTGCTCCTCGAAAACGTCCGTGGTCTCAGCATGCCGAGGTTTTCCGGGTATCGGCAGGAGATCCTGGACCGGCTGATCGACATGAAGTATGTCGCCGAGTGGCGGCTGCTTAACGCCTCCGACTTCGGTGTGCCGCAACTCCGGCCGCGGTTTGTTCTGATAGCACTTCAAGAGGAATTTGCGCCCTATTTCCACTGGCCAGAGCCACAAGGCGATCCGCTCACGGTGGGGGAAACCCTGCGCGATTTGATGGGTGCCCGTGGCTGGAAAGGGCTGGATCAGTGGGTGGCGCAGGCGAACAACATCGCGCCCACGGTCGTCGGCGGATCGAAGAAACATGGTGGTGCCGATTTGGGCCCGACTCGCGCCAAGAAGGCATGGGCGCAGCTGGGGGTGGATGCCTGGGGTATCGCTGACCACCCGCCGGCTGAGGACGACGTCTTCGAGGTTGGGCCTAAGCTTACTACTGAAATGGTGCAGCTCCTCCAGGGATGGCCGCCGTCTGAATGTCGGTTCGCGGGACTGAAGACCTCGAAGTATCGGCAGGTCGGGAACGCGTTTCCCCCACCAGTTGCCAAGGCAGTGGGCCTAGCGATTAAGTCGGCGCTGCTCAAGCATGGGGACGCGGTCGATCGCGACATTGATACGACGCACGATCCGATCTACCGTGCGCTGCGTAACAGTGGCGGTTTCATGACCGCGGCGCAGATCTCCAGGGCAGTTGGCAAGGAGCTTGAGGCGCACGAGCTGGAGCATCGGATCTCTTTGCTGAGCAAAGACTTCGAGGTCGAGATCCAGGTGAACAAGAACAATGTCGCCGCGTTCAAACTGGGCGAATTCCGGGCGTTTGTCGGCCAGGCCAACCACCTTCGGCACGATCTGTTCAATAAGAACAAGTCAAAGATCAGCTGAGCGGAGTGCTGCCGCCGGCAAGGTTATCTTGACCTCTGCAGTCAGATGATCATCCTCAGCAGGGCGTCGGCATCTCCTGGCAGCTGGTGTTCACGCAGCGTAATCGACAACCGGATAACCTGTCGCTGATCCTCGCGCCCGCAGATCTGAACCAGAGTGTCGGCCAGGTCGTCGTACTGCTCGGCACGCAAGTGTGCGACGGATAGGGCGAGCTCGTCAGTGTCGAGGTGCTCAGACAGTCGCGACAGCAACGTCACGGTTTGTTCGTACTGGCCCAGCTTGGCCAATTGGATCACTTCGGTCGCCGCCTGCGGCGCCGGTCGCCCCGCAAACTTGTTGCCCTGCCGGTCCCCGGTTTCGCGGGGGACCGGCAGGGCAATAGGCGTGGCATTGCCGACCCCCAGTTCGTCGATACGGCGCTCCGCCTCATCAAGCTTGTGTACCGCAGACGCCTGACGAGCTGTGCGCCTGCGACCGTCCACGCCTTCTGCGTGCTGGCGCATACTCAGCAGTTCCTCGCAGGTCAATGGGAGGATGCCAGTGGTCAGCTCACTGATCGCCTTGTGGAACTTTTGGACGAAGTCTTCGGTTGGGAGATTTTTGCCCTGGAGATATCTGCAAAGACTTGACCTGCTTGCGTAGCTGGCCTCCATGGCTTTGAGCAGCTTGGACTGAGACGTCCGCCTGCCATCGACAGCGGGAATGCTGTCGTACATGTCCCGCAGTGCGTTGGCGAAGCGCTGCCGTTCCTCGGGCAGGTCCTTGCTGATCGTTGACCGGAGCTCCCCAGGCCGCATCCCAGCCCCTTACCGCTTGTGTGCAATTCCGCCGAATTCTACGCCTTGATGGCGCCTCTGAGTGTTGCGCAGTACATTGCGCAACACAAATTTCTATTTCTTGTTGCGCAATACCTGCAAGAACATCTTGCAACAAGAAATGCTGGCTAGTTGCTCCTGCGGTGTGCTCTTCTGGTCTTAAGAACCGTCGAGTATGTATGACGCTTGGGCGGCCATAGGCTGCTATGCGATTCGGCCTTAGGAGGAACGGATGGAGATGCCCTCGTGGAGGGACACGGACACAAAGCGCGGCAGCATGGCAAGGGGGGCGCTTTGGCTAGTACAGGAGATAGGCATCAATGGCATCTTCACCAAGAGCGACGTGCGCGAAGCATTTCCCGAAGTCTCCCAGATTGATCGCCGATTGCGGGACTTGAGGGATTACGGCTGGCAGATCGACACGCATCGTGAGGACCCCGAGCTGAAGCAGGATGAACAGCGCCTTGTCCAGGTGGGCGCTGAGGTATGGGTTCCTGGTCAGGCCAAGGCGAAGCCGAAGACCAGCGTTACCGCCGCACAGCGCAAGAAGGTCATGGAGGCCGACGGATGGCTCTGCCGATCATGTGGTCTCGCGGGAGGTGACATCTACGACGACGGGGCTACCGCGCAGCTCGACATCGCTCGCCGTAACGTGCTGCTCCCGGATGGCACTGAAGAGGTCCAGCTCAGCACCGAGTGCAAAAAGTGCCGGGTGGGCGGTAGAGGCAGCGTCGTGGATCTCGGCGAGATCCTGCGACTCGTGGAGTTGCTCGGCCCGCTTGAGAAGACGATCTTTGGCGGTTGGCTGAGCGCCGACGAACGTCGGCTCAGCGGTATGGAGAGGTTGTGGGGGCTCTACCGGGCAATGCCGGCTGATTCGCGTGCGGCCGTGCGGCGCGCCGTGCTCGGGGATGATGAACTGGGAGTGAGGGTTTGATGCATCAGGAATTTCCCGCGCCACCACGAGCCGCGGAATTCAGTGAGCTGGTGAAGAAGCGGCTTGCGGAGGTGAAAGAGGCTGGAGCCACAAGGGAGACCGTGACGGTTGACTGGAACGGGCAGCCGCTGCACGTCGACGTGATCGAGTCACCACTCAGCGGTCTGTACTTCAACCCAGCGACGCACCGTATCCGTGCGCAGCGCACGCACGACCCGAAACGCGACGCGGAGCTGAAAGCGGACCCGTACAGCACGGCGAGCCAGGAGTACTTGAAGTATTTGCTGCAGGCATCGCCGGCGGACCCAAACCGCAGGGACCCGGAGTTCGACGAGCTGCTTGTGAGTCTCAGGGACTTTAAACAGAACGACCCAGGGCTTATTACTCACCAGGGTGTGCTGGTCAACGGAAACACACGCGCTGCCGCGCTGCGTGAGCTCGGGGTTCAGTCGATGCGTGTAGGTGTGCTGCCGGAGTCGTTCACCTGGGACGATGTCAACGCGATCGAGCTTTCACTGCAACTGCGTAAGGACCACCGACGCGAGTACTCGTACATCAACAGGTTGCTTGCGATGGAGGAGCAAGCGTCGCTGGGACGGACACCGGAGAGGATCGCCAAGGAATTCCGCGTCCGGACCGAGACCTACGAGCAGGAGCGATGGATCCTCGGTGTGATCTACGACTTGCTTGACCGAAGCAAGGATCAGGAGCACGGGACCGCTCTGAGATTGATCGACTTCGAGCAGCACCAGGAAAAATTCAAGGAACTGTACAGGGCGTGGAAAAAAATGAAGGCGATTGATCCTGACCGCGCCGATGTCCTCAGGGAGCTACGGCTCGCCGCGATCAGCCTCGACTTCGCGAAGACCGCTGTCCGCAACATCGAGGACGGCTTGGAGTTCAGGGAGAAGTACCTGGACGAGCGGCTGCCGATGGAGTTCGCAAAGGCGAACTCCGCTGCCACAGCGGTCAGCATCCCAGGACTGGACATCAGCGTTTCCGGTACATCCAGCACGGTCGCGGCGGCGCGGGACCTAACCGATCAGATCCTGAAGGCGAAGGCGGCTCGGGGAGCTACAGATCTGCTGTCCGATGAGCAGAGCCGCGCCGCCAGCGAAGTCTATGACCAGATAAGGGGTGCGTTCGACTTGGCACTGGATACGGCCGAGCGTCGGGCCAAACTCAAGAAGCGCAAGCAGATGGCGCCTGCCCGTTTGGCGGAGGCGAGTACGAACATTGATCAGTGCGTTGCCGACCTCGCGCAGGCGCGCAGCTCACGCTCGCTAGACGAAGAAGCCTTTGACGATGCCGTGCTCAAGCTGAGGGATAGCCTCCGCAAGCTTGCCAAGCAGGCCGGCCGGGGCCTCCAGGATCCCGGCGACGGCGTAACGTGGCTGCTCGATGCGACCGCACCGGGGGGAATTCGGTGACCAACGGCCGGCCGGAGCCGTCGCTGCGCCTCGACTTCGATGAGACGCGAACCAAGGTCATGATGAAGACAGTGCAGTCGCACCGTGATGACCTTGTGCGGCTGGGCACGCGTTTCCGCACGGGGGCGCAGCTCGGTCCGCTGGTGATTGCTGTTGACCTCGATGACCTCCTCTCTGAGCTGAACCTGCTTTCGGCCTGGCCCAGTCCTGACAGCGTGCAATGGGCGGATGCGCTCGCCGAACTCGTCCGCAGCAACGTGGACGACTCCACGGCGGTGCGGACGCAGTTAGACAATCCGGGTGCCGGTGGGAGCATTGATGCCGATGACGTTCCTTCGCTGCTTGGCAACGACTGGGTCGGCGATCTTCGAGAGTTCCAGCGCAGGGACATTGCCCAGTTGCTCTCATTGAGGCACGGCGCGAACTTCAGCGTGCCTGGGGCAGGCAAGACCCGTGTTGCTTTGGCGGTGTTCGCAGCTCAGCGGGCGCGGGGTGCGGTTCAGCGCGTGCTCGTGGTGTGTCCCAAGTCGGCGTACGAGTCGTGGCAGTTCGAGAGCGTGGAGTGCTTTCGCAGGCCGCTTCGGACACAGGTCTTCGAACGCTCTATCGACTCGGCGACCGAGGTGTTGATCATCAACTACGAACGCCTCAGCAGGTCCGCTAGCGCACTAGCGGCCTGGCTGAAGGACGCACCATCGATGATGATTCTCGACGAGGCACACCGGATGAAGCTGGGAACCCGTGGCGCGTATGGCTCTGCGTGTATGGCGCTGGCACCACTGGCCCGCAGACGACTGATCCTCACTGGTACCCCTGCTCCGAACGGAGCGAAAGACCTCGAAAGCCTTATGGGCTTCTCGTGGCCGGGTTACGGCCACCGAACGGTTTCCTCGGCAGTTGCGGGCGGTGACCTTGTGCATGCCAGCACTGTTCTCCGGCCACTGTTTGCGCGCACCACGAAGCTCGAACTCGGCCTTCCACCGATGGATACGAAGGTGCGCCTGGTTGATATGCCTGCGTTGCATGGGCAGATCTACGATTCCTTGGTAGGGAAGGAGGCAGGGGCCTCAGGACGCGACGATCTCGCAGCATTGGGCAGGACCGCGCTACGGTTGCTGATGGCGGCAACCAGCCCCGCGCTGTTGCTGGACGGCGACACCAAATACGAGCCGCTCGAATACCGGCTGCCCCCGGCAGACATTCCTAGAGGTGACTCTCTGTACACGTTGCTGAAGCGGTTGCCCGACTACGAGCTGTCCCCGAAGTACCAGGAAGCGGCCGCGATCGTTGCTAAAAACGCCGCGCGTGGCAGGAAAACGCTGGTGTGGACAACGTTCGTGCGTAGCCTAACGACTCTGCATAAGCTCCTGGCGGGTTACCAACCAGCCATTATCCACGGCGGGACGATCGATCGTGCCGACGAACTGCGCCGGTTCCAGGACGATCCCGATTGCCTGGTGCTCGTGTCGAACCCGGCAACCCTTGGCGAAGGTATCAGCCTTCACCAGGTGTGCCACGACGCTGTCTATGTGGACCGCGATTTTGTGGCGGGCCGATTCCTGCAGAGTCTCGACCGAATTCACCGCCTCGGTCTCGCTGCGGATGTCGAGACGCGTGTGACCGTTCTTGCTGCTCGCGACACGATCGACGAGGTCGTCGAGTTGCGTTTGGCGAAGAAGCTTGAGTTCATGGGAAAGATCCTCGACGACCCATCCGTTCAGCAACTGTCGGATCTTGAGGAGGAGCCTGCGGTTGCGAGCGGCCTGGAGCCAAGTGATGTCCAGGCGCTTCTGAATCACATCAGCAGATGATGGGCATCCTCTCGGCCGGTGAATCGGTGACACCCTGACCGTAGATATTCGTCGGCCTGGGCCGGATCCCTCGGCGGTGAGCCTGCCTCCCTGGGGGTTCTCAGTCGTCCTTCCGGCTGTAATAGAGCACCACGCCGATGATCGCGGCGAGGATGACGATGGCGAACGGACCGACGGAGAAGGACCATGGGCCGATGCCGACGGTGTTCTCGGCGAGGTTCATCGGACCCTCCTGCTCATGGCGGCGGCGTCCTCTTTGGTGGCTTTGAAGAAGGTCGCATACACGGGACCCGTGAGGAGCCAGGCGATGTTGATGAGGATCAGCCGCGCGGCCCATGACCACAGCTCGTCCTCCCACAGCTCGTCGAGCGAACCGGGCACGTCCCATCCCGAGATCAGTTTCATCAACAGCATCGCGGGCACGGCGATCGCGCAGGCGACGACGACGCGGAACCAGCTTCGCCATTCGTGGCGGACCTTCGCCGGACCGGTTCGAGGTGGTCGGACGGGACGGGGTGCGCCGGCGAAGCGGTGGGCGAACCAGGCGTCGGCTCGCGTGATGACGTAGTGGCCGAAGCCGACACTGAAGCCGAGATACACGGCGGCGAGTCCGTGAACGGTCGTCGGGGTCGCTCCTCTGGAAAGGTCGAACGCCACCAGGAGGATGAGAACGAGGTCGACAACCGGCACGCTGACGAGCAGGAAGGTGCTGACCCTGCGCAGCTTCAGCAGATAACGCGCGCACAATCCGAGCAGCAGCAGCACCCAGAACGCGATTTCGGTCGCGAGGATGGCGCCGACGATCCAGGTCCCTGAGTCCATGACTCCACGTTCGCAAGATCGACAGTCGCTTTTCATCGGCCAGATGCCCTGACTCCGCTCCCCGTACGTAAACCCTTCGGGCTACGCCCCTCGGGGGTTGCCGAGGGCAATGCCGCCGGGTGGAATTGAAGGAACGGCCATCGAGCCAGGTGAGGAGGGGCGGTGAACGAGGTGGACGGACTGTCGCGACCTGCCACGCGCGACATGTGGGTCAGCGCGGGATACGTGCTGGTCGCGGTGGCGTTCGTGTTCGTGCCCGCCGTCGGCATCGAGTGGCGCCCAGCGTCGTCGTCGCTGGTGCTGATCGGGAGCATCGTCGCGGCCGTCGTGCTCGGCATCGCCCACGTCTTCCGTCGCTCACTCCCCGGTGCGGTCGTCGTCATCAGCGTGGTGACTCTGGTGACCGAGGCGGCCGTCACGGGCACGACCTCGTTCGGGGTGGTGCTGCTCGCCTGCGATGCCCTCTATTGTCTCGTGATCAGCCGGTCGACGCCCCAGACTTGGCGGTTGCTGCCCGCGCTCGCGGCGGGGTGTCTTTCGCTGGCTGTCGTCGGGCTGCTGTTGACGCCCGTGCTGGCCGCACCGCTGGTGCAGATGACGATCTTGCTTCTCGCCGTGGGTGTGACGCTGTGGTGGGGCGTGAGTGTGCGCATTCCGATGAACGAGGCCGACCACGAACGTGAACGCGCCGTTCTGCTCGCCGAGGCCGCCGAGGCGAAACAGCGTGCGGTGGTCACCGCGGAGCGGCTCCAGATCAGCCGCGAAATGCACGATGCCATTTCAGGGCATTTGTCAGCGATCGCGATGCAGTCGGCGGCCGCGACGGCAGCACCACAGCCGCTGGATGCCGCTGAACTCCGGTCGCGGATGGAGCGGGTCCGGACCTTGAGCTTGGACGCGATGGCGGACATGCGCACGCTCATCGAGGTGCTGCGCACCGAGGAATCCGGTCCGATCGCGGTGCCCTGCGACTGGTCGTCCGTCACCGACCTGATCGAACAGGCGAGAGCATCGGGTACCTCGGTCACCATGGTCGGTGACGACCCCCGTTCGGTCGATCTCGACCACCCTGGTGGAATCGCGGCATGCAATGTCGTCCGCGAGGCGCTCGTGAACGCCGCCAAACACGCTCCGGGTGGTGAGGTGACCATTGTGATCACTCGTGGGGACGACGAACTGGAGATCGCGGCGACGAACCGTTGTGAGGCACCGAGTTCTGTGACGACTCCCGGTTCCGGTTATGGACTGCTTGGTCTTGCGGAACGGGTTCGCCTGTGTGGTGGCGATCTTCAGGTCGACCGGTCAGCTGAATCGTGGACTTTGCGGGCCTGCCTCCCGTTGTCGGTCAAGCAGGAAGTGAGTCATGCCTAGAGTTCTTGTCGTCGACGATCACTCCTCGGTGCGAGCGGGTGTCAAAGCAATCCTCGCCGCCGATCCGCACATCGAGGTCGTCGGCGAAGCCGCGACCGCGCGGGAAGCGATCGGCGCGGTCGAACAGCTCGCCCCTGACATCATCATGCTCGACCTTCAATTGCCCGACCGGGACGGTATCGCCGTGTGCCGCGAGATCGTCGAGCGGACCCGAACGCGAGTCCTGATCCTGACCGCATTCGAGATCGAGGACAACATCACGGCCACGCTCGAAGCGGGGGCCTCCGGTTTTCTCGCCAAAACCGCGGAACCGGGCCAGATGATCGACGCGGTCCGCGCCGTCGCCGCGGGGCACGCCTATCTCACACCGTCGGTCACCCGGCACGTGATCAAACACGTGACCGGCCGGGTCCCCGAGACCTCGGTGGCTCGCCCGCGCGCGGTGTCGCCGCCTTCGCCCGAGCTGACCAGCCGCGAGCGGGAGATCTGGCGGCTCCTCGGCGAGGGACAGACGAACAAGCAGATCGCGAGAGAACTCACGATCTCACCGGCGACCGCGAAGACACACGTCTCGCGCATCCTGCAAAAGCTCGGTGTGTCCACGCGTACTCAGGCCGCTTTGCTTGCTCGTTCCGACGAGTCCCAGGTGCGCGAAGGCTGATCAGTTCGCGATGAACACGTCCAGTAGCAGGTTCATGCGTGCTTCGCGGAGGTCGGGACGCAGTCGTGCCCCCAGCATGAGCGTGGCGAATCCGTGGATGGCGCTCCAGAAGACCTCGGCGAGGGTGTCGAGATCGCGATCGCCAGCGACGGGTTCCAGTGCTGCCAGCAGCTCGTCGAAGCCGGCCCGCAGTTCTTGCGGCGTTTCGCTTGTGCCGAACGGGATGTCCAGTTGCTGGAGGAACATCGCGTCGTAGAGCGCGGGTCTTTTCTCGGCGAAGTCGAGGTAGGCCATGGATGCCGCTCGCAGTGCCTCGGTCGGGTCGTCCTGTGCGGACCTCGCGGCGTGCAATGCCTTGGCGAGTTCACCGAAACCCTGAATGGCCACTGCCCGCACGATCGCGTCCTTGCCCGCGAAGTGGCTGTAGAGCACGGGCTGGCTGTACTCGACGCTCTCAGCGAGCCGCCGGGTCGTCACGGCGTCCCAGCCTTCCCGCTCCGCGAGTTCTCTCGCGGTGTCGATGATGAGCTTGTGACGCCGCGCGCGTTCGCGTTCGCGGCGTTCCCGAATGGCCATGAGCCGAAATCTAGCACCGCTAGGCAGTCGAGCGGCCGACACGGTGTCGCGGCACGGCCGAAACCGGGCCGCCGCTTGTACTGTCGTCACGGCCGGTGACGACAGTCGATGAACGGGAGCCGACGTGAAGCTGCGCTCTGAGGTCAGTGCGGAAAAGCTTCGCGGCGGTTTCTACACACCGGCGGGCCTAGTGCGGCACGCATTGCATCGATTGGGCGAGTTGTTGGGCACCTGGGACGACGTCTCGGTACTCGAACCGTCGGTCGGTGACGGAGCGTTCGTGGACGGACTTGCCGAAAGTTCCCTTCCCGTAGGGAATTTCACCGGGCTCGATGTGGACGGTGGAGCGGTCGCCGTTGCGAGACAACGGCTTGAAAGGTCCGGGATTCCCGGCGAGATCCTGCGGTCGAGCACCTTGGCGTGGAGTCTCGACACCACAAGGGAATTCGACGCCGTCGTCGGGAACCTTCCGTTCGTGCGATTTCAGTTCGTGTCGGTACCAGAACGCGAGCATGCCATGCGGCACGGTTCCGAACTCGGGGTTCCCGTCGCGGGCGTGGCGAATCTGTGGCTGCCGATGTTGTTGGCCTCGCTGAGAAGACTCAGGGTCGGGGGAGCGTTCGCTCTCGTCCTCCCCGCGGAATGTTTCACCGGCGTGAGCGCGGGCAAAGCGCGGCAGTGGTTGCTCCGGACGGTGGACGAACTGCGATTCGATCTCTACCCGCCGCGCTCGTTTCCCGGTGCGCTGCAAGAAGTCGTTCTGCTGTCGGGAAGGCGAGCCAGGCCGAGTTCCTCCGAACTGCGGCCGCTCGTCGTCTCACTGCACAGTGCGCAACACTCGACAGCCTTGTTCGCGCAAGATCGTGGCCTGGTCACCCGGCACGCCGTCGCGGTGAACGACGCGCCGTGGACATCCCTGTTGCTTCGTCCCGAACATCGCGAAGCGGTGGCCGAGGCACGAGCCATACCCGCGGTGCGCAGACTCGACGAAATCGCCAAGTTCGAGGTCGCGACCGTGACCGGAGCCAACGCGTACTTTTCGCTGAACGAGTCCGAGGTGAGCGAGTTCGGTCTGCGACCGTGGTCCCGCCCCCTGCTCGCCCGCGCGAAACACGCGCCTGGCCTGCGATTCACTGCGCGGGACTACCGGAACAACGCGGCGTCCGGCCTCAAGGTGCACCTTTTCGACGCGACATCGAGCCCACTGGAAAGGAAACCAGGTTCCGGACTGGACCGCTATCTCCGCCGAGGTGAGGACGATCTGATCCCGACGAGGTTCAAATGCCGGATCAGGCAACCGTGGTACCGCATCCCCAACATCAGGCACGGCCAACTGATGCTCAGCAAGCGTTCGCACCACCATCCGAGAGTGATCGTCAACGACATCGGCTGTGTCACCACGGACACGATTTACCGGGGCCGAATCACCGACGGAGTCACCGGTGACGCTGATTTCGCCGCCGCTTTCCACAACTCCCTGACGCTGCTTTCCGCCGAATTGGAGGGCAGGAACTTCGGTGGCGGGGTCCTGGAACTCGTACCCAGCGAAGTGGGGAGGCTCGCGGTCGTCAGCGCGCCTGGCATGGCTCGCGACCTTCCTCGGCTCGACGAGCTGTGCAGGGAATGTGCCGCGACGGGCGATCCGGCGGTCGCGACGGAAACCATCGTCAGGGAAACCGATGCGTTGCTCGCGAAACAACAACTCGGGCTCACCGGCGACCTGCTCGATACGTTGCGGGAGGCGCACGAGGTGCTGCGGGGAAGACGGCTGGCTCGTGCGTCCGGTTCGGACGAGCCGGCCTCGTTGAATAACTCTGAATAACTCCGCCGGGTGAACCCGTTGGCGAGCCTCACGGAGGACGCCTAACGTTTTTCTGTCTTCGCCTGAGCAGGAGGTGCTTCATGACGACGACGGAGCCGTACCGGGCATTTGGAATGACGTTCGGCGGAGAACTGGCCGACGAGGTGCGCAGGGTCGCCAAACGCTGGTGGCTCATCACCCTGCTCGGCGTTTTCACCGCTGGTCTCGGCATCATCCTGCTGCTGAGCCTGACAACCGCTGTCGGAGTGCTCGCCCTTTTCGTTTCCATCGGACTCATCATCGAAGGCGTCGACGAGATCATCATGGCCGACCGGCACACGACCCGGTGGCCGTTCTACGTACTCGGTGCCGTGTGGATCGTTGTCGGGATCATCGCGTTGACCTGGCCGGGAATCACGTTGCTCGCGCTCGCCGTTCTGATCGGAATCGGCTTCGTCGTCGGAGGCATCCTCCAGATCGCGGCTTCGCTGACCTGGCGCAGGGGACTGCCGATGTGGGGATTGTGGCTCACTCTCGGCATCCTGACCGTCATCGCGGGCACGATCGCGCTCGTCTGGCCAGGGGTGACCATCCTGACGCTCGCGATCCTGCTCGGCATCGCGTTGCTGATGCGGGGCCTCGGCGAGATCTGGTTCAGTCTCCAGCTTCGTAAGGCCAAGGCCACCGCGTCAGGCTGATTGCTCGGCACCGATCCTCGGAAACGGGTGGATCGAGAACAACACCTCTATCGATACCTCGAAATACTCCGCCATGCGCAGCGCGAGATAGAGGCTCGGGCTGTATTCGCCCCGTTCGAGATAGCCGACGGTCTGGTAATGCACGCCAAGCGCCTCGGCGAGTTGCCGCCTGCTGACTCCTCTTTCGGCCCTGAGCACGGCAATGCGGTTGTAGATCGTCTCGCTCATCACGCGATCCTCTGCATCGCCTTTTCCCTGCGTTCGGCCACGCTGGAGCCGGATTCCCTTCGTGCCATCCTCCGCAAGACTATCGGCGCGATGATCAGGCCGAGAATCGCCCACAGGCTCAGCACGCCCACCGTTTCGAGGTGCCGCCACGACTCGCCGATTTCGACGAGGGCCATGTCGTCCGGCAGCAGCGCGGATCGCATCCCGAGACCGAGCCAGTAGATGGGGAAGATCTGCACGATGAACTGGAGCCATTCGGGAAGACCGGTGATGGGGTAGAAGATTCCCGAAGCGGCGACGAGACCCATGACCGGCAACATGACGATGCCCATGTTGCGGGGGTTCGAGAACAACGAACCGAAAACGGCGCCGATCGGCATGGTGGCGACGAGCCCGATCGCGAGAACCCAGGCCAGCGTGAGCCAGGCACCCGCGGTGTTCAGCGCGAGTCCTTCGAAAAGGAACATGCCGGGAATGAGCGTGATCGCGACGCTGACCAGCACCATCCCGGACACTGTCACGACCTTGCCGACGAGGTAACCGAGCATGCCGCCCGGTGTTGCCTTGGCGCGCAGCAGTGTGCCGTCCTCCCGCTCCACGGTGAGGTACTGCATAAGGTTGACCAGACCGCCGAAGGCAACGGAAACGCCGAGCACACTCGGCAGTGTCATCGTCCCCCTTGAGAAGTCCGTGCCGGGAATGGTCGAGCCACGCATGACAAGCATGACGACGAGCAGCACTACGGTGGGAAAAAGGTAGCCCCACAGGTCCTGCGGTGTCGTGAAGGTCTGCCGTAGTTCGATGCGGCCTCTGGCCAGCCCCGACCGGATGGCAGTCGTGGTGGGGTTCATCGGTTCTTCTCCTCGAAAGAGCGGACGGCGTCGTCGTGACGTCCGGCCTCGAACGTGCGCACCATCGCCATGTAGGTGTCCTCAAGGGAGGCCCTGCGCACTTCGAGATCGGCGATCGAGTCGCCGTACTGGGCGAAAAGGCCGCGGACGTAGGCGGTCGCGTCCTCGGTCGAGTGCACGAACCGCTCGCCGTTGTTCGACCAGCGAACCTCCGCTTCGGCCGCGGTGGTTCTGGCGAGCTCATCCGCCGTGCCGTCGGCGATGATCGCACCGCCTGCCAGTATGAGAATCCGGTCGGCCAGTTTCTCGGCCTCGTCGAGGTCGTGTGTCGTCAGCAGGATCGTGGTGTCGTCGAAGTCGGCGAGCCTGTGCACGAGATCGTGGAATTCCCTGCGGGCATGCGGGTCGAAGCCTGCCGTCGGCTCGTCGAGGAACAGCACCTCCGGCCTGCCGACGATGCCGATCGCGACGTCGAGCCTTCTGCGCTGGCCGCCGGACAGCTGGCCGACCTTCTTGCCCGCGTGTTCGCCGAGACCGACGACGTCGACGAGTTCGGCGGCGTCCCTCGGGCGGCTGATCCGGTCGGTCGAGTAGGGCGCGTAATACGTTCCGAGGTGTTCGAGCAGTTCCTGGACGCGCCATTTCGCATGGTCACGCCAGGATTGCAGTACGACGCCGAGCCGGGAGCGCCACGCCTCGGTGCCCTTGGCCGGGTCAGTGCCGAGAACGCTGACCTTGCCCCCCGAACGCATCCGGAAACCTTCGAGTATCTCGATGGTCGTTGTTTTTCCCGCACCGTTGGGGCCGAGCAGCGCGACGACTTCGCCGGGTCTCGCCTGAAACGTCACGCCGGTGAGGACGTCCGTGGTGCCGTAGCGCATGCGGAGGTCATGGACGTCTATCGCGGCTGTGTCGGTCGCGTCGGGGCCCTTTTCGGTCCGCGGCTTGGGAGAACCCAGCTCGCTCACGGACATGCGACATCTCCTGAGGTCCGATATATCCATCAACTGATAGCAGAGATGCTACATACGAGAGTAGGAGTGTGTCTATCTCAGGGCCAAAGCTGGTCGCGGCGCCAGCGCAGGCCCTCCCTGGTGAAGCGCAACCGGACGTGCTCGCGGTCGTGTCGTGCCTGCCAGAACTCGACGAGGTCGGCGGCGAGCAGGTATCGCATCCACGACGGCGGAACGAAGCCGGGTTTCTCGGCGATCAACCGCTCCGCGGCTTCGACGGCTGTCCTCAGGTCGGAGGCGTCAGCCAGTACCTCGGATTGATGACCAACGGCGGTCTCCACTTTGGAGGCGTCGGGTCTTGCCAGGAAGTCCGCGGCACCGGCGTCCTCGCCGAGTGGGCGTGCTGTTCCTCGGATCCGGACCTGTCTTCCCCTGTGCGGCCAGAAAAAGGTCAGCGCGGCGTGCGCGTTGTGGGCGAGTTGCTTGCCCTTGGGGCTTTCCGCGCTCGTCGCGAAGTACCAGCCCATTTCGTCGACGTCCTTGAGGATGACGACTCTCGCGTCGGGAAGGCCATCTTCATCCACAGTGGACAACGTCATCGCGTGCGGTGCGAGACCGGTCTCGCCCGCGTCGGACAGCCAGACGAGGAACAGATCGACGGGCTGTTCGGGAGCCGAGTCCACGTCGAAACCAGGAAGGTCGGGTGGGAATGAAGGCCAGCCGCGGAGTGTGCTCATACCTGGCGACGCTACTGCCGGAACGGGCTTCTGGTTCACTGTGCAACCTATGGGACGACTGCTAGTTCTCGGCGTGGTGTCCGCCGCTCTGCTCGCCGGCTGTTCGAGTGCGACCGAGTCGCAGGAACCACCCCCGTCCGCCTCGACGGCCGCGACCACGCCGGCGCTACCGCCGGAACCGGAGCCCTCGGCGGACCAGCCGTGTCCCTACCTCGATACCGATTTCGTCTCGCGGGCCAACGGGCAGATGGTCGACAAGGTCAGCACCTCGGCCGATACGCCGCACCCGACGTGCTTCTTCTATCGGCCGGACGGCGGGCTGCAACTCACTGTCCGTGTCTATTCCGGTGACCCGGCCGTGGCGACCGGCCTGGTCGACCAAGCGGCGCCGGTGGACACCTCGAACCCGACCGAGCAGCCCGCTGGCTGGTCAGGGGGTTACGAGGCGACCGACGACGGCGCCGTGTACGCGGTCGTGAAAGAAGGGGATGCCGTCATCGTCACCACGAACCAGGGACAGAGCGTGAAGGCCAGGAAGGTCGCACTCGAAGCGATCACCGGACTTGGCATCTGAGTGTGACGACCAGACACCACTGCGTGCAGGGCAAGTTGATCTTGTACTACTCTGGCCGGAACCGCAGGCATCGAGGAACCGACGCCACTACCGGGGTCCCACTGATGGGTATGCCGGAGCTGCGAACGACCCCCTGCGAGCCCCCAGAATCGTTGATCTCGAAGTAACGAAGGATAGAAACCCGTGGCTGACACCCTGAAGGAATCGCTGCTCGACTCCACCCGGCGCCCGACCGTCGTGACCGACCTCCAGACCCTGATCGACGAAGAGGTCTCGGGTAAGGGCGGCGTTTCGGGGACCGTCATCAAGACCGGCTACGCGGCCGTCAAGAAGATCAAGCCGGGCATCATCGGCTCCGCCGTCGACAGCCTGCTCGACGACTTCGTCGTCGCGCTTGAGCCGATCTACGCCGACTTCAAGGCGAGCGGTGGCGGCGACTTCTCGGCTTACCTGCCGACCCGCGCCGACGAGGCTTCGAACGCGCTGCTCTCGGTCACCGACACCCGTGCGGAAAGCAGCAGCCGCGACAGCATCAAGAAGGTCTACGGCAAGCTTCGCCCCAAGGGCAAGGAGAACGTCGAGGAGGCGCTGCCCCGCCTCGGTGCGCTGATCAACAAGCACACCGCCTGATCGGCGACCTGACAGCGAAGAGGCCCCTCACCGCACGGTGAGGGGCCTCTTCGGCGTCTGGCGAGCTAGCTCTTCTTCTGCTCGGTGTTCTTGGTCTGCTGACCGTTACGCGGGGCGCCAGGCTTGGGCTCCTGCGGTTCGCTCGCCTTGCTTGCCGGTGGTTCAGCCGGCTTGGGCGCGTCCGTGCTGCGCGGCGGTGCCGGCGCGATCGGCGGCTCCTGCTTCGACCGCGACGCGTACGCGACGGCGGCGGCCAGCGCGCCGAGGCCGATCAGCCACGGCAGTTTCCTGCGCTTCTTCTTCTCGCCCTTCGCGGCGGTCTTCGCATCGGAGATGGCCGATTTGAAGTCCTTCTTCGCCTGCTTGAAGTCGCGCTTGGCTTTGCGCTTCGAGTGGCCTGCCGACTTCGCGGCCTGAATGGCCGCCCTGCGTGCCTTGCGACCGGGCGCGCGCATGTCCTCGGCGCGTTCAGCGGCCACCTTCTTGGCTTGCTTCGTGCTCTTCGAGACCTCCTTGCTGGTTCGTTTCGCCTGTTGAGCCAGCTTCCTGCGGGTGCGGCGAGAGTTCTTGCCCAGCTCCTTGCGCGCGGCTTCCGTGCCTTCGGTCAGCCGCTGCTCGGCGACGTGGGCTGCCTGCGCCGCGAAGTCGGCCCCTGCTTTGCCGACCTCCCGCGCCCGCTTTCTCAGCTTGTGCGAGCCGTCCTTGACGGCCTCACCCGCCGACGCTTCCGCGGTCCGAGCCATCGCCCTTCACCTCGACAATCGTGTGTTTTCCAGTGGTCTACCTGGCCCCATCCTGCCCCTTTCCGGGCGATCGTGCCGCAGATGGCACGATGAATCGCGTGACTGAGAGCAACGGATCCCTCGGTGGAGCGAAGATGAAAGCCACTCTGCATACCAACCGCGGCGACATTCGGATCAACCTTTTCCCTGATCACGCCCCTAAGACGGTGGCCAACTTCGTCGGCCTCTCCGAGGGCACGAAGGAATACACACAGCCCAACGCCAAGGGCGAAAAAACTGGTCCCTTCTATGACGGCGCGATCTTCCACCGCGTTATCGACGGCTTCATGATTCAAGGCGGCGACCCGACCGGTACCGGACGTGGCGGCCCCGGATACCAGTTCGACGACGAGTTCCACCCTGAGTTGCAGTTCAACAAGCCGTACCTGCTCGCGATGGCGAACGCGGGACCGGGAACCAACGGTTCGCAGTTCTTCATCACGGTGGGCCCGACGGCGCACCTGAACTTCAAGCACACGATCTTCGGTGAAGTCGCCGATCAGGACTCGCAGGGTGTCGTCGACGCCATTGCCCGCGCCGCGACCGGCCCAGCCGACAAGCCGCTTGAGGACGTCGTGATCGAAAAGGTCGACATCGAGCGCGCCTGAGCTTTCCGGGTACCAGGTAAGTTGGAAGACGTGAGCAAGGCAGGCCCAGCCCGCGGCGTCGAATCGCCGCGCCCGACACCGCGGTAGCACTGTGAGCCAACCTCCCCCTTACCCGCCGCAGCCCGGGCAGTCGTATCAGCAAGAAGCGCTGCCCGGGTGTTGGTGGCACCCGAATCGCCAGACCGGTTTGCGGTGCGTCAGATGTGACAGACCGGCCTGCCCTGATTGCCTCCGTGAGGCTTCCGTCGGCTACCAGTGCATCGACTGCGTGCAAACGGGCCAGCGGCAGCAGCAGGCGCAGGCCGTGCAGTACCGCAAGGCGGGCTACGGCGCGAAAACCGTCGCGGGCGCGGTCGCGCCGAGGACCGCGATCGTCACGCCGGTACTGATCGTCATCAACGTGCTCGTCTACGCCCTCACGGCGGTGCAGGCACAGAGCCCGATGAGCAACGAGAGGGCCGAGTTCTTCCAAGACGGAGTGCTCTGGCCGATCGGAATGGTGCTCAGGGACGAATGGTGGCGGCTCCTCACGTCCGGGTTCCTGCACTACGGCTTGATCCACATCGCGATGAACATGCTCGCGCTGTGGGTACTCGGAAGGGACTTGGAGATCCTGCTCGGCAGGGCCAGGTTCATCGCCGTGTACTTCGTGTCGATGTTCGGAGGCTCGGCGGCGGTGTTCGCCTTCGGCGACGCCAACACGGGCACGGCGGGCGCCTCCGGCGCGATCTACGGCTTGATGGGCGCGATGCTCGTCGCCGTTCTGCGGCTCAAGCTCAATCCCGGCGCCGCGATCGGCATCATCGTGATCAACGTGGTGCTCAGCATTTCGTTGCCAGGCATTTCGTTGCTCGGCCACCTCGGTGGTCTCGTCGTCGGTGCGCTGGCCATGGTGGCGATGGTGTACGCACCGGCGAAGAACAAGGGCGCTTTCCAGGCGGGCGTGCTCGCGCTCATCACGGCGGCGCTGGTCGGCCTTGTGCTGTACCGGGATTCGGAGTTGTCCTCGCAGTTGTGCGTCCTGCTGGGTGCCTGTTAGGACGCCCGCGTCAGCCTGCGCGAAGGGCGACGAGTGCCTCGTGCACGTCGCGCGGATCGGTGCCGAGTTCGAGCCAGCCGAGCACGACGAGATCGTCCGATTCCACTTCGAGAACCGTGACGTCTCTTCCCAGTCTTCTGCTGGTGACCAGCCTGAGCTGTACCTCGCCCCACGCGAGCGTGCGCGTGCCGCCGACGGTACGAACGCGAAGTCCGGAGGTGCTTGCGGCGAGGCGAGGACGGACCAGCGTTCCGTGCAAAGCGGCTGCCGCGAGCGCGATGGTCGCGACGCCGAGCAGCACGGCGCCTGGGCGGTCGCTGGAGCCCGCGATGAATATCGCGCTCGCCCCGGCCGCGACGGCGAGCAGCCAGCCGACAGCTACAAGGCCAGCTCGGGGCGCCCAGGTCAGAGGCGAGTTATCCACAGGGTTTGTCCACACTGGGGATTAGTCACACTGTTGTAATTCGCTGTCAAGCCGCCGTTCGGACGATCCGAACCCGCTGTTAGCGCCATCGCATCGTCATCAGCAGGCCGGTGATCATCAGCGCGAACCCGATGGCGAAGTTCCAGTTACCGAGTTCGAGCATGAACGAAAGCTTGTCGCCTGCGAGATAATTGACAACGAGCCAGGCGAGTCCGAGCAGCATCAGCCCGAACATCACGATCTTGTAGATCGGATGCGAGGGGCCTGCCGCGCGCACCTTGACCGGCGTACGGCGGTCGGATGGCGGCGTGTAAGCCGTCTTCTTGCGGACCTTCGACTTGGGCATCAGAGTCCTCGCGTGCTGTCGGGCAAATGCGCGGCGGTGCGCGACCGCCGTCAACTGAACACGTTAACGTAATCGGACAGGCGCTAGAACCGGGGAGCGAGCGCCAGACCAGCAGATCGTGATGACGGGCGTGCCGCAAAGGCCCGGGAGGAGCTCGCGTGTCGAGGTACGAGGATCCCGAGACGCGGGAGATTCCTGTTCCGAATCCACCACTTCGCAACGGGCCGCCGCGAAGGCAACAGCCGCCTGCCCAGCCGCAGTGGCCGCAGCCGCAGGACCTGCACGACCACGACGACCGGACGCAACCGGTGATGCGTCCCGTGCGAAGGCCGACGAACGCGGGCGCGGCCCAGGGCGGACAACGCCCCCCGGCGGGGCCACCGGGCCGCCGCCCACCGCAGTCGGGCTCGCGGTCTCACCCCCCGGCGGAATCGCCTGCGACACCGCCGACCGAACCGCCGACACAGCCACCCGCGCCGCCCTCCGAATCGGGGGGAGGGGGAGGTGCAGGCAGGACCGCGGTGCGCACCGTAGGCGAGATCTTCATCACCCTCGGACTCGTGGTGCTGTTGTTCGTCGTGTACGAGCTGTACATCACCAACTGGATGTCGGCGAAACTTCAGCGGGAGGCCAACGCCGATCTGGATTCCCAGTGGTCGAACGAGCGCGAGCTGCACACCGACCCGATCGACGGGAAAGCGTTCGCCCGCATCTACATCCCGTCCTTCGGTGCCGACTGGAGCTTCACCATCCAGCAAGGGGTGGACGCCGCCGCGCTGGAGGTCGGACCGGGGCACTACAAGAGCACGGCGATGCCAGGCGAGCCAGGCAACTTCGGCGTCGCCGGCCACCGCGTCGGCAAAGGTGCCCCCTTCAACGACCTCGACCTGCTCGCCTCGTGCGACGCCGTTGTCATCGAGACTGCCGACAGCTTCTACGTCTACCGGGTACTGCCGATGCAGGACGAGGTGGCCGGCTGGGCGCAAAACCAGGGCAGCGACCCGAGGTGCGCCGACGTCGCCCCGCTACAGGACACTCAGGGCGCATACGACCAGACGTTCGGCAGGGTCATCGTCACTCCCGACCGAGGCGACGCGGTGTCGCCGGTGCCGTACAAGGCGAACGAGACGATGCCGGAGTCCGACCTTGCCGCGCTCATGACGCTCACCACCTGCCATCCGCAGTTCTCCGACAGAGAGCGCATGATCATCCATACGGTGCTGACGAATCAGTACGCGAAGGAACAGGGCGCGAACTACGCCGACCTGCTGCGCGAGATTGGGGAAGCCTGATGTACGGCTGGATCTGGCGTCACCTTCCAGGGCCGACGGCTCTGAGGGCGACGCTCGCCGTCGTGCTCGCGCTAGGGGTCGTGGCGCTGTTGCTGTTCGTCGTCTTCCCATGGGCCGAACCGATGCTGCCGTTCAACGATGTCGCCGTCGATCCGGAGTGACCGCCCCACGCCCGATCGACCCAGGTCGCGGGGTGGCCACGCTAGGCTGGCCCGCATGCGTGTACTCGTCGTCGACAACTACGACAGCTTCGTCTACAACCTCGTGCAATACCTGGCCCAGCTCGGCGCGGAGTGCACGGTGTGGCGAAACGACGTCGTCGACGTCGCGGCGATAACCGGGTTCGACGGCGTGCTGGTCTCACCAGGCCCCGGCACGCCCGAACGGGCGGGACAGAGCGTCGATGTCGTGCGCCGCTGCGCCGCTGGCGAGGTCCCGATGCTCGGCGTGTGCCTTGGACACCAGGCCATCGGGGTCGCTTGGGGGGCGACGGTCGACAGGGCACCCGAACTCCTGCATGGCAAGACGAGCCAGGTGTTGCACAACGGCGGCGGCGTCCTCGCGGGACTGCCTTCCCCGTTCACCGCGACGCGTTACCACTCGCTGACCGTGCTGCCCGAGACCATCCCCGACGAGTTCGAGGTCACCGGCAACACCGAATCGGGTGTCGTGATGGGCATGCGGCACAAGGAACTTCCGATCGAGGGCGTGCAGTTCCACCCCGAATCGGTGCTGACCGAAAGCGGGCACCGCATGCTCGCCAACTGGATGGCATCGGCAGGCCACCCCGTCGCGGAGAACACGGTGACCGAACTGGAACGGTCGACGAAGGCGCTTCAGCGGGCCGCCGCGGTCTGACCGAAAGGCAGCGGTGCGCAGCCTCTCCGGGGTCGCCAAGCGATACGGGCGTGGACCGCTCGTTCTCGCCGACGTCAGCCTGAACATCGCCGAAGCGGCGGTTGTCGGCATCGTCGGTGGCAACGGCGCAGGCAAGTCCACCTTGCTGCGCATCGTCGCCGGTCTCGCGAAACCCTCTTCGGGAAGCGTCGAGGGGAGCCCGCCGACCGGGTACGTGCCCGACCGGTTTCCCGGTGCCCAGCAACTCAGCGCGCTCGCCTACCTCGCACACCTGGGCAGGGTGGCCGGACTGTCCACAACGGAGGCACGAGCTCGCTCCACGGCACTGCTCGAACGGCTCGCGCTCGTCGGCGACCCGAGTACTCCCATGCGTGAGCTGTCGAAGGGCAACGCACAGAAGGTCGGCATCGCACAGGCCCTGCTGGGGAGGCCACGCCTGCTCGTGCTCGACGAACCCTTCTCCGGCCTCGACCCTGCGGCACACGGCGTACTCGCGGACATCATCGCCGAGACCCGGCTAGCCGGTGCCAGTGTCGTCTTCACCGATCACAGGGCCGAGGTGGCCGAGGAATCCGCCACCGAGACGTACACGCTTGCCGGAGGCAGGCTCGAACGCGCGAGGGCAGCGAGCGAACCGGCCACGGCGGTCGTCACGCTCGCGTGCACCTGCGCCGAATCGTGGCGCGACGAGCCGGACGTCCATTCGGTTGCCCGCGAAGGCGACCTGGTGCGGTTGCTTGTGTCCGGCGAGCGGTGTGACGCGGTCGTGCTGCTCGCGCTGCGCCGCGGCTGCTCGATCCGCCGAGTGGAACGGAACGACACGTGATCGCCACGACGAGATACCAGCTCGCCCTGCTCGCGCACTCTCAGCGCTACCTGCCGCCGCTGCTCGGCTACCTCGCGACGCTCGCGATCCTCTATTCGAGCGCCGACGCTCCGGCGTTGCCGGAGTTCGCGATCAGCACCGCGGCCTTGCTCGTCGTCGCCTGCTGGCTGGTGATCGCGCTGGTCGGCGCGGAGGATCCGGCGCAGCGGCTCATCACCATGAGCCACGCGAGAAGAAGGCTCACGGTCCTCGTCGCACCCGCGATCGCCGCGCTGACGTGCACGATGCTGCTCACGCTCGGTTCACTGTGCTGGGCGATGCTCGTGCACGGAGGCGTGCCTCTCGCCGACCTCGGCTGGGGACTGCTCGCGCACATCGCGGGCGCCTGCTGGGGAATCGCGATCGGTCTCGCCTGTTCCCAGTACTTCATCCCTCGGATCGGGTTCACCGTGCTCACGGCATTGCCCGCGCTCGCGGCCCTGCTGCTCGTCCGCTGGCTGCCACTCGTCAACCCCATGCTCAGGGCGCTGGCAGGCGAGACCGCCCCCGCGCGGCCGGTGCTGCTCGCCGCGGTGACCTCCGTACTCGCGCTGGGCTTGAGTACGGGCATGGCTACCGCGGCGAGTCGCCGTTAGGGAAACCCTGGCAGCGTAGGCCGGGACTCCGACGAAGGTACCTCCGTCGAACCGTCCTCTTCGCCGATGTACAGGGTGATCGACTGGTCCTTGGTGATGGTCGAGCCCGAGGAGGGATCCGTGTTGGTCACCTTGCCGACGTCGTCGGAATCCCTGACCTCCTCGGTCTGGGTGGAGACCTGGCCCTCCCAGCCCCTGTTCCGCAGCTCGGCAAGCGCCTGATCCTGCGTCATGCCCCTGAGGTCGGGCATCTGGATCTGCTGGTTGGCCCCGTTGGAGACCTGGAGCTCGATCTCCGTGCCAGCCTTGAAGCTGCCGGCGTTGGGTGTCTGGTTGACGACGATGCCCTCGTCCTGGTCGGACGCGATGTCCTTCCGGTTGACCTTGAACCCGGCCTGCTCAAGCTTGGCCTTCGCCGTCTCGTAGGTCTCCCCGGTGTAGTTGACGACGTCGATCGTCTCCGGCGCCGTGCCGATCGTGATGCTGACCGACTTGCCTTCCTCGATCTCCGTGTTGGGGCCGGGGCTCTGCTTGACGACCTTGCCGACGGAGTTCTCGTCGTCGACGGAGACCTCTTCGACGTTCTGGTCGAGCACGAGGTTGAGCTTCTTCAGCTCCTCCTCGGCCGCGGCCCTGTCCATACCGGTGAGGTCGGGTACCTGCACCTTGTTGGGGCCGACGCCGACCCGCAGCTTGATCTGCTGGTCGAGCGCGACCCGCTCGCTCGTCTGCGGGGTGGTGCCGATGACCTTGCCGATGTCGTCGGGACTGCACTGCGGCGGCTTCCCGTTCGGCTGGTCGCCGCAGACGACGTTCTCCTGGTCGCCGAAGTTCGTGAATCCGTGGCTGCGCAGGGTGTTTTTCGCCTGCTCGACCGTCTGACCGCGAACGTCGGGAATCGGGGTCAGTTCCGGCTGGCTGCTGAAAGCGTTGGTCAGCCACAGGATCAGGCCGATGGCCGCGACGGCGAGCACCGCGAGCAACACGGCGAGGAGCGTGCGCTTCTTGCGCTTGCGACGAGCCTCTTCCTCGGCGTCGTAGGCGTCGGGGTCGTAATCGTCGTAGTCGTAGTCGTTCGACTGCTGACGACCGGAATCCATCACCTGGGTCCGCTCGTCCTCCGACATCACCATCGGCGCGGAAGGACGCTGCCCGGAAAGGGTGCGCACCAGATCGGAACGCATTTCCGCCGACGACTGGTACCTGTTGGCCGCGCCTTTCGCGAGCGCCTTGAGCACGACGGCGTCGAGAGCGGCGGAAACGGCGGGATTGACCGAAGACGGGGGCTTCGGGTCTTCCCGTACGTGCTGGTAGGCGACGGCGACCGGCGAATCACCTGTGAACGGGGGCTCACCGGTGACCAGTTCGTAGAGCACACAACCGGCCGCGTAGACGTCACTGCGCGCGTCTACCTGCTCACCGCGAGCCTGTTCAGGCGAAAGGTACTGAGCGGTGCCGATGACCGCCGCGGTCTGTGTCATGGCGGCCTGGCCGTCGTGCACCGCCCGCGCGATGCCGAAGTCCATGACCTTGACGGCACCGTTTCGCGTGATCATGATGTTGGCTGGCTTGACGTCCCTGTGCACGATGCCGTGCCGGTGTGAGAAGTCCAGCGCGGCACACACGTCCGCCATGACCTCCATCGCCCGCTTCTGGGGCATGGGGCCTTCGGTCTTGACGATGTCCCGCAGCGTCCTGCCCTCGACGTACTCCATGACGATGTAGGGCAGGGGGCCGTATTCGGTGTCCGCTTCGCCGGTGTCGTAAACGGCGACGATCGCGGGATGGTTCAGCGCGGCCGCATTCTGTGCCTCGCGCCGAAATCGCTCTTGGAATTGTGGATCACGCGCGAGATCGGCGCGCAGAATTTTGACAGCCACTTCACGGCCGAGCCGTACGTCGTGACCGTGATGGACCTCGGACATGCCACCGTAGCCGAGCGTTTCGCCCAGCTCATAGCGGTTCGAGAGCAGTCGGGGTGCGCTCATTGCTCGGTGCCGTTCCATTCCGTCCACGATGTGCCCATCATGCCTTGTACGCCGTCTTTATCAGGTGAACGCTCGCCGCTGCTCGACCAGTTGTCCCTGACACCGACCGAGTCGTTGTCGACGCGGCCTGGCTCCGGTTCGTTGCCCTGACGCAGCAATACCGTGAGTAGTACCGCGCCTACCGTGACGAGCAGAACCACCGCCAGCGCAAGAAGTATCCACAATGCCGTCGGCTTGCGTCGCTGATGTGGTGGCAAAGGCAACGACGCCGGGCCTTGTACCGCCCCCGGTGCCGCGACCGGCTGCATCGCCGGATGCGAAGCAGGCCCGATCTGGGTCATCGGATTGTGCTGATTCGCCTGGTAAGCGGCATTGACCAAGCCGGAAGGCGTTGGCAGGGGATGGCCTGCGCGGACAGCGGCGACCGCGTTCGCGAATTCTCCACCATTCGAATAGCGCTGGCGAGGGTCCTTGACCAGGGTCGCCTCGATCACAGCGCGAGCGCCGGGAGGAACGTCCGGCGGCAGCGGCGGCGCGAGATCCCTGATGTGCATCATCGCGACCGTAACCGCGTTGTCGGAAAGAAAGGGCCGTCGTCCGGCGAGACACTCGTAGCCGCACACGGCAAGCGAGTACACGTCACTCGCCGGTTCGGCCTCCTGGCCGAGCGCCTGCTCTGGGGCGATGTAGTGGGCGGTCCCCATCACCATGCCCGACCTGGTCACCGGCGCCGAATCGGCTGCCTTCGCGATGCCGAAATCGGTGAGCTTGACCACGCCGGAAGGGGTCACCATTATGTTGCCGGGCTTGACGTCCCTGTGGACGAGACCGCGTTCGTGGGCGGCCTGCAGCGCGTTTCCCGCCTGTTCCAGGACGTCCATCGTCTGCTCTGCTGAAATCCGTCCCTGCCTCGCCAGGATCGCGGCCAGCGGATCTCCCTCGACGAACTCCATCACGAGAAACGCGATGGAATGCTCGCCTGCCACGGTTTCGCCGTAGTCGTGAACAGCGGCGACGCCGTGGTGATTCAACGAAGCGGTCGTTCGTGCTTCGGCCCGGAACCGGTGTAGGAACTCGGCGTCGCCGGAAAGCTCGGCCTTGAGGATCTTGACGGCGACGGTGCGGTCGAGACGCGTGTCGCTGGCTTCCCAGACCTCACCCATGCCGCCGACGGCGACCCGGCTGGTGAGCAGATAGCGCTCAGCGATGAGTTGTCCCGACGCCAGCATGGATCAGCCACCCCCGAGGCCGGCCGCGATCGTCGTCCTCGCGATCTCCGCGGCCACCGTGCCGCCCGTCGCGGCAAGGCCGTGGTTACCACCGGATTGCACGATGACGGCGACCGCGATCTTCGGATCGTCGTAGGGGGCGAAAGCGGTGTACCAGGCGTGAGGGGGCGTCGTCTTCGGATCGGAGCCGTGCTCGGCGGTACCGGTCTTCGACGCGATCTTGAGCGAGGCGTCCTTGCCGCCGCCCGACGTGTTCTCTTCCGAAGCGATCATCATGTCCTTCAGCACGTCGGCATTGGCCGCCGACAGTGCTGGATCCCCGGTCAGCTCGGTGGGAGTGAACTCTTCGATCGTCGAGAGATCGGGAGCGAGGAGCGCCTTGATGAGCTGCGGCTTCATGGCGATGCCACCGTTGGCCACGGTCGCGGCGAGCAGCGCGTCCTGGAGCGGGGTGAGCCGCACGTCCCGCTGGCCGATGCCGCTCTGGTACAACGCGGCATCGCTTTCGAGGTCGCCGAGACCGGAGGGCACGACACTCATCGGGATCTCAAGGTCCGGCATCCCGATGCCGAAGTTCGCCGCCGTTGCTTCGAGCTTCTGCTTGCCGACCGATGCCGCGATTTCCGCGAACGCGGTGTTGCACGAGTACTTGAGCGCGTCGTGCAGCGTCGAACCGGGACAGGTCGCCCCGCCGTAGTTCTCCAGCGTCGCGCTCGTGCCAGGCAGGGTGACCTGCGGTGCGTTGGTCACCCTCGTGTCAGCCGTGGCTCCGTTTTCGAGCGCGGCGGCGGTCGTCACGATCTTGAAGGTCGAGCCGGGGGGATAGGTCTCCCTGATCGCCCTGTTGAGCATCGGGTTGGCTGGGTCGTCGTTGTACCCCGCCCACGCGTCCTCCTGCTCCTGGCTCACGTGTGAGGCCAGCGTGTTCGGGTCGTAGGAGGGCGTGGAGACCATGCCGAGAATGTCGCCGGTCTTCGGATCAAGCGCGACGACGGAGCCGGTGTAGCCGTTGCTCACCATCGCGTTGTAAGCGGCTTCCTGCACCGAAGGCTGGATGGTGAGCCGCACGTTCCCGCCGCGAGGGTCGCGACCGGTGATCATGTCGGAGAGCCTGCGGACGAACAGCCGGGGATCGGAACCGTTGAGGAACTCGTCCTGCGCGCGTTCGAGTCCACCCGCGCCGTAAAGCACCGAGTAGTAACCGGTGACCGGTGCGTACATCGGGCCGTCGAGATAGGTGCGTCGGAACTTGAACGTGTCGTCGGTCGGCTTGACACCGGCGAGCACCTGGCCTGCCTCGTCCGACACGATCTTGCCGCGTTCTCTCGCGTACTCGTCGAGCAGGACCCGCCGGTTGCGGCCGTCCGTGCGGTAGTCGTCGGCCTGAACGACCTGGATGTAGGTGGCGTTGACCAGCAGCAGGGTGACCATGACGAGCATGGTCATGCCGACCTTGCGCAGTGGTGTGTTCATCGCATGTGCCCCCCATCGAGCCCCGGCTGTGGACGCTGAACCATCACCGTATGCGCGTCGGCGATGGGCGCTTGCGCGGGTGGCCGGGGCTTGGCGGGCTGTTGCGGGCGGCGAGCGGCGTCGGAAATCCGCAGCAGCAACGCGACGAGAATGTAGTTGGCCAGCAGCGACGAACCACCGGCCGACAGGAACGGTGTTGTGACACCGGTCATCGGGATCAGCTTCGTCACACCGCCGACGATCACGAACACCTGCATGACGATGGCGAAGGAAAGGCCACCGCCGAGCAGCTTGCCGAAGGTGTCCCGGACGGCAAGCGCGCCGCGCATGCCACGCATCGCAAGCACAAGGTACAGGACCAGGATCGCGCTGAGGCCGACGAAGCCGAGTTCCTCGCCGAGGGCGGCGCTGATGAAGTCCGTGTTCGACTCGGGCACCGTGTCCGGCCTTCCCGCGCCGAGCCCGGTTCCGAACATGCCGCCGGTGCCGAGCCCGAACAACCCCTGCGCGATCTGGTAGCCGCCACCGGGGTCGTCGTAGGTCGCGAGCGGGTCGATCCAGTTCGCGACGCGCTGCTGCACGTGGGTGAAGAGCTGGTAGGCGATGAGGCAGCCGACGAAGAACATGCTCAGGCCGACGACGACCCAGATGATGCGTTCGGTGGCGACATAGAGCATCACCAGCACGATTCCGAAGAACAGCAGTGCCGTTCCGAGGTCCTTCTGGAAAACGAGGATGCCGAGGCACACCACCGCGGCGATGATCATCGG
The DNA here is from genome assembly GCF_002240355.1 of Prauserella marina. GTDB lineage: Bacteria > Actinomycetota > Actinomycetes > Mycobacteriales > Pseudonocardiaceae > Prauserella_A > Prauserella_A marina. Next base: position 46,231 of record NZ_CP016353.1, read on the forward strand.
ACCGAGGTCGCGTGCCCTCGGCAGCTCGACGTTCAGGATCCGCTTGCCAGCGGTCATGAACAGATCGCGCTTCGCGACGAGGAACGACGCGAAGAAGATCATCAGCAGAATCTTGGCGAACTCACCTGGCTGGATGGAGAAACCAGGAAGCTTCAGCCACACCTTCGCGCCGTTGACCTCGGACAACGAACTCGGCAGCAACGCGGGAAGCGCCAGCGCCACGATGCCGATGAGCCCGAACGTGTACGCGTACCTGGTCAGCGTGCGGTGATCGCGAATGATGATCAGCACGGCGAGGAACAGCACGAGTGCCACGACCGTGAACAGCACCTGCCTCGGCGCGTTCGACGTGGCCTCGTCGTTGATCGCGAGCTGAGCGAGATCGATCCGGTAGATCATCACCAGGCCGAGCCCGTTGAGCAGCGCGACGCACGGCAGGATCAGCGGATCCGCGTACGGCGCCCACTTGCGGACAGCGAGGTGGGCGACGGAAAGGATCGAGAGGTAGGCGAGGCCGTACCACACGACCGACCAGGAAAGTTCCTGTTCCTGATTGGCTTGGACGAGCACGAACGCGAACGTGACGATGCCGGTCGCGAACGCGAGCAGCCACAGTTCGGTGCCCCGTCGAGTGGGCAGTTCGCGCGGCGGATTTGTCGTGTACTGCTGACCAGCCGCCCCAGGAGATGCTGCGGGCTGCGCCATCAGTTACCGCCTGGGCTGGGTGCCGGACGGCAGTCCACCCCCGGCTGCTGGTCCTGCTGGGCAGGCGTGGACGGCCTCGGCGGCTCCTCAGTCCTGCTGCCCTGGCCGATACCGCCGACGAGGCCACCGCCCTGCGGCTGCCCCTCGTCGCAGATCTCCAGCATGTTGTTGCGGCGCAACGTGTCGATGTAGTCGCGTGCTTCGGTGAGTCCGTCGCGCTTGACGCCGTTGCGGACCGCGACCCGCGCGTCCTGCTGTAGATCCTGCAACCGGAGCGCCTCGCACAAGGTCGCCTCCGGTGGGCACGAGCCCTCCGACTGCCGGTGCAGGTCGACACCGAGGATGCTGCCGGGAACGCCCTGGAAGATCACGACTTCCTGGTTGTTGCCGACACCGACGTAGTACTGCCGTAAGACGAAGTAGCGGGTGGCGATCGCGGCGGCTGCGAGAAGAATCAGTGCCAGGCCGAAGGCCACCAGCAGACGGATCCGCTTACGGCGCTTCGCTTTTGGGTCGGGTGGCGGCTCCGTCTGATCGTGCTGTTGCGGAGGCGGTGAAGGCGGAGCGGTGAGCGCCCTCGCCCTCGCGGCGGGGGAGTCGCCCTGATGGCCCTCGTCGCTGCCGTCTCCTGCCGCGCCACCGACGATGGGGGCGTCATCGCCGTAATCGACGTCGACGACATCGGCGATGACGACGGTCACGTTGTCCGTGCCGCCGCCCTTGAGGGCCAGTTCGATCATGCGGTCCGCGCATTCCTGCGGGTCCGGGATCTGCATGGCCTCGGCGAGCGTCTCGTTGCTGACCATGCCGGAGAGGCCGTCGGAACAGAGCAGGTAACGATCACCGGCGCGTGCTTCGCGCACGGTGAAACTCGGCTCGACCTCGTGACCGGTGAGTGCCTTGAGCAGCAACGAACGCTGTGGGTGGGTCGCGGCCTCGTCCTCGGTGATGCGGCCCTGCTCAAGCAGCTCGTTGACGAAGCTGTCGTCGCGCGTGATCTGCGAGAACTGCCCATTGCGCAGCAAGTACGCGCGGGAGTCGCCGACATGCACCAACCCGAGCCGCGAGCCGGAGAACAGCACGGCGGTCAACGTCGTGCCCATGCCGTCGAGGTCGGGGTCGTTGGCGACGAGTTCGGAAATGGCCTGGTTTCCCTGCGTCACCGCATCGCGAAGCTGGGAGACGAGGTCGTCGCCAGGTTCGTCGTCGTCGAGCGGCGCCAGCGAGGCGATGACCACCTTGCTGGCGACCTCGCCGGCGGCGTGGCCACCCATGCCGTCTGCGAGTGCGAGCAGGCGCGGGCCGGCGTACACCGAGTCCTGGTTGCTCGAACGAACCAGGCCCCGGTCACTGCGGGCCGCGTAGCGAAGAACGAGAGTCATGGGCGAAGCTCGATCACCGTCTTGCCTATCCGGATGGGGACGCCGAGCGGGACTCGGAGGGGTGCAGTGACTTTAGCCCGGTCAAGGTACGTGCCGTTCGTCGAGCCCAAATCTTCCACGTACCACTCGTCACCACGCAAGGAAACACGAGCGTGTCGCGTTGATGCGTAGTCGTCGTCGAGTACCAAGGTCGAATCGTCCGCCCTCCCGATCAAGATCGGCCTGCCGTCGAGCGCGATCCGGGTTCCGGCCAGCGCCCCGTGCGTGACCACGAGCTGCCGAGGAGTCTTGCCCCCGCTACGGGGCTTCTTCTTCTCCTTGTTGCGCCGGAAACTGGGCACGTTGACCCTGAGCCCCGACGCCGCGTACAGGTCTGACCGCACCACTCGAAGCGCGGCGAACACGAACAACCAGAGCAGGAGTAGAAAACCTGCTCTGGTCAGTTGAACGACCAGCTCTGGCACCTGTTGTGTCAGCTCCCGCCTTTTCGCGCCCAGCCCGTGACGCACTGCCTTGTTCGTCCACCGGCCAGGGCTCCCACCCTTGTCGTGGACGCGCCACGGGTCCCCCGCATTGCCGTCATTATGCGGGACAGCCTTGTGCGGGCTGTGCGGGATGGCCGAAAAGGCCCATTCAGCCTTGCGTGCGGAACACCAGTGACGAATGGCCGACCCTGATCACGTCGCCGTCAGCGAGCTGCCAGGTCTGCACAGGCGTGCCGTTGACGGTGGTGCCGTTGGTCGAACCGATGTCGGCGAGCGTCGCGCTCTGCCCGTCCCAGGTGATCTCAAGGTGCCTGCGTGAGACGCCCGTGTCGGGAAGGCGGAAGTCGGCGTCCTGGCCCCTTCCGACGACGTTGCCGCCCTGCTTCAGCGAGTAGTTGCGGTTGGAGCCGTCGTCCAACTGGAGGCTCGCCGCGAGCTGACGGTTGCCGCCCGGCATTCCGGGAGGCGGACCGCCTGGGCCACCGGGAGCGCCAGGAGCGCCATAGCCCGGCTGGCCGTAAGGGTCGCCCTGCGGCGGAGGCGGAGGGGGCGGTGCCTGCGCGGGGTAACCACCGGGAGGGCTCGGCGGAGCGTAGCCACCCTGGTCGTAGCCGCCGGGCTGGCCGTAACCCTGGTCATATCCGCCGGGTTGTTGGCCGTAGCCCTGGTCGTAGCCGCCGGGCTGGCCGTAACCCTGGTCGTAACCGCCGGGTTGTTGGCCGTAGCCCTGGTCGTAGCCGCCGGGCTGGCCGTAACCCTGGTCGTAACCGCCGGGTTGTTGGCCGTAGCCCTGGTCGTAGCCGCCGGGCTGGCCGTAACCCTGGTCATATCCGCCGGGTTGTTGGCCGTAGCCCTGGTCGTAGCCGCCGGGCTGGCCGTAACCCTGGTCGTAACCGCCGGGTTGGCCCTGTCCGTAGCCGTACTGACCCTGCTGGCCGTACGGATCACCCTGGTCGTATTGGCCGTAGCCGCCGGGCTGGCTCATTGGTCGGTCTCCTGCGTCGCTGGTTCGTGCTGGCCGTGCCTGACCCCCGGCGCCATGTGCTTTGACGTCGGGATCGACGGTCGAGCGGGTCTTGAACTGTCCAGTATGCAGCGCCTCATTGCGCTCTAGCGAAACTACGACGTCACCATAGGTGTCCCAGCCGTGCTCGGCGAGGTGCTGTGCGACGGCATCCGCGAGCAGCTCGGTAACTCGCTGCCCGCCTTCCGCCATCCGATCGTGATCAGCGGCGCCCAAGGACACGATGTAGTGGTTCGGGGCGAGCTTGCGCCCACCCGCGAGCTCACGGACGTTGTCCTCACTCTCCCGCTCCAGATCCAGCGCCACTTCCTGCGTGACGACGTTGCCACCGAACATCCGCGCGAAGGTGTTGCCCACGAGGCTTTCAAGGCGCCGATCGAAACGCTGCACGCGGCCCACCGGACTACCTCCTCCCCTCGCGTTCCCTTCGAATAGATCGTATCTGGGTTTCGACCGTTAAACACCGGGGCCGGTGAAACCCGTCAAACCAGCCTGCTACGCTGGGCGAGCTGTCGCAGTTGCTCGGGCGAGTGGCGGAATGGCAGACGCGCACGGTTCAGGTCCGTGTGTCCGAAAGGACGTGAGGGTTCAACTCCCTCCTCGCCCACTCGATCGATTCGTGTCCCCTGTTCGGCGGGCACGCCTTCCCTCCTCGGCGATCTTCGTCGTTTCTTCTGGGGGCGCGGCCCCCAGACCCCGCCCGGGGGGTTCCCCGGACCCCCATCCCGGTTCCCCGGCTCGGGCTCCTTCGTCCCCCATGGGGTCAAGCTGGTGCTCATGGATCGGGTCGGCTGGTGCGGCGTATCTCTCGTTTCCCCGTTGCTTCGTGGCGGCTTTGTTCCACTTCTTCCGGATAGGTTGGCTTCGCAGGTCTGAGCCGTCGGTTGGAGGAATGGTGGAGCGCAACCTTTCGGCCCGCACGCGGGCTGTCGTCGCGGGGCGCCCCGAAGAAGAGGGACAGCCAACCAACGTGCCGATCGTCCCGGCGAGCGCGCTCGGTCTCGGCTACGCCAGGGAAGACGGCACCCCGACCTGGGTCGCGCTCGAAGAAGCCGTCGCCGCGCTTGAGGCCGAAGGGGACAGCGTCTCCGCCACGGCCTTCGCCTCCGGCCTCGCGACTGTCTCCGCCGTCCTCGATCTGCTTCCCGCCGGCGCCGAAATCGCGGTACCGAGTGACAGCTACGCGGGAACTCGCGGCGTTCTCGATCACGCGGAGCGAATGGGCAGGCTGCGAGTGAGGCGCATCACTCCCGTCGACACTTCCGCGTGGGTTGCCGCCGCCGCGTCAGTCGACCTGTTCTGGCTCGAATCACCTGCCAACCCGACCCTCGACCTGATCGACATCTCCGCGGTCGTGAAGGCGGCCGCCGCACAGTCACACAAGCCCAAGGTGGTCGTCGACAACACGTTCGCGACACCGCTCGGTCAACAGCCGTTGGCACTAGGTGCCGACATCGTCGTGCACAGTGCGACCAAGTTGATCGGAGGACACAGCGATCTGTTGCTGGGCTTGACGGTTACGGCTGACGAGACGCTGGGCGCGCAGTTGCGGGACGCGCGAACGAGAGGTGGCGCCACGCCAGGCGCGTTGGAGGCGTGGCTGGCACTACGGGGTTTGCGGACGTTGCCGATTCGCTATGCGGAGGCATCTCGTACCGCGGCCGACTTGGCGGCAAGGCTCGATGTTCACCCCGCGGTAACGAGAGTGCGGTATCCGAAAACCGGCACAATGCTCGCTTTCGAACTCGCTGACGCCGAGAAGGCCGACCGAGTTTGTTCAGCGCTCACTCTTATCCGTAACGCCACAAGCCTTGGTGGAGTTGAATCCTCCATCGAGCGGCGTGCGCGGTTGGCAGGGGACTCCCATGTACCGGCCGGTTTATTGCGATTCAGTATCGGACTTGAGGATCCAGAAGACCTTTGGCGCGACCTTGTTGCCGCGCTGGATTCTTTTGCCTGAGAGAAGGCGTTTTTCCGCAAGATCCTGAGGCTATAGCCCTTTCACGCCGATTTGATCTCCTGTGTATGCTCCGCGATCACTGGACAGTGTGATCTTCACTCGATCTGGGGAAACATTTAGCACCCTCTAATCAGGGGTTAGGAGAGTCATGCACAGGAGATCGGGCCTTGCCAAGGCCAGCGCGGTTGCGTTCGGTGCATCCGCGGCTTTGTTGCTCAGCGCGCTTCCCGCTTCCGCTGACGACACAACGGCGCGGTTGGAGACCGGCACCCACACCGACGGTCTTGCGGTGAATGTCGGCCAGGGCCACAACAGGGAATCGACCACCCTGTTCAACCTCACGGTCGGCGACGGCGACAGCACGCTGCAGGCCTACTGCGTCGAGATCAGCGTCAAGATCGACCCGGAGCGCAGCCTCTCCGAGACCCCGTGGGACGAGTTCCCGAACCCGGACTCGCCGTTCCACGAGAATCGGGACAAGATCAACTGGGTGCTGCAGCACGGTTACCCCGCGGTCAACCTCGACGACATCGAGAGCAAGCTCGACGTCGAGTTCAACGACGGTCTGACCGACCGGGAAGCCATCGCCGCGACGCAGGCCGCGGTCTGGCACTACAGCGACGGCAAGGACCTTTCGAAGTCCGACCCGACGCCCGGCGCCAGGGACTCCGGCAAGGACGTTCTCGCCGTCTACGAGTACCTGACCGGTGAAGAGAACACCGGAATCAGCGAGCCGAACCCCGCGCTGTCGGTCAGCCCCGAATCCGTTTCCGGCAAGGCCGGCGAGCGCCTCGGCCCGTTCACGGTCTCGACGACCGGTTCGGTCGACGAGATCGTCAGTGAGCTTCCCGAGGGCGTCACGATCACCGACGCCGAAGGCAACGTGCTCGATGCGGCCGCCGTCAAGGACGGCTCGGAGATCTACGTCGACGTCCCCGAGGACGCCGAGGAAGGCTCCGGTGCCTTCAAGCTCAACGGTACCGCGCACGTCGACACCGGTCGGCTCTTCGTCAGCGAGGGCTACGACAAGAAGCCCGCGCAGTCCCTGATCGTCGCGGCTTCGGACAAGCACAAGCTGAGCACGGGTGCGAACGTCGACTGGAAGGCCGCGCCGCAGGAGACCACGCCGCCGGAGGAGACCACGACGACTCCCGCTCCTTCGACCACCCCGAGCGAGACGGCTCCTGCTCCCACCACGGACGCCCCGGTGTCCCCGCAGGCCAACTCGGGTGACCTCGCCGAGACCGGTGTCTCGATCATGACGCCGATCCTCATCGGTGCCGCCCTCGTGGCCGCCGGTGTCGGTGCGCTGCTGTTGCAGCGTCGTCGCAAGAGCGCCTGATCCAGCGGACAGTCACATAACCGCATAGCGATATAGCGACAAAAGGCCATCGCGGCTCGCGGGACAGCGAGCCGCGATGGCCTTTCGCTGTGCGGGGCCACCAATTGACCCGCGTGATCGTGGCTGTAAACCTAAGCTACTGATCCGACCGGCAACGCGGAGTTCGCATGAGAACACGGTGGCTCGCGGCGGTACTCGCCGCGCTGCTCGTCGTTTCCGGCTGCTCGGCGGGATCCACAGCGACGGTCGGTGGCGGAGAATCCACGCTCGCCGTCGGATTCACGGCGGAACCGCAGAACTTCGACTTCACGACGACCGACGGCGCCGCGATTCCGCAGGCACTGCTGTACAACGTGTACGAAGGGCTCGTGAAGCTCGACGCGAACGGCGAGATCGTCCCGCTGCTCGCCGAGTCGTGGCAGGTCGGCGACGACCGCACCGACTATGAATTCCAATTGCGGCAAGGCGTCCGGTTTTCCGACGGCGCCGAGTTCACCGCCGACGACGTGAAGTTCTCCATCGAGCGCGTGCGTACCGAATGGACCATCTCGCTCGCTTCGGCGATGGACGTCGTCGAGCGAGTGGACGTACTCGATCCGTACCGCGTGCGCGTCGTGCTCAGCAGGCCGAGCAACTCCTGGTTGTTCGCGATGACCAGCAGGGTCGGGGCGATGTTCAGCAGGACCGGCGTCGCCGATCTCGCCAACCATCCTGTCGGCACCGGGCCGTACCAGGTGACCAATCGCCGAAGAGGAGATTCCATCGTCCTGTCGAGCAGGCAGGACTACTGGGGTGGCGAGCGGGCGTATCGCACGGTCGTGCTCAAGTACTACGACGACGCGACCGCGCTCAACAACGCCTTGCTGAGTAACGGCATCGACGTCATCTCGGGCGTCACGGCCCCGGACTCGGTGCCTCAGTTCGAGGCCGACACCCGGTTCGACGTCATCCAGGGCACGACGAACAGCGAGGTCGTGCTCGCCTTCAACAACCGCACACCCGCGCTCTCCGACAAGCGTGTGCGCCAGGCATTGAGCTATGCGATCGACAAGAAAGCGTTGCTGGCGACGGCCTGGGCCGGCAGAGGGACCCTCATCGGCAGCATGGTCCCGCCGACCGATCCGTGGTACGAGGACCTTTCCGGCGCGTACCCGTACAACCCGGCGAGGGCACGGCAATTGCTCGCCGATGCGGGAAAGCAGGACCTCGATCTGCGGCTTCGGGTCCCCAATCTGCCCTATGCCGTCTCGGCCGCACAGGTGGTGGCCTCCGACTTGAACAAGGTCGGCGTCACGGTGCGCATCGAACCACTCGATTTCCCTGCCGTATGGCTACAACAGGTGTTCACCGACCACGACTACGACCTCTCGATCATCCAGCACGTCGAGGGAAGGGACATCACGACGTTCGGCGACCCCGACTACTACTGGGGCTATGACAGCGAACGGGTGCGCGAACTGCTCGCCGACGCCGACACCGGTTCTCCACAGCGGCAGGTCGAGGACATGAAGGCGGTCGCGAGAACACTCAGCGACGACGCCGCGGCGGACTGGCTGTTCCTCTTCCCGAACATCATCGTCACGAAGAAGGACGTCACCGGGTTCGTGCGCAACCAGGTCAGCGAATCCTTCGACCTGACGGGGCTGAAATGAGCGGACACCGGCCGCCATGACCGTTGCCATTCTCCGGCGTACCGCGATTCTGCTGGCCAGCGTGCTCGCGGCGTCCATTGTGGTTTTTCTCTTCATGGCCGTGCTTCCGGGAGATCCGGCGCAGGTGGCGCTGGGTGTCAACGCGACTCCCGAACTCGTCGAACGCACCCGCCAGGAGTTCGGCCTCGACCGGCCGTTGCTCACCCAGTATCTGGAGTGGATGGGCGGTGTTCTCACCGGAGACTTCGGAACTTCCTACGTCACAAGGGAAGCCATTGGCCCTCAGCTGCTCGACCGGCTCGGCGTGACACTGTGGCTCGTGGGGGCGGGCATGCTCGTAGCGTTGCTGATCGCCATTCCGTTCGGCACCGTCGCCGCCGTCCGGCACCGCAAACCCAGCGGTGCGCTGGTGTCGGCGCTGTCCCAGTTCGGTGTTGCCGTTCCTGCCTTTCTGGCCGGAATCGTCCTCGTGCAGATTTTCGCGGTGCGCCTCGGCTGGTTGCCTTCCGGTGGCTGGACACCGCCGAACCAGGACCCGGTCGAATGGTTGCGCGGATTGATACTGCCCGCCCTTTCGCTCGGCCTCGTGCAAGGTGCCGTGCTGACGCGTTACGTGCGCTCGGCGGTGCTCGACGTCGGAAGGGAGGACTACATTCGCACCGCGAGGTCGAAAGGGCTGCGGCCTTATCCGGCACTGGTGCGGCACGGGTTGCGCAACGCGGCCATTCCCGTTGTCACCGTGCTGGGGTTGCAGCTCGCGACTCTGCTGGTCGGTGCCGTCGTCGTCGAGAAGGTGTTCGTGCTGCCAGGCATGGGGAGCATGCTGCTCGACTCCGTCGCGGCGCGGGATCTGTTGACGGTGCAAGGAATCGTACTCGTGCTCGTCGTCGCCGTCCTCGTCGTCAACTTCGTGGTCGACGTGCTTTACGCCGTGCTCGATCCCCGGCTGCGGGCGTCGTGATGGCGCGCAACGCCGGACTGTGGGCCGGTACGTTCCTTGTCGTGCTCGTCGTTGCCGTCGCACTCGTCTCGTTCTTCTGGACACCGCACGATCCTTCGCTCGTCGACGCGAGCGTCCGGCTGCTCGGGCCTTCCGGCGACCATCTACTCGGGACGGACAAGTTCGGGAGGGACGTCGCGAGTCAGGTGATGGTCGGCGCGCGGACGACGTTGTATGTCGGCGTCGTCGCCGTCGGTATCGCCGCTGTCATCGGTGTTCCGCTCGGTGTCCTCGCCGGAATGGGCGCCAGGTGGCTCGGTGAGCTGATCATGCGGGTCAACGACCTCGTGCTCGCGTTTCCGGCACTGCTGCTCGCGATCATGCTCGGTGCGGTCTACGGCGCGAGCACGCTCACCGCGATGATCGCGATCGGTGTCGCGACCGTGCCCTCGTTCGCCCGCGTCGCGAGGGCGGGAACTCTTCAGGTGATGAGTACCGAGTACGTGCTCGCGGCAAGAGCGGGCGGCAGGTCGAAGCCGTGGATCGCGATGCGGCACGTACTGCCCAACATTTCCGGAATCGTGCTCGTGCAGTCGTCGGTGTCCTTCGCCATCGCCGTGCTCGCCGAAGCGGCGTTGTCGTTCCTCGGATTCGGGACGGCGCCGCCAACGCCTTCCTGGGGAAGGATGTTGCAGGAGTCGCAGGAACTGCTCGCCGTCGATCCGCGGCTCGCGCTCGTTCCCGGTGCGGCCATCGCGGTCGCGGTACTCGGCTTCAACCTGCTCGGCGACGGTCTGCGCGACCGGTTCGATCCCCGGCTGGAGGTGCGGCGGTGAGTCTGCTCGACGTGCGCGACCTCGTGGTGGCCGGTCGCGAAGGGGTGCTCGTCGACCACGTTTCCTTCGACATCGACGAAGGTGAGCGGGTGGGTCTGATCGGCGCTTCCGGCTCGGGCAAGTCGCTCACCGCGCTTGCCCTCATGGGCCTGCTCCCCGAGGGGCTTTCCCACTCCGGCTCGATCCGGTTCGATGGCGGCGAACTGGTCGGTGCCTCGGAGCGGGCGCTCTCGCGGCGCAGGGGTACGGATCTCTCGATGGTGTTCCAGGAACCCATGACCGCGCTCAACCCTGCCATGCGGATCGGCAAGCAGGTGGCCGAAACGATGACCGTGCACGGAACCCGAGACAGGGCAGGGGCGAGAAGAGCCGCCGTCGAATTGCTGGATCTCGTCGGCCTCGCGCACACGGCCAGGGCTTATCCACACCAGCTTTCCGGAGGGCAGCGGCAGCGGGTCGTGCTCGCGATCGCGTTCGCCAACAGTCCGCGGTTGCTGGTGTGCGACGAGCCGACCACCGCGCTCGACGTCACCGTTCAGGCGCGCATCCTCGAACTGATCACGACTGGTGTCCGCGAGCGGGGCAGTTCGTTGCTGTTCATCAGCCACGATCTCGCGGTCGTCGCCTCCGTGTGCGAACGCGTTCTCGTACTCGACGAGGGCAGGATCGTCGAACACGGCCCGACCGGCGACGTACTGCGAACCCCCCGGCACGAGTACACCGCGAGACTGCTCGCCGCGTCCTCATGGGAGGTGTCATGATCGCCGTCGAACAGGTGTGGCGCACGTACCGGAGGCCGAGGGAAGTGGCCGCGTTGCGTGGCGTCTCGTGCGAGATCACGAAGGGGCAGCGGTTCGGAATCGTCGGCGAATCCGGCTCCGGGAAGTCCACATTGGTCAGAATCATGGCCGCGCTCGACAGGCCGACATCGGGCACGGTGTCCTTCGAGGGAACCCGGATCGACCGGCTTTCCGACCGTGAACTCCGCTTTCTGCGCAACAGGTTGCAAATCGTCTTCCAGGATCCGATGGGTTCGCTCGATCCGCGCATGCGAGTGCGCGACATCGTGAGTGAACCGCTCGGCCGCGCGCGGGATCGTCACGAGAGGGCCGCCGAGCTTCTCGCGGCGGTGGGGCTTTCTCCTGACGCGGGCCGGAAGTACCCGCACCAGTTCTCCGGAGGGCAACGACAACGGATCTCGCTGGCGAGAGCACTGGCTCCGCGACCGAAGGTACTCGTAGCCGACGAGGCGGTCAGCGCGCTCGACGTGCTGGTGAGGATGCAGATCCTCGAACTCGTCACCGAGCTGGTCGACACATTCGACCTGACCCTGGTGTTCGTCTCGCACGATCTCGCCGTGGTGCGCCACGTGTGCGACACCGTCGCGGTCATGCGGGAGGGCGTCATTGTGGAGCAGGGCGCTGTCGCCGAGGTCTACGGTTCGCCGCGGCATCCCTACACGCGGGAGTTGATCGCGGCGGCGCCGAGCCTTTCCGGCGCGCTGGCGAGGTTCGACGACTGATCAGGCGCTCCGCAACGCGCGGGGGCCTGCCAACTCGGCGAGGCGGGCGTAGGAGTCGAGCATTTCCGCCCTGTCGAAGGTGCTCGTGGTGATCAGCAGCTCGTCGGCTCCCGTCACGTCGACGAGCCCGCTCAACAGTGGTGCGACCTCGGCTGCCGTGCCCCAGATCTGGCCACGCAGCGACTCTTCGAGCAGCGCCTCCTGCTTCGGCGTCGGTTCAGGTATTTCCTCGGCGGCCCTGAGCGGAGGGAAAACCCCCTTCGTGCGGGACTCGACCATCGACCATGCCTCGGGCAGCAGCAGCCGGCGAGCGTCCGCCGTGGTGTCGGCGATGGCTACCGCGCTCGACACGACCACGTAGGGCCGTGGCCACAATGCCGAAGGGCGGAAAGCTTCCCGGTACGCCTTGATCTTCTCCGCCGTGGCGGCCTGACCTCCGATGGGAGCGATGACGAGCGCGAGGCCGAGCTCGGCTGCCAGCAGCGCACCAGAACCGGTGGCGAGCACGAAAGCGGGAACCCGCAGGCCCTCGGCTGGAATCCCGTGTACTCCCGGGTACCGCTCGACGTCACCGGAAAAGTAGCCGAGCAGTTCGCGCAGTTGCTCGCCGAACCTGGCCGCGTCCCCTTTGTCCCTGCCGAGGGCGTCGCGGATCCCGCGCGTGAAACCGACCGACCTGCCGAGTCCCATGTCGATCCTGCCCGGATAGAGCGAATCGAGAACGCCGAACTGCTCGGCGACGACGAGCGGTTGGTGGTTGGGCAGCATGACTCCGCCAGTGCCGACCCTGATGGTCGAGGTCGCCGCACCGATCGCGGCCGCGAGCACGGTCGGTGCCGAACCGGCGACGCCGGGAACACTGTGGTGTTCGGACACCCAGAACCGGTGGTAGCCAAGCTGCTCGGCTTGCACGGCGAACTGGAGCGTTTCCCTCAGCGCCGCCGAGGTCGAACGGCCTTCCCGGGTGCTCGACCGGTCCAGAACCGAGATCTTGACGTCCATGTCAGGTGCAACGCATGAGTCGCGTTCACATTCCGGTCAGCCGACGAGACGCTTGCCGAACGTGCGCCACGCGCCGACCGTCATCGCGGCCATGATCACCGCCGAACACCAGAACGGAGCCGTGATGCCGAACGCCGTCGCGATCGGCCCGCTCAGCAGACTGCCCAGCGCCGCGCCGCCGACACTGAACAGCAGGTACACGCTGGTCACCCTGCCGCGAAGGTTCTCGGGGATCACGCGTTGCCGCCACGTAGTGGATACGACCCCCCACATCGAGCCGTGCAGGCCGAACACCACGAGCGTGATCGAGGCGAGCCACGGCGCCGTCGCCACCGCGAGCAGCACGTGCGTCAAGGTTTCCACGACGAGGCCCGTTCTCAGCAGCGTGGAGTCGGAGAACCGGGCTGTCAGCCTGCTCGCGACGGCCGTGCCCAGCAGGCCGCCCACCGCCGACGCGGTCAGCAGGAGACCGTAACCAACGGCGCCGAGACCGAGCCGCTGCTTCGCGTAGAGCACCAGAATCGCGAAGGCGGCAAGCAGGGTGAGGTTCATCAGGCAGATCGACAGCGCGAGCATCCTCAACACCTGGTGCCGCCACAACCAGCGAATTCCCTCCGCGATCTCCTCGCGCAGCGGCCTGCGCTCGACACTGACCGGAGGTATGCGCCGCAGGGCGCCGAGCAACGGAGCGGCCAGCACGAAGCACACCGCGTTTAACCCGAACGGCAGCGCTGCCGATCCCGCGAACAGCGCCGCGCCAAGTGGCGGCGCCGCGAACTGGTTCGCCACGTACTGCATGGCGATCAACCTGGCGTTCGCATTCGGCAGCGCGGCCGATTCCACGATGCTCGGCAACACCGCGTGCGACGCGTTGTCCACCACTGTCTCCGCGGTGCCGAGCAGGAAAAAGGCGAGGTACACGAGCCACACCGAGACGACGTCGGTCGCGATGGCGACGGCGAGCCCGCCGACGACCGCACCGCGAATCACGTTGACGGCCACCAGCAGCGCGCGTCGATCGAGCCGGTCGACGTAGGCCCCGCTGATCAGGGAGAACAGCAGCCACGGCAACTGCTGAACGAAAACCGAACCACCGACGAGGATCGGGTTGTCGGTCAGCGAGGCGACGAGCAGCGGCGCCGCGGCCAGCGCGACCCCGTCGGCGACGTTGGTGAACCCGTTTGCCGCCCACAGCTTGCCGAAATCGGCGCCGAGCCGCGGCCGGTCCGCGCGGCGTACCCCCACGCACGAAAGCTAGCCAGCGGTCGATTCGGCAGGCAACCGAATTGTCAGCCGAGCCCACTGATCGCGTCGGCGAGCACCAGCACCCTGCGCGCGTTGTCCACGTGCAGGTTCTCGATCATCCTGCCGTCGACGGTCACCACGCCCTTGCCTGCGGCGCTCGCCTCCTCGAAGGCGGCGATGATCCTGCGGGCCAGCGCGACCTCCTCCTGCGAAGGCGCGAAGACCCGGTTGCACGGCTCGATCTGCGCGGGATGGACGAGAGTCTTGCCGTCGAAGCCGTACTGCCGCCCCTGCGTGCATTCGGCTGCGAAACCGTCGAGGTCCTTCACGTCGTTGTAAACGCCGTCGAGGATCACCTTGCCCGTCGACCTCGCCGCGAGCAGGCACAGCGAAAGCCCGCCGAGCAGCGGGCCCCTGCCGGGAACGAACTCGGAGTGCAGTTCCTTCGCGAGATCGTTCGTGCCCATCACCAGCGCGGTGAGTCGTTCGCTGGAACTCGCGATCTCCTCGGCACGCAGGACGGCGACCGGGGTTTCGAGCATCGCCCAGATCTTCGTGTACTCGGGAGCGCCGCCCAGTTCGAGCGCGCGTTCGATGTTGTGCACGTCCCTCGCGGAGTTGACCTTCGGGATGACAACGGCGTCGGGACCGGCCTGCGCGGCGGCCCGCAGGTCGGCGTCGTGCCACTCGGTCTCGATGCCGTTGACGCGGATGGTCACCTCGCGCCTGCCGTAGGCACGCGAAGCCGCCGCGCCGCACACTCGCTCTCTCGCCGAAGCCTTGGCTTCGGGAGTTACCGCGTCCTCAAGGTCGAGGATCAGCGCGTCGGCAGGTAGCGACTTGGCCTTCTCAAGCGCACGCTCGTTGGCGCCCGGCATGTAAAGGACGGAACGACGCGGTCTCACGAGGTGGCCTCCTTGTTCGCGGGTGCCAAGTCGTTGGCGTCGCTGTACGCCTTGGCGAGTTCAGGATCACTCGCGGCCAACGCGTCCGCCAGTTCGGCGACGACGCGGCACTGCTTCACCGACGCGTCGTCCTGCATCTTTCCATCGATCATCACGGCGCCGGTGCCGTCTCCCATCGCGGCGATCACCTTGCGTGCCCACGCGACATCGGCGGGCGATGGTGAGAACACCTTCCTCGCGATCTCGATCTGCACCGGGTGCAGCGTCCATGTGCCGACACAGCCGAGCAGGAACGCGTTGCGGAACTGGTCTTCACAGGCGACGACGTCACGAATGTCCCCGAACGGTCCGTAATAGGGAAAGATCCCTTTCATGACGCACGCGTCGACCATGCGGGCGACCGTGTAGTGCCACAGATCCTGCTGGTAGGTGGTGCGGCCCTCGTGGATGTCGTCGCTTACCGGGTCCGTGCGCACCAGATAACCGGGATGCCCGCCGCCGACCCGCGTGGTCTTCATCCCGCGGCTCGCGGCGAGATCTGCCGGGCCGAGTGAAATGCCCTGCATCCGAGGGCTCGCGCCCGCGATCTCCTCCACGTTGGCGACGCCACTGGCCGTCTCAAGGATCGCGTGAACGAGCAACGGCCGCTCAAGGCCCGCGCGCGCTTCGAGTTGTGCCAGTAACCGGTCGACGTAGTGGATGTCCTGAGCGCCCTCGACCTTCGGCAGCATGATCACGTCGAGCTTGTCGCCGATTTCGGTGACAAGGGTGATCAGGTCGTCGAGCGCCCACGGCGAATCCAGGCTGTTCACGCGGGTCCAGAGCTGAGTGGAGCCGAAATCGGTGCCCTTCGCGATGCGCACCAGCCCCTCGCGGGCAGCGGTCTTCCGATCGGCCCTCACCGCGTCTTCGAGGTTGCCGAGCAGCACGTCGACCTTCGGCGCCAGATCGGGAACCTTCGTCGCCATCTTCTCGTTGCTCGGATCGAAAAAATGGATCATCCGGGACGGAAGGGCAGGAACCTGCCTTACCGGCTCCGGTGCGCCCACGGCGAGCGGGGCGAAGAAGTCCTTCGGCGAGCGCATCGATCCTCCAGCACTGGCGGTCAACTCTTGCGGCGGTCCCGACTCGCAAGCGACCCTATCCCGGGTCGCCGGGTCGTCGCTGCGGTACACGTCACGGCCACTCCACTCTGCGCACAACCGCTTGGCTGCTCGTCACCCATCCGGCAGCACCGTCGGACTGAACTCTCATGACCGCCCACCGACCGATCACCGACCGTTGGGCGCCGCCGATCGCAGACGCACCTCCAGCCCGCAGACCTGGCGCTTTCCCGCTGGTACCTAAGTTATGTGCCGTTTTGCGTGGCACGCAGAACGGCCGAGTCGCAGAAGCAGCAGAGGGAGGCGGACTTCGTGGCGGTTACACCCGGACAGACCGCGGTGCCGAGTGGGTCAAACGGAACCAGGTCGATTCCGAGCCGAATGGTCGCGCCGATCGAATTGCCGGCAGGTGTCGACGAGCTTGCCGCCGAGGCGGCGGCGCAGCTTGGCTGGGAGGGCGATCTACTCCCGGCCATGAAGCTGTTCGGCCGCACTGTTTATGTCGTGGCCAACCTCAGCGCCGAGGCGCACGCCGAGCGGATTGCCCTTGGTATCGATCCCGTTGCCGACAAGGCCACCGTCTCCACCTGGACGTGGCCGGAACTCGCCGCGAGTGCCCCGCCCGCGGCCGCCGAGATCGTCGGTGTCCTCGCCGTGGCGAGGCACTGGAGGACAGGACTTGCCGCGACCGTGCCGTTCGCGAGGTACGGCGACGCGGCCATGGTGCTCCCGCGCTCCGCGACGCTGAGCCACGACTACGTCGACAACTGCCTGCCGAGGGCGAGGGCCTACGGACTCGCCGTCGTCACCGCGGACGAGAACGCGGTTGTCGATCTCGACCTCGAGGGCAGGTCCGAGCGCATCCTGCTGGGTGGCGACGCGGTGTCCCGGTGGGTGAATGAGATGGTTTACGAACAACTCGTCGCGCTGGAGTGTGCTGCCGCGGCCGAGTGACGCCGTTAGGCTCGGATACATGCGAGTCGTCATTGCCGGTGGACATGGAAAAATCGCGCTGCTGCTGGAGAAGAAGCTCGCGGCGAACGGAGATGTCGCTGTCGGCATCATTCGTAATGTCGAGCAGGCCGCTGACATCCGTGAAGTCAGTGCGGAACCGGCCGTTCTCGATCTGGAGAACGCCGACCTCGACGAGGTAGTGCAAGTGCTGTCCGGTGCCGACGCGGCCGTGTTCGCCGCCGGTGCCGGGCCTGGCAGTGGAACGGCGAGGAAGGACACCGTCGACCGTGCCGCGGCCGTGTTGTTCGCGGAAGCCGCCGAACGCGCCGGTGTGCTGAGGTTCGTGCAAATCAGCGCGATGGGTACGGACGGCCCTATCGATCCCGAGGCTGTCGGCGAGGTGTTCGCGGCGTACCTGCACGCGAAGGCAGCCGCCGAAGCGGATCTGCGGGCGAGGAAGCTGGACTGGACCATTCTGCGTCCGGGACGGCTGACCGACGATCCCGGAACCGGAAGCGTGCGCCTTGGCGATTCCGTTCCGCGTGGTGATGTCCCGAGGGAGGACGTTGCCGCCGTGGTTGCCGAACTCTTGTCCGACACCGTCGCGACGCGGCGGACCCTTGAGTTGACCGGGGGCAATACCCCGGTGCAGGAAGCAGTGGCCCGCGTCTGACGCGTGGCTCGTGCGCGAGTCCTGCACTCAGGCCAGCGAGTTCTGCACTCAGGCGCGCGAGATCCGCACTCGGGTAGGCGAGTTCCGCACTCGGGTAGGCGACATCCGCGGTGCTGCGAATGGAACACGCCCACCAGCACCTGAAGCCCCGCAACCACAGTCCCGACACCGGCCAAACGCGACACCCAACTCCGACACCCGCCAAACCCACAGCGGCTAAGGGGTTTTCGCGCCGAGCACGCGATCCAGGTAAGCATTGGTGAACACGCGTTCTGGGTCCACTTCGTCGCGCACCCGACCGAAGTCCGCGAACCGTGGGTAGCGTTCGCCGAGCACGGAAGCGTCCACATTGTGCAGTTTTCCCCAGTGGGGGCGGCCACCTACCGCGCCCGCGATGTCGTTGAATGCCGCGAAGTACTCGCGATAGGGCATTCCCCGATACTGGTGAATCGCGATGTAGGCCGAATCCCTGCCGTACGCGGTCGAGAGCCAGATGTCGTCGGCCGCGGCGACTCGGACCTCGACGGGAAACGCCACCGGGTCGGCCAGCCGAGCCACGGCCGCCTTGAGTTCCCTCAGTACGTCGTGCACCGCCGCGCGAGGGACCGCGAACTCCGACTCGACGAACCGCACGGCACGATGCGTCGCGAAAACCCGATGGGACACGTCGCTGTAGTCGCGCGCCGACAGCACTGATGACGCGAAGCTGCCGAGCCCGGGCACGAGTCTCGGTGCCGCCCTGCCCAGCCTGCACAGGGTGCCGAACGCGGCGTTCTCCATGACCGTGTAGTCGACGAACCGCCTGGCCCGCGACAACGGGCGGGCCTCGACCCCGCTTTCCTCTCGATTGTTCCGCTTGACCAGCGCGTTCTTCCCGTAGGGGAACCAGTAGAACTCGAAGTGGTCGTTGTTGTCGGCGTACTCGTCGAAGCGGTCCAGTACCTCGGCGAAGGGTTCGGGGCGTTCCCGCGCGGCGAGTAGATAAGCGGGTTCACAGCGCAGGGTCACCGTGCTGATCACCCCCAGAGCCCCGAGCCCGACGCGCGCTGCGTCGAAAAGCTCGGGCCGGTTGTCGGCGGAGCAGACCACCACGGAGCCGTCGGCCAGCACCAGTTCGAGTGCGGCGACCTGGGTAGCCAGCCCGCCGTACCTGGCACCTGTTCCGTGTGTCCCCGTCGAGATCGCGCCCGCGATCGTTTGCGCGTCGATGTCGCCGAGGTTGGTCATGGCGAGGCCGAGCGCGTCCAGTTGGACGTTGAGTTCGCGCAGCGTGGTGCCCGAACGCACCGTGACGAGGCCGGTCGTGGCGTCTGCCTCGACGATGCCCCTCCAACCGGTGAGGTCGATGGCCTCGGAGCCGGGAACGCCGATGGCGGTGAACGAATGCCCACTGCCGAGTGGCCGGACCCGCCCGCCCTTCGCTGTCGTCGCGGCGACGATGTCGGCGATCTGCGCGGCGTCTCGCGGGCGATGGATGTGGCGGGGGCGAGCGACCTCGGTTCCGGCCCAGTTGGTCCACGTCGTCACGGTGCGCTCCCACGTTGGATCGGTAACCCCAGCCGGACCACACGATAAGTGAACACAATTCGCGTTTCAAGCTGTGCCGGGCTACCGTGAGCGCTGTGACCACGGCGAACGGCACGGCCTACGACTTGGCGACGAAGGATCTCGATCCGCCGCTGGCGATCGTCGACCTGCGGGCCTTCGATGCCAACGCCGGCGATCTCGTGCGGCGTGCCGGTGGCGCGCCCATCAGGGTCGCGAGCAAGTCGGTGCGCTGTCGTGCCCTGCTGTCCCGCGTACTCGATCGCCCCGGTTTCGAAGGTCTGCTCAGCTACTCGCTCGCCGAGGCTTTGTGGCTGTTCGACAACGGCACGAGCACCGACATCGTCGTCGCCTACCCATCCGTCGACAGGGCGGCTCTGCGTGTTCTCGCGGCCGATCCAGCCGCGAGATCGGCCGTGACGATCATGGTGGATTCGGTGGCACACCTTGATTTTGTCGATGCGGCGCTCGGAACCGACCACCCACCGATCAGGGTCTGCCTCGAACTCGACGTCTCGTGGCGCCCGCTGCCCGGCGCCCACATCGGTTCGCTCCGCTCGCCCGTGTTCACCCCGAGGCAGATCGGCGCATTGGCGCGTGCCGTGGTCGCTCGCCCCGGCTTCCGGCTGGTGGGCGTCATGGCCTACGAAGGGCAGATCGCCGGCATTCCGGATGGCGCGCGCGGCATCAAGGGCGAGGTCATCCGCTGGATGCAACGCAGGTCCGCGGCCGAGCTCGCCCTCAGGAGAGCTGCGGCGATAGCGGCTGTCCGTGAGGTCGCCGACCTGGAGTTCGTCAATGGTGGGGGTACGGGCAGCCTGGAAACCACCAGCACCGAACCGGTGATCACGGACATCGCGGCCGGTTCCGGCCTGATTGGCTCGACGCTGTTTTCCCAGTACTCGCGGTTCGCGCCGCAACCGGCGGCCTTGTTTGCGTTGCCGGTGGTTCGCAGGCCGGGTCGTACCACGGCGACCGTGTTCTCGGGTGGGTATGTCGCGTCGGGACAGGCGAGCCCTTCGCGGTTGCCGACGCCCTATTTGCCTGCCGGTCTGCGGTTGCGTGGGGCCGAGGGCGCGGGCGAGGTACAGACACCCTTGACCGGCCCCGCCGCTCGCCGGTTGAGCATCGGCGACCGGGTGTGGTTCCGGCACGCCAAGGCAGGCGAACTCGCCGAACGGTTCACCCACTATCACCTGGTGGACGGTGACCGGGTCGAGCAAACCGTGCCGACGTATCGCGGTGAGGGAAAGTCCTTCGGCTGACCAGTTCATCGGCACCTGTGTCCCGAAGCTGTCCACAGTCACAGGTGACTGTGGACAGCTTCTGTGGACTACTCGCCGAACTTGCTTGCCAAATAGCCCTTGATCAGGGCCTTTGTCTCCGATACGACCTCGGGATCACCCTGTGGATCAATGCGGAACGCCAGGTTCAGCAATCCGTCGGCCGCCTCGACGGCGATGGAGATCGGCAGGGTCACCTGCTCCACCGGCAGGTTGACGTGGGTGGTCACCAGGTTCGCCAGCGAATCGGTGATGACCCGGTTGTTGGTGCGATGGTCGTCGAGCAACCGAATGTCCACAACGTCCCCGAAGTGGACCTTCGAAAACCCGGGGATCCTGCGGTGCATGTCGAGGTAGATATCCAGCAGGGAGTCGACGACGTCCCACCAGTGCTGGTGATCAAGAGTGCTGAGCCGCTCACTGACGGCCGCGACGAAGCACTCCAGATTGCGTTGTGTCAGAGCCTGGATAACGGCTCGCTTGTCGGGGAAAAACTGGTAGAGCGAACCCACCGCCACACCGGCCCGCTTAGCGATCAAGGTGGTGGTCAGCGCTTCGTAGCCGATTTCTTCGAGTAGTTCGGCGCTCGCGTCGAGCATTCGTTCGACACGCTTCGCGCTGCGCTGCTGAACCGGCTGCCGGCGCAGTGGGGTCGCTTCGGGTGTCTTCACTGCCTGGTTGTCGGACACGTAGTGCTCCTCGCTGTGCAGGTCAGCGACTTTATCGTGCCGGGGACCCGCTTCTCGGTCGAGTGAACACATTGCAACCAGTGATCAACAAAGCACCGCATTTGGGAACCGCGGACCGGTGCCGGTCGGGGGAGGGGGAGTGCTACGGCACCGGCCCGCGGAGTATCGGGGGCCACACTGTGGCGAAATGAGGGCGGGGTTTCCACAGTTTGCGTTATGCAATTGTGTGGCATCGATCTGATCATCAACGTAACCGCGGAATAGCGCATCCGCTAGGGGTTGAGTCACATTTCTTCGATTAATCGCGGTCTGGGACCGACGGCCGGCTCATCTCGCTCGGGGGTACGGACGAGACGGCCGCCGGTCAGTGGCGAGTGACCTCGCCGTCCAGTGGGTCATCATCGGGCGGGGGATCCCGCGATGACGTGCCGGGGACCCGGCGGGGAGACCAGCGCGTGCCTGCCGGACTGCTGCTGCGCGACCGGCCGGTTCTCGGCCGGCGGGGGGACCGCGTGAGATTGCTGTGCAGCAGAACCGGCCTGCGCGGGCCGGCGACGCCCCTTGCGTCGTGCTTCTTGCTGGGGCGCCAACCCACCCGCGACAAGATGCTCGTGCGCGACCTGCCAAACCGAGCAGGGTGCCTTGCACTTGTGCCAACGGGTGGAGCATGTGGGGCAGTCACCGCGCTCGTCAGGCTCGTGTGCCTGGAGCATGGCCCGCCAACCTTCGGTCAGTCGCGGCAACTCCGAGCGTGCCACCGATACCAAAGACGGTGCGTCCGCGCGGTTCGCTAGATCGGAAAGCATGTCGAGGCGTTCCCACACGGCATTGCGGAGAACCTGCCCGAGGATCTGATCCACCTGGAACTCACCGTCACCTTTCCGCCATCTTGGCGGCTTCGTTGAGCGCGGCACTCAGTTGGCCGAGTTGACCAGCCGTGAGCCGAGCCGTCTCGCCGGGAGGCCCGACGAGGACCACTTCACCGTCGTCGACGAACACCGTGACGCACCGCTCCCTGCTGATGAGGTCGCCGCACTGGACCCGCCACACGACCTGGCCGCCCTCGTGCCTGCGGGCACCGGTCGGTCCTGCCGCCTGCGTCGACGCCGCCGACGACAGAGCCGGGCGAGGCCTTTCGCCGACCGGGGACCGGCGCACGGCGGTCGTCGTGCCGGTCGCAGCACGTCCTGCTGTGATCGAGTGCACGAACTCCACGTCCTTCTCCGCTCTCTCCGGGGCGGCTGAGCGCCTCTGGATTCAACGCTTGGTGCTTCTTGTGTTTTCGTCGCTCTTCGTGACTATCCGTGACTGCGTTCTGTGTTCGGCTGACCACGAAGATCTGAGAACTACATTGCGACGAAAAGAACGGCGAAAGAAGCCTCGGCGAGCGTCATAGCGGCGACCGGCCCGAGTTCCACGTTAAGCGGTCAATAGAGTTCGCCCCAACCGATCAGCACCCACAAACGGCGTTTCGCACGGTTGAATGGGTGTGCCTACGCTGCTTACCGACGCCCGACAGGACTGTGGAGGGGCGCAGATGGACGCCAACGACGCCAAACAGGGTCGCATCAATCCGGAGGCTTGGGAAACACCGGAGATGCGCGAGGCCCTCAAGCGGCGCAACATCAGTGAGGTCTACCGCCAGTTGCGCAAGCACGGCGTCTCGCAGCGTCAGATCGCCGCGATGACCGGCCAATCACAGTCCGAGGTCTCGGAAATCCTCAAGGGCAGACAAGTCATGGCCTACGAGGTCCTTTCGAGGATCGCGGGTGGTCTGAAGATTCCACGTGGATACATGGGTCTCGCCTACGACCCGGAAACTGAGGTCCAGGTCGTCGGCGGGGCTGACGAGCAGCAGTCTGAGGAGGACGAGTCCGTGAAAAGGCGGAAGTTCCTCGCGCACGCCGCGCAGGTGACGATGGGGGCCGCGGTCTTCGGGCCGACCTCGGATGCCTGGGCGGCGAGTCCCGCAAGGACACCCGCGCCTGGACGGATCGGGATGACCGACGTCCGGCAGGTGGAAGCGGCAACACGAGCGTTACGCGCTCTCGATTACCAGTACGGCGGCGGTTTCTGCAGGGACGCCGTCGTCGCGCAACTCTCCTGGGGACAGCAGATGCTCCAGGCCAGCGGGACCGACCTCGTCAAGACCAGACTCTTCGTCGCGCTGGCCGATCTGCACAGTCTCGCCGGTTGGACCTCGTTCGACATCGGACTCATCGACTCCGCTCGCGGTCACTTCGCGAACGCGCTCGACCTGGCCAAACAGGGCGAAAACCATCCGCTGGTCGCCAACATCCTCTACCGGATGGGCAGGGTCTACCTGCACCAGGACGCGCCGAACGACGCGCTGAAGTTGTTCCAGCTGGGGCAGATCGCCGCGCAGGAGTCCGGTTCGGAACTGGCCGTCGCGGTGTTGTGCGCGAACGAGGCGTGGGCCTACGCGATGATGGGCAACGGCGACCAGGCCATCAAACTCCTCGGCAGGACAAGGGACGAGTTCGCGAGGGCGGATCTCGCCAACGCCGAGTCGTGGGTGCGGTTCTTCAACGAGACCGATGTCTACGCGATGATCGGCACGGTGCACACGGCTCTCGCGCAGCATGCGGACTTGACGCACACGAAATTCGCCATCCCCGCGCTGACAAGGGCCATCGACTCCTACGGCGACGACATGGCCCGCAGCAAGACGTTCAGCCTGAGCATGCTGGCCACCAACCACATGATCGACGGCGACATCGACCACGGTGCCAAGACCGGTGGTAAGGCACTGGATTGCGCGGAGGGCCTCAAATCCGCGCGGGTCGAGGAGCGAATGCGCCCGCTGAAGGAGGAAGCCGCGCGGCGCAGCAACAACTCCGACGCGCGGGAACTGGTCGAGCGGATGAACTCGTTCTTCGCGTAGCCGGAGCGTTCGAGTCGGGTGCGAACCTCTGGTGGAAGGCCGCTTCACGAGGGAAAAGCTGGACCACGTCCTGCGGGCCACGTGCGCGAGACTTGGCCTGGACGCCTCCGCGGCCACACTGCTGAGGTTCACCAACAACGCGGTGTACGCGCTGGCCCGCGATCCTGTCGTGATCCGGATCGTCGGCTCGCGGGCGCTGCGGCACAGGGCGAACAAGGTGGTCACCGTCGCCAGGTACTTCGCGGCGTGCGGAGTACCCGCGATCAGGTTGTTCGGGCAGGTCAGGCAGCCGCTGTTCGTCGGAGAGCACGTCGTGACGGTGTGGGAGCGGGTCGCGGACACGGGTCGGCGGGCGACGTCGGCCGAGCTGGCGGCGTTGCTGAGCCAGGTGCACGCACTCGATCCGCCGGATGGCGTCGGGGGATGGGCGCCGCTCGTCGACGTGAGGGCACGGGTCGAGGACGCGGAGGAGCTGGCCGAGCACGACCGTCGGTTCCTGCTGCGCAGGTGTGCCGAGGTGGAGCGGGAACTCGTCGATCTGGAGTTCCCGCTGCCACCCGGCCTCGTTCACGGCGATGCCCACCCCGGCAACGTGATCGTCGGTCCGGGTGGTCCCGTGCTGTGTGACTTCGACTCCGCGTGCGCCGGTCCCGTGGAGTGGGATCTCACGCCGCTCGCCGTCGGTATGGAGCGCTTCGGCGACCCCTCGGGCTGGTATCGCGAGCTCGCCCGTGGCTACGGGTTCGACGTGACCGCGTGGGACGGCTTCGAATCGCTCCGCAGGGCGAGGGAACTGAAGCTGACGACGAGCGTTCTGCCGATCATGCGCAGCCACCCTTCGGTCCGGCACGAACTGCACCGGCGACTCGACGATCTGCGCGCCGGTCGAAATCACACGCGTTGGGTCCGGTACCGCTGAACGGTCGCGATTCCCATTTCTTTCGACCATTCATTCAGCGACAAGAACATACCGTTCATCGTTTGTCGTGATTGTTATGGCTAACGGTGACAAATTCGGTCGGACTAATCACCTCGGACTACGAGTCCCCGCTCAATTGTGCAACTTGCAACCACTTAGGGTTACGAGCTGGGCGTTTCGGTTGCCCGGAGCCGTTCCTTGACCTCCTTGGCCTCGGGGCGGCCCAGTTCCGTGAAAATAGGCAAAACCTCCGTATAACGCCGCTGTGCTTCCGCGGCCTCGCCCGCGAGATCGGCGACTTCGGCCAGCACCTGCATTGCCCGCGCTTCTTCGAATGCGGATCCACGTCCGTGCATGATCGTTTTCGCTTCGGTCGCATGGTCGCGTGCCTCGGCGACGTTGCCCGAGAGGGCGAGTGCTCTCGCGAGGTCGATCCTCGCGCGCGCGACGTTGTAGCCGTCGCCTTCGTCGGCGAGGATTCGCCTTGCCTCTTCGAGGTTTTCGATCGCCTCCCCGACGCGGTCTTTCCTGGTCAGGGTTACGCCGAGGTTGACCATCGCGAGCGCGACATCGTGTTGCCGTCCGAGTTCCCGCGACCTCCGAAGGTCCTCGCCGAACTCGCGCAGCGCGTCGTCGAGCCTGCCCTGGGCGAGGGCGACCAGCCCGAGTCCTTCCACCGACCTGATCGCCGCGAGTTGATCACCCTCGGCTGGCAGGGTCCGCAACGCGGCGCCGTAATACTCGACTGCCTCGTCGAAGCGGCCCGCGCCTCGGCACGCCGCGCCGCATCGGTTGAGCATCAGCGTCTCCGCGTAGGCGTTGCCCCATTCCTGGGCGCACTTGGCGCCGAGCTGGCTCACCGTCAGGAAGTCGCGGTAGTGCTTGTGCAGCAGGAACAGCGGCCACATGGCGTCGGCGAGTTGCCAAGCCAGTTCAGGCAGTCCGAGCTGAGCGGCGGCCTGCATCGCCGAGTAGAGGTTGGTGCGTTCGCGTTCAAGCCAGTCCAGCGCGTGCTCCGCTTCGGGTAGCGAGGCGGTGTCCGGCTTGCGCTGGGTGAACTCATAGCCGATGGGGTCTTCGTCGAGGGTGACGAGGTGGGCGGTCGACCGGGCCGCTCTCAGGTACCACTCCAGGATCCTGAGCTGAGCGGCTTCTCTTTCGTCGCCGCTGTCGTGCAGCTCGGCTTTCTCGACGGCATGCAGCCGGTGCAGGTCGTGGAAGACGTACCTGTCGTCCTCCGGAGCGGTCAGCATGCTGACTTCGACGAGCTCTTCCAGCAGTGGCTGCGTCTTGCCGACCGTTTCGTTGATGGCCGCCGCGGCGGCGCCCGCGCTGATCTCAGCACCAGGGTGCAACCCGAGCAACCGGTACAGCCTCGCGGCTTCCGGGGGCAGCGCCTGGTAGGCGAGGTCGAACGTGGCCTGCACGGAGTCCTCCTCATTCCGCGCCGACAACACCGCCAGCCGTTTCTTGCCGGTGCCGAGGTCCGTCGCCATGCGCTCAAGCGAAGAGCGCGGCTTGGCCGCGAGTCGCGCAGCCACGGAACACAAGGCGATCGGCAAGCCGGCGGTGAGCCGAACGATTGTCGTGGCATGTGCACGTTCAGTATCCACACGGTCGCCGAACATGGCGTGGCCCTGCTGTGCGCAGCAGGGCCACGCCATGTTCGGCGGTGAACGGTTCCAACCCCAGCAGGTGGGCGCCTTCGCCGACCGCGAGCCCGCCGAGTGGTCTTCTGCTGGTGACCACGACGAGGCTGCCTGGAGCCGAGGGGATCAGCGGACGTACCTGTGATTCGGATTCGGCGTTGTCGAGCAGGATCAACAATGGGGTGTCGGCCGTGAGTGTCCGGTACAGCCCACCTTGTTCCTCGACGTCGATGGGCACGCGGCTCCGGGGAACACCGAGTGCCCGCAGGAACTGGCCGAGCACCTCGCCGACGGCCGCGGGTCCGGTCGGGTCGAAAGCGCCGAGGCTCGCCTGTAGTTGCCCTCCGGGAAACCGGTTACGGAGACTGTGCAGCCAGTGCAGGGCCAACGCGGTCTTCCCGATACCGCCGAGGCCGCTGAGGACGAGCACGGTCGGCTGATCGCCGGTGCTTCCGGCGAGCGCGGTGGCGAGCCGTTCGAGTTCGCCTGCCCTGTTGGTGAATCTGGCGGGTGGCCGCTTGAGCTGTCGTGGCGCCGAGGTCGTCGTCGAGGGCTGTACGGCACCGTCGCTCCCGCGCTGAACCGGCATGGGCAGGTTGCTCGTCACGCGCTCTCCTCACGGTGCACTTGCCGCCCGCGATCATGGCCGCATGGTGCGCGGATCGCTACGTCGAACAGCGTGAATTGGGCCTTCCGGAGTAACGGGTTAGGCCACGGGCGCTCTGGTGAGGACGACGGCGAAGCCGAAGGCGAGTCCCATGATCGTCAGTTCGAGTGCCGACCAGGTCGCCAAGGCCGTGCGCTGGTGCCTGATGATCTTCGGAATGAGCTTCCACCTGGTGTAGGCGCCGAGGGCGGCGATGCCTGCCGTGCACGTCAGTTTCAGCAGCACGAGTTGCCCGTACGGCGTCGTGAAGACCGCGGTCCACAAGTCCATTTTCGGGTTGAGGTTGATCTCGACGAGCCCGTTGAAGAGGCCGGTGGCCGCGGAGATCAGCAGGCACAGGGTCGCGAGCTTGGAGAACCGGGGGAGCGCGTGGGCCAGCAGGGTGCGGTTGCCGACGAGCAGAACGGCCATCGCGCCGAGCCCGCCCGTCCAGGCGACCGCGCTCATGACGTGCAACTCCATCGAGATCATCGTGTAGTCGTGGAACGACCAGTTCGCGGCGTGTCCCGTGACGGGAAGGGGCAGGAGCGCGAAGAGCCCGAGCCCGACCCTGACCTCGGCAGGGACCCGCTCGCCGTGCTTGACGGCGAGCGCGCCGAGGACGGCGAGTGCCAGTGCGAGCCCGGCGACGATCAGCAGTGCCTTGCCAGCGCCGACCTCGCTGATGTAGGCGCCGATGTCGGCGAAACCGACCGTCCCGGAAGCGGGCCGGTACTCGGCGGTCTGGAGTACGAGCGCCACGAGCGCGGTGACGGCCCACACGAGTGCGCTGGCCACCGCGGCAGGCCGCGCGATCGCGAGCACCGGCTCGGTCAGTTTCGGCCGGTCGTAACCGACCAGCACGGACAGCAAGCCGAGACCGATCGTGGTGACCGCCGAGATGTCGAGCAGCACCCTGACGATCGGAATGGCGGCCGAGACCACCTCGCCCGCGTTCGCGACGCCGGACACCGGGGTGGTCGCGCTGAGCGCGACACCGATCAGTGCACCGGCGATCCCGGCCGTGATCAGGCTGATCAGCGGGCCGTACCGAACTCGCGAGGTGGCCTCGGCCTGGGTCATGACTTCTTGTCTTCCCCTGAGGAACCCATCCGCAGTGCCACGGTCACGCCGACGCCGAGCAGTACGACCGCCGCGATGATCCAGACCCACACCGGGATGCCACCCGACGAATCGGAGGCGGGAGCCGCCGTGTCGTCAGGTGAGGCTTCCGTCGCCGCCGCGGATCCCGGCGTACCGGTGCCCGCCTTAGTGAGCGTGAAGCGGATCTCCTTCTCGACGGGATGGCCGTCGGCGGAGAGGATGCGGAAGCCGATGATGTACTCGCCCGCGGGACCGAGTGGACGCAGCGGCGCACTCACCACGTTGCTGTCGACCTCGACGTCACCGTCGATCCACTGGCCGCCGTCGGGGCCGGTGACCGCGATCTGGTTGACTCCCGCGTCCTGCACCGTCTGGTCGAACGTGAGCGTCACCCTCGAAGGGCCCTCTTCGAGCTGGGCGCCTTCGGCGGGGTCGGAAGAGACGAGCGTGTTGTGTGCCGAGGCGGGGGTGGCCGCGCCGAGCAGCGCGAGCAGCGCGACGCCCGCCATCACGATGACCCGCCTCATGCCGAGGTCTTCTTTCGTGCGCGCAGCGTCGCGCCCGCGCCGAACCCGAGGCCGAGCGCGCCGACGATGAGCCCGGCACCGCCGAGCCACCTCGCGGTGTCGTCGGTTGCCTCCGCCGAGTGCTCCGGCTCGGCAGCGGCCGAGTCGGCCCCCGAACCGCCGTGCCCGTGACCGTCACCCGAGTTCGCGGCCAGCTCGACGACCGGGGCGGGGTAGTCCGGTTCCTTGTCTCCGTCAGACGGCTGCGCCCAGTCGGCGACGGTGCCGTCCGAGTAGGTCTGCTTGGTGGCGAGCATCAGGCTGTCCTGGTCTTCCGGCAGCGGTCCGGCCGTGAAGGCGAACTCCTGGTAGGAGGTCGTGCCGGCCGGGATCTCGTTGCCGTCCTCCGCCGTCCACGTGATCTTGGTGACCACGTCGCCGCTCTTGTCGATGTCCGCGGTCCAGCCGGGAACCGGCTTGGTGCGGGCCGAGCTGATCGCGGCGTTCTCGGGGAGGGTGACCTCGATCTTGGTCGTGCCCGCGTTCTGCTCCTCGTTGGGAACCCTGAGCACGATGGCGCCGTAGCCGCCCTTCTCGGCGGGCTTGCCGTACACGTCGGCCGTGACGTGCGCGGACGCGATGCCCGCACCGGCGACACCGGCCACTCCCACCGCCGCGCTCACGACGAGCGCACGACGAAAGAAACTCTTTGTCGACATGGATGTCGTCTCCTGATCGAAAACTGGTTGAACTGGTCCTTCGGAAAGGTGAAATGCGGATCAGGAGAGCAATGGCGGGCCGCGCCGACCGCAAACCCGGCGGAGCATCACCGCTATGAACTGTCCCCTGACGTCGGTCCGCCCGAGCCCAGGCAACGCCACCGGTGTACCGACGGGCGCGGGCAGCCAGACGACCGGCGACAGCGTCCGCAGTGCGGCGACGGCGATGAGCAGCAGTGACTCGGCGTGGGACAGCAGGAGTGCGGTGGCGACGGTCGCCAGCGCGTGGCTCGTTGTCATGCCGAAGCCACCGGCGAAGTGGCCGGAAGCTCCGCCCAGCGAGACGTGCATCAGCAACTGGCCCGCGCCGAGCACGAGCAGGATGCCGGGAAGGCCCCTCGTGCGATCGGCCGTCGCGGTGGAGACCCAGCCGATCAGAGCCGTGAGCAGGACGGCCGTTGGAAGGTGCGGCACCATGCCGTCGGCTACGGAGTGCGCCGTGATGGCGAGCCCCGCGGAACTACCGGCGAGCAGGCAGCCACGAGCGAAGCCGATGCCGCTCCGCGCGCTCCGTGTTCGGCCAGCCCTTCCGCTCACCCGCTCAGGGTATGCGGCGACGACGGAGCGGAGTTCGAGACCTGGTCGGCCGTCACATTTTCGTTGTCGAAAGATCGCAACATTCCGGGGGTTGTTGGTTGCTCATTTCCTGGGGATGCGCAACGGTGGTTTCACGTCATCGGGGTCCGAGTCCGCGCCATATCTCTGGGTGGCGCGAAGCCAAGGGCCTATGGTGCTAGCCCGAACGGATTAAAACGCTCTGGAAGGGAGGTCGCGTCCACCAGGGCGCGAAGGTATGGCTGAATCTGAGGATCCGACGTCGCACGATGCGCAGGTCGAGGGTTCCGGTGCCACGAGGGGCGAGGCCGACTCCGACGCCGTCAGCGCACCTGAGGAGCACGTACCCCTCGCCACCGCCGCTGACCAGCCAGCGGAGACCGATCGCACGGTCTTCGGCATCGCGGCGGCGATCGCGCTCGGCATCGTCGCCTGGGGCGTGATCTCCCCGAGCAGCCTCGCCAATATCGCCGACACGTTGCTGAACAAGGCGGTCATCCCGTACGGCGGTTGGGCATTCGTTCTCACCGCCAGTGCTTTTGTCGTTTTCGCCATTTGTGTCGCGATCAGTCGTTACGGGCGAATTCGACTCGGGCACGACGAGGAAAAGCCCGAATTCCGAACCGTGTCATGGATTGCCATGATGTTCAGCGCCGGTATGGGTATCGGACTCATGTTCTTCGGCGTTTACGAACCGGTCGCCCACCTCGCCGAGCCGCCGCCAGGCGGGCCACAGCCCTACTCGGACGAGGCCGTGCACACGGCGATGGCGACCACCCTGTTCCACTGGACCGTTCACCCGTGGGCGATCTACGCGGTGGTCGGGCTCGCCATCGCGTACAGCACCTTCCGCAAGGGGCGAAGGCAGCTCATCAGTGCCGTGTGCGCGCCCCTGATCGGCAAGCGGCGCAGTGAGGGGCCGCTCGGCAAGGCCATCGACGTCATGGCCATCTTCGCGACGCTGTTCGGCTCCGCTGCCTCGCTCGGCCTCGGTGCGTTGCAGGTCGGCGGTGGGCTGGCATCGGTCGGCTGGATCGAGAATCTCGGTACCGGGTTACTCGTCGCGATCATCGCCGTACTGACCGTGGCCTTCATCGCCTCGGCCGTGTCCGGTGTCGCGAAGGGCATCCAGTGGCTTTCGAACATCAACATGGTGCTCGCCGCGGTGCTCGCGGTGTTCGTGCTGGTGGTCGGCCCCACCGTGCTGATTCTGAACCTTGTTCCCAACGCGATCGGCGACTACTTCCGCGAGTTCGCCCAGATGTCAGGCCGCTCCGGCGTCACGGGTGGCGACGAGATGCAGACCTGGCTCGGCAAGTGGACGGTCTTCTACTGGGCGTGGTGGATCTCGTGGACCCCCTTCGTCGGCATGTTCGTCGCGCGGATCTCGCGTGGCCGCTCGATCCGGGAATTCATCGGCGGCGTCATCGCGGTACCCAGCGTGGTCAGCCTCGTCTGGTTCGCCATCTTCGGCGGTGCCGCGATCGACCGGCAGCGGGCGGGCGTCGACATCGCGGGGTCCGGAAGTGAAGAAGAAGCGACCTTCCGGCTGCTGGAGACTTTGCCCTGGTTTGTACCCATCGCCGTAATCGTGATGATTCTGGTATCGATCTTCTTCGTATCGGGAGCGGATGCGGCATCAGTGGTGATGGGAACGCTTTCGCAGCGCGGATCCGTGGAGCCGAAACGCAACGTCGTGATCTTCTGGGGCGTTGTGATGGGTGCCATTGCGGCCGTGATGTTGCTCGTAGGGGGAGACAATGCGCTGGCTGGGTTGCAGAATCTGACGATCCTTGTCGCGGTGCCATTCGTGATTGTGATGATCGCGCTGTGTATTTCAGTGTGGCGTGATCTGCGCCGCGACCCGCTCGTCATCAGAGAGGACGAAATGATGCGATCGCTACAGGAGATCCATGCTGAGCGAAGTGACAAACAGAAGACCCGTCGGCGTCCGTTCCGGGGCCGTCGGCCGTGAATCTGTTCGACTACATAGCCGATCGCTGGGATCGGCTCGCTCTCCAGTCATGGCTTCACGTCAGTGAGGTCGTGCAGTCGACGATCATCGCGGCGATCATCGGCGTGCTGATCGGGATCGCGGTGTACCGCAGCCCCGTCGGCTCGGCGGTGGCCACCGCACTCGCCAGTTCAATTCTGACGATCCCCTCGTTCGCACTGCTCGGCCTGCTCATCCCCGTTTTCGGCCTCGGACCGACACCTACGGTGATCGCACTTGTGCTGTACGCGTTGTTGCCGATCACACGCAACACGATCGTCGGGCTCGCCGGAGTCGATCCGGCGATCACCGACGCCGCCAAGGGCATCGGCATGGGTCGCGTCGGTGTGCTCACCAGGGTCGAACTCAGGCTGGCGTGGCCTGCGATCCTCGCGGGGATGCGGGTCGCGACCCAGATGCTCATGGGCATCGCGGTCATCGCCGCCTACGCGAAGGGCCCAGGGCTCGGCAGCGAGGTGTTCTCGGGACTGACGAGAGCCGGTAGCGCGAACGCGACCAACCAGGCTCTCACCGGAACACTCGGTGTCGTGATCCTCGCCCTGATCTTGGAGGGCATCTACTTCCTCATCGCTCGTTTCACAGTCTCAAGGGGTATCCGTGCCTGAAAACGTCAGTGGCGTCGAGATCCAGTTGGACCACGTCAGCAAGCGCTATCCGGGCACGAAGGAGCCCGCCGTCAGGGACGTCACCATGACGATCCCCGCCGGCAAGATCGTGATCCTCGTCGGGCCATCCGGCAGCGGGAAGACCACGACCATGCGGATGATCAACCGGTTGATCGAGCCGACGTCGGGCACGATCACCATCGGCGGTGAGGACGCGCTCAGCCTCAACCCGGACACGCTGCGCCGCAAGGTCGGTTACGCCATCCAGCAGGCCGGGCTGTTCCCGCACTTCACGGTCGCGCAGAACATCGCGGTCGTACCCGGCCTGCTCGGCTGGGACAAGAAGAAGATCAACGACCGGGTTCACGAGATGATGGAGCTCGTCGGACTCGATCCCGACGAGTACAGCAGCCGCTATCCCCGCCAGCTTTCCGGCGGGCAACAGCAGCGTGTCGGCGTCGCGAGGGCACTGGCGGCCGACCCGCCCGTGCTGTTGATGGACGAACCGTTCGGCGCCGTCGACCCGATCACAAGGGGCAATCTGCAAGACGAGCTGCTGCGGCTGCAAACGGAGTTGCGCAAGACGATCGTCTTCGTCACGCACGACTTCGACGAGGCGGTGAAGCTCGGTGACCTGATCGCCGTTCTCGGCGACCAGTCGACCATCCTCCAGTACGACACGCCGGAGGCGATCCTCGCCAACCCCGCCAACGACACGGTCGCCGGATTCGTCGGTGCGGGCGCCTCGCTCAAGCAGCTCACGCTGCTGAGGGTTCGCGACGTCGCCTACAACGACACCGCGCTCACCGCCGTCAGTTCGAGCGAATCGCCATCCACTCTGCGCAAGCGGATGTCGGACGAGGGCAAGACCTACGCGCTGGTACTCGACAGCCGCAACCGGCCGCTGCGCTGGGTACACGTGCGGGACCTGTCGACCGCGAGTTCCTTGAGCACGGCTGGAAGGCCGGTCGGCGACTCGGTCAGCACCCAGTCGACGTTGCAGGACGCGCTTGAGGCGATCCTCGCCGAAGGCGGCAACGCCGTCGTGACGGGGTCGCGTGGCGAATACGTCGGCACGATCGACATCAAGACGGTCACCGACGTCATCCAGCAGCTGCGCGAAGGGCACGAATCCGGCAACGGTTCGGAGCGCGAACCGGGGAGCGCGGTCTCGTGAGCAGTACGACGGCGATCAAGGGCTTCTCAACGGAGTCGGGCTCCCGCCGCGCCGACAGGGTCAGGTTGCTCGCGCAGCCGATCGCTGTGGTCGTCATCGTCGGCGCGGTGCTGGTGTGGGCCTTCACCCGCGACAACGACGAGATCGAGGCCCAGTCCATCCAGGCGAGCGTGCTGTTACAGAAGACGTGGGAGCACGTGCTGATCACGCTGGTCGTCGCGGCCATCGTGATGCTGGTGGCAGTTCCGCTCGGCATGATGCTGACGCGGTCGTGGGCGAAGCCGGTGGCGCCGGTGTTCATCGCGATCGCCAACATCGGCCAGGCCGCACCCGCGCTCGGTGTGATCGTGTTGTTCTTCCTGTGGACGGAGTGGGAGGGCCTGTGGTGCGCCGCGCTGCCGATCGCCTTCTACTCGCTGCTTCCGGTGCTGCGCAACACCATCACCGGTATCCAGCAGGTCGATCCCGCGCTCGTCGACGCGGGGAGGGGAATCGGCATGTCCGGATCAGCCGTGCTGCTCCGCATCGAGGTGCCGCTCGCCATCCCGTTGATCCTGGCCGGTCTTCGCACGTCCCTCGTGCTCGCCGTCGGTACCGCCACCCTGGCGTTCTTCGTCAACGGTGGTGGGCTCGGTGAGCTGGTCGACACGGGTTACAAGCTCAACCGTGTTCCTGTCCTCGTTGTCGGTGCCGTGCTGGCTGTGGGCCTTGCCCTGCTGATCGACTGGCTCGGTGCGCTGCTTGAGGAGTACCTGGGACCGAAGGGACTGTCATGAGGCGCAGAAAGATAGGGGCGATCGTCGGTGCGGCGCTCATGGCTTCGGTGTCGGCCTGTGGACTCGACGTCAACGCCGCGGTGCCTTTCGACGTCGAGCCCGGCTCCATTCAGCCGATTCCGGAGCTGGAGGGAGTCGACGTGACGGTCGGTTCCAAGGACTTCACCGAGCAGATCGTTCTCGGCTACATCGCGGAACTCGCCATCGAGGCGGCAGGCGCGAACGCCATCGACCTGACGAACATCAACGGTTCCAACAGCGCGCGGTACGCGTTGATCGACGGTCAGATCGATCTGCAATGGGAGTACACGGGAACGGGCTGGCTGTCCTATCTGGGACACGACAAGCCGATTCCGGAGGAGATGGCCCAGTACGAGGCTGTTCGCAAGGAGGATCTCGAACTCAACGGTGTCGCGTGGTTGCCGTACTCGGAGGTCAACAACACCTACGCGTTCGCGACAACGGAGGCGTTCGCGCAGAAGCACGACCTGAAGACGACCTCGGACATGACGGAGTTCCTGAAGCAGAACCCCAACGAGGCGGTTTTCTGTGTGGAGACCGAGTTCGCGAGCAGGCCGGACGGCATGCCTGGCGTGCAGAAGACCTACGGATTCCCTGTGACGACGACGAAGACGTTCGGCACTGGCGCCATCTACGCCGCGACCGCCAGCGGTACCTGCAACTTCGGTGAGGTCTTCACGACCGACGGCAGGATCGCCGGGCTCAACCTGCGGGTGCTTGAGGACGACAAGAAGTTCTTCCCGCAGTACAACGCATCGGTGACCATGCGGGCGGACTTCCTCGAACAGCATCCGCAACTCGCCGAGGTGATGGCTCCGATCACCGAGGCACTCGACAACGACGAGATCATCGAGATGAACAAGGAGGTCGACGTCGACGGGCGCGACCCTGCGCACGTGGCGAGGGACTGGATGGTCGAGAAGGGATTCATCTCCTAGCCAGAGTCGTCGTCGGCCTGAGATCATGCGGGTATGTCTGCTGTGTGGGACCGCCGTGGTGTCGTTGCCCTGCTGCTGCGACGTGGTCGCCTCGGCTCTCCGCCGAGGACGGGGTGTTGCTGACTCCCCGTACCCCGCGACAGTGAGGACATACCCGCATGACTCTCGACCTGTCCGCTGACCGCACCCTGCGCGAATCCAGGGTGCCGTCCGGCGGGATCCTCGAAGGCCCCCGTGTGCTCGACCGCCTGCCGGAGGGGGTCGAATCCGCGCCTTACGAGTTGTTCGAACTCCGGCCGCTCGGCAGGATCATCGGCGCGGAGATCGGCGGCGTTCACCTCGGTGACCCGCTGACTCCAGCGCTGCGTGCCGAACTCGACAGGGCACTGCTCGAATGGAAGGTGCTGTTCTTCCGCGACCAGGACATCACCCCCGAACAGCAACGAGCCTTCGCCTCGGAGTGGGGCGAGCTGGAAACCAACCCGTTCATCCCCACCGG
The DNA here is from genome assembly GCF_002240355.1 of Prauserella marina. Lineage (GTDB taxonomy): Bacteria > Actinomycetota > Actinomycetes > Mycobacteriales > Pseudonocardiaceae > Prauserella_A > Prauserella_A marina. The sequence goes on from NZ_CP016353.1 coordinate 82,571, forward strand.
CGACACCGCCGAGGTCACCAGGTTCACGAGGGATTCGGGGATGCCCGCCTTCGAGAACATCTGGCACACCGATGTGACCTTCCGGCCGAATCCTGCTCTCGGTTCGGTGTTGCGGCTGGTCACGGTTCCGCCGGTCGGCGGGGACACGATGTGGGCGGACATGGCCGCCGCTTACGACAACCTGAGCGACGACGTGAAGTCCCGCATCGAGGGGCGCCTCGCGGTACACGACTACATCCCCGGGTTCGACAGGTTCGCCGATCGTGCGCTGCTTGCTTCGTGGCAGGACCGGTTCCCACCCGTCGAGCACCCCGTCGTGCGGAGGCATCCGGAGACCGGAAGGCGGACCCTCTTCGTCAACCAGGCGTTCACGACGCACATCGTCGGCATGGACCGGGCCGAAAGCGACGAGTTGCTGCACCTGCTGTTCACGCAGGCGCACGTCCCCGAGTACCAGGTTCGGTTCAGGTGGACGCGGAACGCGGTGGCGTTCTGGGACAACAGGGCGACCCAGCACTACGCGGTGAACGACTACGCGCCACACGTGCGCGTCGCCGAGCGCGTCGCCATCGCGGGCGACCGGCCGAGGTAGTCAGATGCCGAGGCGGTGCAGCAGCTGACCTTCGATGTGTTCGAGTTCGGCTGCCACCGCCTTGTGCGCCGCCTTGCGGCGAGTACCCGGCATGCGCTCGGCTGCCCTCACCGAAGCGGAAAGCTGTTCGAGGGTGCCCTGGCCGCGCTCGACGAAGCGAAGGTCGTCGTCGGTGACCTTCGGCGAGCGGCGTAGCTCGGCGAGCCCGTTGCTGGCTCCCGCGATGCGAGCGAGCAGCGTGCCTCCCTTGCCGGTGTACTCGCTCAGCTGCTCGATGTTGACGCCGAGTTTGCGGGCTTGGTACCGGTCGTATGCCTCCCGCGCGACGCCCGCCGCTCTGACCGCGAGCGGGGCGAGGACCGGTACGGCGGCCGGGACGACCACCTTGGCAACACGGATGGCGTTGCGTGCCTTCTTCGGCGTCAGCCCAGCCTCGTGTTCTGCCTCTGCGGCCTTGTCCGCTTTGCGCGCCATCGCCCTGCTCACCTCCGCGTGTCGGTTGTGTTGAACTTACTTGCCGCCCGCCGGGCGGGCACGTCGGCTCGGTGTCGGTGGTCTCTCATAAAGTGAACGCATGGGTAACGAGGTGCTGCTGGACGCGGGAGTCGTCACACGCTGCCGCAGGCGCGTGCATCTCGACCACGATCCGACCATGCGAGGTGTGCCGCTTTCGCCGCCCGATCCGGCCGCTGAGCAGCGGATCGCCGACGCCAGGGACCACAGGGCGGCGATCGCCAGCCGGTTGAGGCAGGGGACGGAGGGTGAGTGGGCCGTCATCCCGAGGCTGACGGCCGTCGAGCGAGTCGAACTCACCGTGAACGCGCTCGCCGAGGGCATTCCGTTCATCTCGGGCGGCCTGCTGCCCGCCGACGAGGAGGGCGGCCGTCGCGGCGGAGTCGATCTGCTGGTCAGAACCGACGAGGGCTACGTCCCCGTCGTCGTGGTGCGCCACCGCATCACCGACCCCGGCGAGGGGGCGCCCACGACGGCGCTGACCGATCTCGACCCGGCACACGCGCGTGCGGACACCGATCGCAAGGTGCGATCCCACCCCCGTGACCAGCTGAAACTCGTGCACGTCCGCAAGCTGCTCGCGGCGGCCGGATTCGCAGAGCGACGGCGAACGGTCGGTGGTGCCATCGGCCTCGATGCCGATGTCGTCGTATGGCACGACCTGAGTGCGCCGACCTGGCCCGGCGGCCGCACCGCGATCGACGAGTACGAGGAGCGGTTCGCCGACCGGCTCGCCGTCGCCACCGCCGCGGCCACCCGCGGCGAGGCACTTGCCGAACCCTCGCGGATCCTTGAGTGCAGGCGGTGCCCGTGGTGGCCGGTGTGCGAGGCGGACCTGAACAGGGTCAGGGACGTCAGCCTCGTCGTGCGCGGTGAGGACGCCTCGGAATTGCGCAAGGCCGGGGTGTCCACGGTGGACAAGCTGGCCGCGCTCGACGCGGCCGACGAGTCGCCGATCGTGTGGACGGGTACGACGTTCTCCGACGCCGTCGCCCTCGCGAGGGCGTGGCTCGCGGATCTGACGGTAGTGCGCAGGGTCGACGAGGTCACCGTGCCGAGAGCGGACGTCGAGGTCGACATCGACATGGAGAGCTTCGGCGACTCGGGTGCCTACCTGTGGGGTTGCCTGCTCGGCGGCGCCGACATCGGGCTGCCCCGTGGCTACCGGGCTTTCGCGACGTGGGAGCCGTTGCCGACACAGGACGAGGCCCGTTCGTTCGCCGAGTTCTGGGCGTGGCTTTCCGATGTCAGGCAGCGGACGGCGGCCGCGGGTCTCACCTTCCGCGCCTACTGTTACAACGCGCTTGCGGAGAACCGCTGGCTTTTCGGTTCGATCGAGCGATTCGCCGGGATGGAAGGTATTCCCGGCAGGGTCGAGCTGAAGTCCTTTGTCGACTCCGAGGAGTGGGTCGATCTCTTCCGCAGCGTCTCCGACCAGTTCCTGTGCTCGCACGGCAAGGGGCTTAAGGTCGTCGCTCCGGTCGCGGGTTTCCGGTGGCGCGATCCCGAAGCGGGCGGAGAGGCGTCGATGCGCTGGTATCGCGACGCCGTCGGCATGGACGGGGCCGCCCCCGATCCTGGTCAGCGCGAAAGATTGTTGCGGTACAACGAGGACGACGTGCTGGCGACGCAGGCGTTGCGCGAGTGGATGAGTGGTCCGGCGATGAAGAGCGTCCCGTTCATGGGCGACCTCTGAGAACGGGCGGCCCACCCGGCGAATTGTCCACAATGGATGCCGGGCGGGCCGGCGTGCTTACCGGGGTGCCATGCGCAGCGAACCGTCGAGACGGATGACCTCGCCGTTGAGGTAGTCGTGCTCGACGATGTCGATGGCGAGCTGTGCGTATTCATCCGGCCGGGCAAGGCGTTTCGGGAAGGGCACGCCTGCGGCGAGGCCCGCCCTGAACTCGTCGCTCACGGTGGCGAGCATCGGGGTGTCGACGATTCCGGGCGCGATGGTCATCACGCGGATGCCCTGCGAGGCCAGGTCGCGGGCAGCGGGGAGGGTCAGGCCGACGATGCCGCCTTTCGATGCCGAGTAGGCGACCTGCCCGATCTGGCCGTCGTAGGCCGCGACCGACGCTGTGTTGATCATGACCCCGCGCTGGTCGTCGGCGAGCGGTTCGGTTTTGGCGATGGCCTCCGCCGCGACGGTGACGACGTTGAAGGTGCCGATCAGGTTGATCTCGACGACCTTGCGGAACAGGTCGAGGTCGTGCGCTCCCCGCTTGGAGAGGATCCTGGCCGATGGCCCGATGCCAGCGCAGTTGACCACGGTGCGCAGCGGGACGCCGGAACTCGCCGCGGTCTCGACACCGGAACGCACCTGGTCGGGATCGGTCACGTCGGTTTCGACGTAGCTGATGCCCTCGACCTGCTCCGCGTTCTGGATGGCTGGACCGAGGTCGAGGGCGAACACGCGAGCGCCCTTCGCGGCGAGCGCCTTCGCGGTCGCGCCGCCCAGTCCGGAAGCGCCGCCCGTGACGATGGCTGCGGTGTCGGCGATCTGCATGTGCTGTCCTCTCCTACGTGGCAAAACCCGCCACTAGGTTAACGCTCGTTCGCGTAGATTCGGCCCCGCACTGTGGCCGTGCTCACGGTGGCTCACCGGGTGGTGAGCCGACGTCGCTTTGGTGGAGAGTTGCCGCCAACCTGGGCGAATAACGCACAATGTCCCTGTTCAGGGCGTTGCTCCCAGGAAATCCGCGATTACACGTAGATTTCGAACCGTTACCGTTAGTTGAGCAAACAAAGCTTTCGCGTTTAGGGTCGGCGGGTGTTCACAACCAGACCTGAGCTCGTCGGTACGCGCGGCATGGTGGCCTCGACGCATTGGCTTGCCTCCTCCGCGGGGATGGCGGTACTCGAAGACGGCGGCAACGCCTTCGATGCCGCCGTCGCGGCCGGGTTCGTGCTCCAGGTCGCGGAACCGCATCTCAACGGGCCGGCCGGTCAGGTTCCCGCGCTCTTCGCGACCGCCTCGAACCGCACGCCGAGGGTGCTGTGCGGTCAGGGCGTCGCTCCCGCCGCCGCGACTCCCGAGTACTACGCCGATCTCGGTCTCGACCTGATTCCCGGCAGCGGCCTGCTTTCCGCGACCGTGCCGGGAGCATGGGACGCCTGGCTGCTGCTCTTGCGCGATCACGGAACCAAGCGACTGCGGGATGTGCTGTCCTACGCCATTTCCTATGCGTGGAACGGTGTTCCCGTCGTTCCCACGATGACCCAGACGATCGACTCGGTCGCCGAACTGTTCGCCGTCCACTGGCCGAGTTCGGCGCGGCTATGGTTGCCTGCCGGTGAGACACCGGCGCCAGGATCCTTGCACCGCAACCCGACCCTCGCTCGTACCTGGCAGCGCCTGCTCGGCGAGGCCGAGCAGGCGCAGGGAAGGGAAGCGCAGATCGACGCCGCGAGGAGGGCGTGGTCGCACGGGTTCGTCGCCGAGACCATCGGTGCGTTCTGCGAGACGGCCTACCGCGACGATTCCGGGGCGGCGCACGCCGGACTGCTCACGGCTGCCGACCTCGCCTCGTGGGAGGCGACCTACGAGGACGCGGTGATCACCGAGTTCGACGACTGCACGCTCGTGAAGTGCGGGCCGTGGACGCAGGGGCCCGTGCTGGCGCAGCAACTCCGGTTGCTGGAAGGCTTTCGCGACGAGCTGTCCTATGTGGATGGAGTGCCGACGGCGGCGACGATCCACCTCGCGACCGAGTGCGCGAAACTTGCCTTCGCCGACAGGGAAGCCTGGTACGGCGACACCGGCGAGGTCGACCTCGACCTCCTGCTTTCGGCGGACTACGCGGCGCAGCGGCGGAAACTCGTCGGTGACACCGCGTGCGCCGAATTGCGACCTGGCGGGCCGGCCCCGGTGTTGCCGAAGATCCTCGCCGAAACGCTCGGCGGCCAGCCCGCGATGGGCCCGCACGGCGAACCGGTGGTGAACCGTGCCGGAACGACGAGGGGAGACACCGTCCACATCGACGTGGTCGACGCCGATGGCAACATGGTGTCGGCGACGCCGTCCGGCGGCTGGTTGCAGTCCTCGCCGACCATTCCCGAACTGGGTTTCTGTCTCGATTCGCGGGCGCAGATGTTCTGGCTCGAACAGGGCTTGCCCAACTCGCTCGCGCCGGGCAAGCGGCCCCGCATCACGCTGTCGCCTTCGATGACGTTGCGGGGAGGGGAGCCGACGCTCGCCTTCGGCACGCCAGGTGGTGATCAGCAGGACCAGTGGCAACTCTGCTTCCTGCTCGCTCACAAAATCGCCGAGATGAATCTCCAGCAGGCGATCGACGCTCCCGCGTGGCACAGCACGGCTTTTCCCAGTTCGTTCTATCCGCGACCGTGGACCGAACGCGGGCTCGTGGTGGAGTCGCGGGTCGGCGAGCCGGTGCTCGCCCAACTAGCCGACCGTGGTCACGACATCGTCGTCGCGGGGCCGTGGGAACTCGGAAGGCTTTCCGCCGTTTCCCGCGACCCCGCGAGCGGGATCCTGCGTGCCGCGGCCAACGCCAGAGGTATGCAGGGTTACGCCGTCGGGCGCTGAACTCTCACGAAGGGTCTTCGGCGATCACCCAGTATTCGGTGAACCGGCCGGATTCGTGCCGGAGCAGGTCATGGCCGTGGAACTCGACCGGCGAACCCTGATAGCTGCCCTTTCCTCGCCACCTGGCCGCGATGAGGTCGCCATCGCCGATGGGCCCGACAACGGCCTCGAAGGTCAGCTCGTCGAACATCTCCCTGCCCTCGCGGATGACCGCCGCGAGTTCGTCGGGGCCGTGGACGAGGCCGGGTCTTCCCGGCCAGCTTCCGACGAAATCGGGTGCGACGACCTCGGCCGCGATTCCTTCCAAAGTGGACAGGTTGCCGTTCCACAGTTCGCCGAGCCAGCGTTGGTACAGCGTGCTCGCCTCGCTCATGCCTGCCACAACCAAAACTCGATTCCCTGGTTGTCGACGCAGTCGGCGGTGCGCCCGTACGGTTCCTGCTTGACTTCCCTCACCTGACCCTCACTGTTCCTCACTCGCGTCACCGCGGCGTCCAGATCGTCCACCGCGTACATCAACTTCCAACCGTCGTAGGACTGCCCGCCCCACAGACCGGAGTCGGGAAGTCCGCTGCCTTCGATGCGCGATGCCCTCGGCACCCTGCCCTCACCGAACTGCCAGCCCAGTACCGCGCCGTAGAACGCCTTCGCGGCTTCGTCGTCGCCGACCGTGAGGGTGAAGTAGCCCGCTTCTCCGTGCCGTGGGTTGGCGACCCCTGCCGACGAGGAGCGGGGGGCGAGGCTGACCAGCCAGCGCTGACCGTAGGGATCGCGGATCGAACCGGAAAGCCCGTGCCCGGTATCGGCGACCTCACCGATCTGCTCGGCGCCCCGCGCCACCGCCCTGCGCACGGTTGCCTCCACGTCGGGCACCTCGACCCGAAGCGAGGCGCCTCCGTCGCCTGCGACGTGCCCGATCTCGGGGAACTCCTCCGCGAGCATCAGCACGGAGTCGCCGATCGCGACCTCCGCGTGCCCGATCCTGCCGTCCGGCATCACGATCGGCTCCGCCCTGCGGGTCGCGCCGAACACCTCGACATAGAAGTCGAGCGCCTCTCGTGCGTCCGGCACCGCGAGATACGGCGTCAGTGAATGCACCTGTGCCTGTGTCGTCGGCTCCGTCGTCGTCATGTCTCCTCCGTTCAGTACCGCGGCCCTGAGCGCGTCGCGCAGCTCCGCTGCGAAAACCGGGTCGGGAGCGACAGGCTGGGCAGGCAGCCGGAGGGCATCGAATGGATCGCCGAACGAGTCAGTCGAGTCAGTCACGGTCACCCTCCCTTCCCTCGTGTCCCTGATGTCTCTTGTAGTTCTGGCGGAAGGCGTTGCGGGCCCTGACCAGCAGCGCCTCGGTCGCGTGCACGGTGCGATCGAGCTGCCGTGCCACCTCGGCGACCCCCAGCCCGTCCAGGTAGCGCAGGGTCAGCGCGGCCCTGTGTTGTGGCCCCAGCTCAGCCAGCACCTGCCTGGCGAACAGGGTGTCCAGCTCGCCAGGCCACGGGTCGGTTTCCTCCTGCTCCGTGTTGTGCACGAGCCGCAGGCCCCTTTCCTCGCGTTCTCGTCTGCGCCAGTGATCGACGAGCTTGTTTCGCGCGATGCCGACGAGCCAGGCGGTGCTGATCACGCCGGGATCGCGCCTCCTGCACGTCTGCACGGCTCCGAGAAAGGTCTCCGAGGTCAGTTCCTCCGCCAGTGAGCGGTTTCCGCAACGGGCCAGCAGGTAGCCATACACCTCCGGCAACGCCTGCTCGTAGAGGTTGAGCAGCGCGAATGCCGGATCCGGCCGCATCCGTGGTTCCGTCACACCCCCATCGTCGTTCGGCGGAAAGGGTCTCCGACGCCCCTGCCGCGTTTTTTCACGCTTTTCGTGGACTTTTCGCCCGGCTAGCTTGGTCGGCATGGCCACGACGCATCACCACACGTGCACGCTCTGCGAGGCCACCTGCGGAATTACCGTTTCCGTCGACGGCGGAAGGGTGACCGCGATCAGGGGAGACGAGCTGGATCCGCTTTCGCGCGGTTTTCTGTGCCCGAAAGGGGTCGCGCTGGCCGACGTGCACCACGACCCGGACCGGTTACGCCGCCCGATCGTCAGGTCCGGTGACGACTGGTTCGAGACGAGCTGGGACGCGGCCTTCGAGTTGGTCGCCGCGGGACTCACGGAGACCCGCCGCGAGCACGGCAAGGATGCGCTCGCCGTCTACCAGGGCAATCCCACCGCCCACAACCTCGGGTTGTTGCTGTTCGGGCAGCCGTTCTTCCGTTCGCTGGGCACGAGGAACCGGTATTCGGCCACCTCGCTGGACCAGTTGCCGCACATGCTGGCCGCGCTGGAGATGTTCGGTAACCAGTTGCTCATGCCGGTGCCGGACGTCGACCGCACGGATCTGTTCGTCTGCTTCGGAGGAAACCCCGCCGTTTCGGCTGGCAGCATCATGACGGCACCGGACATCAGGGCCAGGCTCAGGGCCGTGCGCAAGGTCGTCGTGGTCGACCCACGGCGCACCGAGACCGCGCGACTTGCCGACGAGCACCTGTTCATCAGGCCGGGAACGGACGCGTTGTTGCTGTTGTCGCTGATCAACGTGGTGTTCGCCGAGCGAAGGGAATGCACGGGACGGCTCACGTCCAGGCTCGTCGGCTTCGACATCATGCGCGAGGTGGCCTCGGGCTTCGCGCCGGAGGTGACGGCACCGGTCACCGGCGTCGATCCGGGCCGGGTTCGGGCGCTGGCAAGGGAAATCGCGGGCACGCCACGCGCCGTCGTCTACGGCAGGGTCGGGGTCTGTACCCAGGAGTTCGGTGGGCTCGCGACCTGGCTCGTCGTCGTGCTCAACGCGTTGACGGGGCACCTCGACGAGCCGGGCGGCGCCATGTTCACGACGCCAGCCGTCGACGTGCTGCCGCTGTCCTCGCTGACCGGACAGCGAGGCGGTTTCGGCAGGTACCACAGCAGGGTGCGCCGACTTCCCGAATTCGACGGAGAACTGCCGGTCTCGACGCTTGCCGACGAGATCGAGACACCGGGAAGGGGACAGGTGCGGGCCTTGATCACCGTGGCAGGCAACCCGGTGCTTTCCTCGCCGAACGGACGCAGGCTCGACACGGCGTTGGCCGGGCTGGATTTCATGGTGTCCATCGACCCTTACCTCAACGAGACGACAAGGCACGCCGACGTCATTCTTCCTCCGACCGTCCACTTGGAACGGTCGCACTACGAACTCGGCCTGGCCAACTATGCCGTTCGCAACACGGCGCGCTACTCGCCGCCGGTCGTCGAGCGGGCATCCGATCAGCGGCACGACTGGGAAATCGTGTTGCAGCTCGCCAGCAGGGTGCTCGGCGGTGGCGCGCTCGCGAGGACGCTCGGCGGATTCGGTCCCGAACCATTGCTGTCGCTTGGGTTGCTCGCAGGGCCGCACGGCCTTCGAAAGCTCCACAAAGGACTTTCGCTTGGGTCGCTCAAACGACGGCCGCACGGCGTCGACCTCGGCCCGCTCGAACGCAGGCTGCCCGCAAGGCTCGCCACCCGAGGCAAGAAGATCAACCTGGTTCCCAAGATCTACCTCGACGACGTGCCGAGGCTGCGTGCGCTGCTCGACCGGCCGGTGCGCGACGGTCTCGTCCTCATCGGAAGACGTCAGGTGCGGAGCAACAACTCCTGGATGCATAACAGCGAACGCCTCGTCAAAGGAAAGGACCGCTGCACACTGCTCGTGCACCCCGACGACGCAGATGAGCGCGGCCTCGCCGATGGCGATCTCGCGGTGTTGTCCTCGGCGGTCGGCACGATCGAGGTTCCCGTGGAGATCACCGACACCGTGATGAGGGGAGTCGTGAGTCTCCCGCACGGCTGGGGGCACGACAGGAAGGGAACCCGGTTGCGGGTCGCGGAACGGCACCCGGGAGTCAGCGTCAACGACGTGACCGACGAACGGCTCGTGGACGAGCTGACCGGTGCGGCCGTGCTGTCGGGGATTCCGGTGAGCCTCGCGGCCCCGAGCTACTGATCCCTCTCGCGCGGGAGGGAACCCGCTCCCACGCGGGATCCGGCGGTGCGTCTCCTGCTCGACGCTGGCCGTATGACACCACTACGCGCCACCGTCAGCTACGCGGTCATCCTCGGTACCCTGCCGTATCTGACGCTCAAGGTGAGCTGGCTGACCGGCGGCAGACTCGGTATCGCGGACCCGGAACTCATGAATTCCCCCGCGTTGTTCACGGCCAACCTGGTCACCGGCGGCATGGATCTCGTGGCCATCGTGATCGCGCTGGCGCTGACCCACCGGTGGGGGCAGAAATTGCCCGCCTGGCTCGTGCTCTTTCCCGCGTGGGTCGGCACCGGCTTCCTGCTGCCGATCGTGTTGTCCAGTCCGGCCATCGGCATGGACTTCGTCACCAACGGCACCGGTGGTACCGCGCTCGAACCGTGGGTCACGCCCGTCGTCTATGCCAGCTTCACCTGGCAGGGTGTCACGCTGCTCGCCGCCTTCACCCTCTACGTGAGGTCGCGCTGGCCGCACGTCTTCCGGCACGGCGAGGTGACGAGTGGCGACCTCGGTCCCCGTGGCCTCGCCGGTGCGGTCCTCGCCGTCGTGGCCTGCGGTTTTCACGTCACCTGGGCGATCACGGGTGATCTCACGCCGACGCTGCGGGTCGTCAACGTCGTTCACGGAGCCCTCGCGCTCGCCGCCGCCGTGGGCATTCTCGCGCTCTCCAGCCGGTTCAGGGGAAGTGCCACGGTCGCGGTGTGGATCGGCTCGGCCGGCATGTTCTCGTGGGGCATGTGGACGGCGGTCACCGAGCTCGGTGATCTCGGGGCGCTCGTTCAGCTCGGCAAGGGGATCGGCGGGGTGCTGCTGGGGCTCGCGCTGCTGGATAAGGCACGTGACGTAGCGCGGGGACGCGCTTCTCAGCCGACGCGGACCCCCGTGGCCCCGGGGTAGCTTCAAGGCGTGTTCGCGGAAAGACGGCTGATGACCGACGTACTCGGTGCGCTCGCGCTGAGTGTCTTCGTCATCGGTATCACGACGGTCGCCGCGATACACCAGCCGGAAGCGAACTCACTGTGGATCGGCGGCTACGCGTTGCTCGCCGGTGCCGCACTGCCGCTGCTCGTGCGCGGGAAATACCCACTGATCGTCTTCGCGGTGTCGATCGTGTGCACGTTGATCTACTACTGGACCGGGTACCCCGGCGGCCCGGCGATTCTGCTTCCCGCGCTCGCGCTCTACACGCTCACCACGGTGCGAGGGGTGCTGGTCGCCGGTATCGCGGGAGCGACGGTACTGGTCGCGAGCTACATCGCCTTCGTAGCCTCCGGCAGGGGCTGGCTACCCGGCGCTCCCTCGGCCGGCTTCGTCGCCGGTATCGCGGCCGTCATCGGTATCGGCGCGGCGGTGCGGAGCAGGAAAGCCGCGACCAAGGCGAACCGCGAGCAGCGTGAAGAGCACGAACGGCGACTGGCCGAGCAGGAACGCCTGCGGATCGCTCGCGAGGTGCACGACGTCGTCGCCCACAGCCTTGCGATGATCAACGTGCAGGCCGGGGTCGCCGCACACGTCGCAGACCGGAGGCCGGAGCAGGCGAAAGAGGCACTGCGCAACATCAAGTCGGCGAGCGCGGAAGCACTCGCCGACCTGAGGGCGACGCTCGCCGTCCTGCGCTCAGCCGATGCGACGGCACCCGCGCCCAGCCTGCGCATGCTCGACGAGTTGCTCGATCACGCGCGAGCGGCCGGATTCGCGGTAACGGTCCACGGCGAAAGCGGAGAACTGCCCGCTCCCGTCGACGCGGCGGCCTACCGCATCCTCCAGGAGTCGCTGACCAACGTGGCCAGGCACGCGGACAACGCCCGTGCCGTCGAGATCAGGTTCGAGCGGGCCGACGGCGAGCTGACCCTCGTCGTCCGGGATGACGGCGAACCGCCACGGTCGCCGAAACCGGGCAACGGTCTTCGGGGAATGCGCGAGCGCGTGGACGCACTCGGTGGGAAGGTCGAAGCGGGCCCCTCCACCGAGGGCACCGGGTTCCAGGTCACGGCTGTCCTACCGGTCGAGGGATGAGACATGACGATTCGCGTGGTGCTGGCCGACGACCAGGCACTCGTCAGAGCCGGCTTCCGGGTGCTGCTCGACACCGAGGACGGCTTCACCGTCGTCGGTGAAGCCGCCGACGGCGCGCAAGCGGTCGCGCTCGCTCGCGAACACCGCCCCGACGTGGTCGTGATGGACGTACGGATGCCAGGAGTCAACGGGCTGGAGGCGACGAGACTCATCGCGGAGGACCCCGAACTGGCAGGAGTCAAGGTGCTGGTGCTGACCACGTTCGACGTCGACACCTACGTCTACGAGGCGCTTCGTGGCGGCGCGAGCGGATTCCTGCTCAAGGACACCGACCCGGTCGACCTGCTCAGAGCGCTGCGGGTCGTCGCCGAAGGCGAGGCGCTGCTCGCGCCGACCGTCACGAGGCGACTGATCGCCGAGTTCGTCGGCAGACCGGAGAACCGCCGGATCGACCCGGCCGCGATTCGCGACATCACCGAACGGGAGCGCGAAGTACTCGCGCTCGTCGCGGGCGGTCTCACCAACGACGAGATCGCGGGCGAACTCGTGATCTCGACGGCAACCGCGCGCACGCACGTCAGCCGCATCATGACCAAACTGTCCGCGCGCGACCGCGCACAGCTCGTCGTCCTGGCCTACGAATCAGGGCTGGTCAAGCCCGGCAGGTGAGAGTCAGCGGGCCGAGCGCCGCGACCTCGCCACCTCACGGGTCGCACGCACCACGAACACGGCCGCGAGCAACGCGACAATCGTGATCTGTAGCCACATCCGGACATCGCCTCCCTACGGGTTCGACGGCCGATGCTCCGACCTGAAGGCGGGTAGGTGGGGGACCACGTCGCGGCGATGTCCGGATCTCATCCGTTAGGCGGTACCGCTCTCGGGGGTGTGCTCGGCCTCGACTCGTCCCCGGAAGCAGGTGGTGTTCCGGCACGTTGCTGCGTGCTCGGTGCCCTGTGCCTGCCGCCTTCGGGTCTCGGGCGCTGGTGCGGTGGCCGAGGTGACTGTGCTGGTTGTGGCGGTTGCGCCGGGGGCGGTGCGGGTTGAGCCGGTGGCGGTGCTGACCGGGGTGCGGGACGTCGGGGCGGCGGTCCCGACTGAGTTGGCTGAGGGCGCTGCACGGGCTGGGGTCTGCGTGGCGCGCGCTGTGCCGGTTGCGCGGGCGGTGGCGGCGGAGGCGGCGGATCCGGTTCCTCCTCGGCCGGGACGCGCGGGAACTCGACCGTCACCTCGGCCGTGATCGCCTTCGCCGAACTGTCGGCGCGGTTGGCCTTGTCGATCTTGCCGGTCTCCTTCGACGGCTTGTCCTTGCGCAGCCGCGACATCCTCCTCGCGAGGCCGTGACTCGGTCGTTCGACGAACCGGTAGCACAGCTCGACCACCCCGAACGTCACCACGATCATGATCACCAGCGCGACGGGGAACGGCACGGCGGGCCTGAGCAGCCCGAGGATCACGAAGATCCCGAGCGCGTGCAGCAGGTACAGCGAGTAGCTGCGCTCGGAAAGTTCCGTCCAGAACCGGCGCTGCTTGAGCTTTGGCTCGGCGAACATCCCCATGAGGAAGCACACGGTCGCGAACGCGAGCGCGAGATTGTAGGAAGTGTCGATCCTTCCGACGTCGATGATGTCGGACAGCACGTAGAGCATCCAGGCGAGCGCGCCGAAGACACCACCGACCCACAGCGGGATCCGCTTCGTCGTCACCGCCCACACGATCTGCCCGATGATCATGATCGGCAGGTACGAGACGTTCACCGCGAACAACGACCACGTCTCGTTGAGCGCGCTGCGGCTCATCAGGACGACGAAGACGAACGTCAGCTCGATGGCGATCGCCAGCCACACCGACCTGCGCAATACGGGAAGCAGCACGAAAAGCAGCAGGTAGAACAGCACCTCGATGATCATCGTCCAGGCCACCGGCATCAGAACGACCTGCGGATAGATCAGGTAGTTCGACAGAGTCCAGTTGCTGAGGAACGTGCCGACCGAGAGATCCTGTGACTGATAGGTCGACTGCGGTTCGAGCCCGGCCCACAACGCGAGGCACGTGAGTGCGAGCACAAAACCGAGCGGCAGGTAGATCCGGATGATGCGGTTGACCCCGAACCGGAAGTGTCCCTGCCGCATGGCCAGCGGTGTCACGACGAAACCGCTCACGAGGAAGAAGAAGGGCACCGAGAGTTGACCGATACCCTGTTTTGCCATGTGCATCGGATCGCTGGTGAAGGTCTCGATGAAGGTGATGAAGGATGCGTCCTCACCCTTCTCCCTCACCCACGGGCCGGGGATATGCGTATAGAAGACCAGCAGCGCGGCCAGCGATCTGCCGATGTCGATGAACGCGATGCGGGTCTTCTCCGGGGTAGCCGCAGGCTGCTCAGCCAGCGTGACCACCCCCTGACAATTACCCGCGACTACGTCTCGCCGGCGCCGCCGAACCCGCTGGAAGAGTAACGCCGAAAAGGATGATGGCGAATCACTACCCGAGAATCCCCACAGTGACCGCGACACTTCAGCAGCTCGGCGAGCGAGCCCGCGGCCCGATCGGAAGCGCTCTACCAGCACTGACGCTCTACTACGCCGCGCAGGCGATTTCGGTGCTGTTACTCACCGTCATGAGTGCCCAGGCAGGCATGCCGATCGGCCAGGTGCTCGGCAGCTTCGACGGCAACTGGTTCATGGAGATCGCGGAGCACGGCTACCGCCAGGACGTCGTGATCGACGCGAACGGCAAACCCTCCGAGGTCAGCCTCGCGTTCTTCCCGCTGTACCCGGGCGTCGTCGGGGCCTTCACGGCCATCGGCATCCCCGTGCTCACGTCGGGGATCATCGTGAGCCTCGTCGCGGGAGGCGTCGCGGCATGGGGACTTTCCGTGCTGGGCACCGAGATCGCCGACCGGCGCACCGGCACCATGCTCGTCGCGGTGTGGGCCATCGCACCCGGCTCCGTCGTGCTGCACATGGTCTACTCGGAAGCCCTTTTCTGCGCGCTCGCGGTGTGGACGCTGGTCGCGCTGCACAGAAGGCAATGGCTGACGGCGGGATCGCTCGCGCTGCTCGCCGGACTCACCAGGAGCACAGCCGCCGCCCTCATCGCGGCCGTCGGTGTCGCCGCGCTCATCGCCATCGTGCGCAGAAGGGACGGCTGGCGCCCCTACGCCGCGGCACTCATCGCCCCGCTCGGACTGCTCGGCTACCTGCTCTACGTCGCCGCGAGGTCCGGCAGGCTCGACGGCTGGTTCTGGCTGCAGGCCGAGGTCTGGTACCTGGGCTTCGACGGGGGAGCCTTCACCTGGGAACAACTCGGCAACGCGCTCACCGGGGAAGTACCGGGCTGGGCGGTACTCGTCGCGCTCATCGTGCTCGGCACGATCGTGCTGCTCGCGTGGTCCTACACGGTGCCGCTACCACCGGCCGTCCACGTGTACGCGACGCTCATGGTGGTCTCCGCTCTCGGTACCAGCCAGTTCTGGCAGAGCAGGCCGCGTTTTCTGCTGCCTGCCTTCACGATCGTCGTCCCCATCGCGATACTGCTCGCGAAGCTGCCGAACCGGGTGCTCGGCATCCTGCTCCCGGTCGGGCTCCTCGCCTCTGCCTGGTTCGGCGGCTACCTGCTCACGGTTGGCGGGATGAACCCGTGACCGGTTCCGGCCGCAGCCACAAGGTGACGAAACCGCGCTTGTCGGCGGCGGCGGTCGCGATCAGCGCCTCGTCGGGCTCTTCATCGGCGATGCCTCCGCCTTCCAGCACGACGACTGGCCGGTAGCCCCACTTGCGGTAGACCATCAGCACAGCGGCCGGATCGTCACCAAGCTCCTCGATCGCGCCGGGGCAGAACTCGCACACCACGTCGGGACGGTCGCGCTCCAGCGTTTCCTGCAACCCGGCCAGCGCCCTGTGATCCCTGCCCTGGAGGTCGGTCTTCACGAGGCTCACCGGTTGCCGCATCACGTCGTCGCTGCCGTCGAGCCGCACGGCAGGCACGAGCGGGCCCGCGCTGCCGTCGGCAGGCCGGACCCGGTGATCGCCGCTGTTGTACTCCTCCGGGTGCACAAGCACCAGGCTGCCGTCGCTGTCCCACGCGGCTGCTTCGAGCACCGTGACGAGACCCGACTGGTGCTTCGGCAGGTTCACCGCGAGATTTCGCCTCAGGAAGTCGGCGTTCTCGGGATCGGCTTCGACCGCGACGACGGTTGTCACCGAAGGACAGGCCCTCAGCAGGTTCAACGTGTGATAGCCCACGTGCGCGCCGACGTCGAGGAAAGCTCCCGGCCTTGCCGAGGCCAGCCGCACCATCAAGGCGGCCTCCTCTGCTTCCCACGAGCGGTGATGCCGGATCCACGGCATCATCACCTCGTCGTCCGGCATCAGCAGAATGCCCGCGTCGCACACGACGACGTCGGCACCTGCCGGAACGGGCGTGTGCACGAGCTTCGCGGCCCCGAGAACGGCTTCGACCTCGCGGGTCAGCCGCTGGATCGCGTGCTCGTCGTTGTCGAGCCGGTGATCGCGGAACCGGAACATCTCGTGCAGCGCGTCCTGCCTCGCTGCCATCTCGTCGGCGAACCCTGCCGACAACTCCGACGGCAACGACTCGATGCTCTGCTCGACCCGATCGACCCTGCGAGCCGTGTGCGCGACCACCGACTGATCGCGGCGAAGGTCGGAAAGCCCGCGCTGCTGGGAGCGCAGCACCTCGTCCCGTCGCTTGCCTGCCTTCTCTGCGTCGGCGACGGCACGCCCGGTCTGGCCAAGCGCCGCCTCCAGCGCCTCGATGCGGCCTAGCAGTCGGTTCATCGTGTCCTCGGTGCCGTCGAGCACGGTGCCGAGAACGTTGCGCTGATGCACGTCGTAGTGGTCGATGACCCTGAGGACGGCCTTGCGCACGGCCGGAGCGATCGGGGTCCGCGAAGCCGATCCCGTTTCCGGTCGCCAGCGCAACGCCTCCCGCGCGGCGCGCAGCGGAACCAGCGGATGCTCCTGCGACGGCTCGTCGGCAGGCGCCCTCCGGGCCAGCCACGTGCGGTGCGCGTTCTCCAGTTCTGTGCGCAACCACTCCGCTGCCGCGTCGATCGACCTCGTGGTGAGGATGTGTTCCCTGGCAGCGGCGCCCTTCGCGGCCGCGATCTCGGGTTCGTCGGCCACCTGGCGCATGGCTGCGGCAGCGGCGTCGAGATCGGGGTCAGCCCACAACGCGTCCTCTTGGTACGGCCTGCATCCTGCGCCAACGGGCACCAGCCGGTACGGGACAGGCCATCCGGTGCGCTCGTCGAGGAACTCCGTCGTACTCGAATACGCGGTGCTGATCACCGGCATGCCACGGGCCATCGCCTCCGCGACCGTGAGCCCGAAACCCTCGCTGCGGTGCAGCGACACATAACAGTCACTGCTCGCGTAGAGCTGCGCCAGCTCGGCAACGCTCAGGTAGCGCTCGATGAGCGTGATCCTCGGATCACCGGCGACAGTGATGCGCAGGCGCTCGGCGTCCTGCGGGTGCAGGTCGCCGTTCATGCTCTTGATGACGAGCCTGACGTCGTCCCGCTCGCCGAAAGCGCGCTGGAAAGCCCTGACCGTTCCCCACGGGTTCTTGCGCTGCCCGACACTGTTGAAGTCGAAGGCGAACAGGAACCGCACCGGCTTCCCGTTTTCCCTCGCGCGCACGGTCGTGCCTGGATCGCGAACCGGAACGGGGATGGTCTTGACCGGAACCGGCGAATGCGCGGCGAACGATTCGCGGCAGAAGTCGCTGACGGTCCACACCTCGTCGACCATCCCGAACGCCTCGTGCTGCCACTCGGGGAAGTCTTCGAGCTCCCACGCCCACAGCCCGATGCGGTAGCGATCGTGCACCGCGTCGGGATGGTTGGCCAGCGCGAGCCGCGTCTGATCGGCGTTGACAGCGAGCACGCTCACCGGGAAACGGGGATCGCCGGTCGTCGAAGGACGCTCGATGCCGGTCCTGTTCGAGACGGCCTTCTCTTCCAGCACCGACACGACGTCGACCCCGGCGTGCGCGATCGCGTCGTGCACGATGCGGCCCATCTCGCCGAGACCCAGCTCGGCGGTCAGGTAGCCGAGCAGGTTGACGCCGAAGTCCTCGACCGGTTCGGAAGGCGAGACGGGAGCGACCGGCATGGCCCAGTCCGGCAGCACCGATTCCGAGGCGCCGGAGTTCTCGCACCAGACCGCGAACGCGGCGGCATCGGCGCTCGTCGGGTGTGGAAATGCGAGCTGGAGGTCGGTGCGGGCCGCCCACACGGCGAGCGCGAGGCGGTTGAGCCCCGCCGCGGCCTGCGCGTGATCGGCGGGAGAGGAAAGCCAGGTACGAAGATCCGCACCACCGTCGTCGCCGAAGGCGTGCGGCGGCACGGGTTTGCGCTTGCGCTCGGCCTCGATCCAGCCGTCCCTGAACAGCCGCCTGCAATTGGCCGGCAGCGGCGTGCCGTCACCGAAGTTCGCGAAGCCGTAGGGAATGGCGTCGAGTGTTTCCGCGTAACCCGCCGCTTTCAGCGCCGCGCCGTAGGAATCGCACAGCGCACGCAGCTCGGGATTGTCCGAGAGCAGCACGCGCGGTTTCCTCGCGCAGTGGAAGGTCAGCAGCCACGGACGTTCAGGCCGGTAGCCGCTGAAGTGGAAGAACCGCAACGGTTGCCCGCCCGCGGTCACCGTGCCGTCCTCCGCGCGCGCGATGTCGCGTTCGTGCAGATTCCAGTAGGCGACGTTGAAACCGGGATCGGTGATCACCGTGTAGTCGAAGAGGGCGGGGACCTGGTCGACCCACCGTTGATCGGTGAAGAGCTGCCGCTGCGGGGCCACGATCGCGTCCTGCCGCAGCCGACCGGCCCAGAAGTCGAGGAACCCCTCAGAACCGGGGCCGACCCCCACGAAACCGAGGTTGAAGATCCCCGTCCCCATGATGACCGCGTCGTCGGGCTCCTTGCCGTCCCTCGGCAACGGCGCAGTGAAGTGCGGGGTGAGCACGATTCCGTGCCGCAGCGCGCGTTCCGCGATCTCCGGCATCGGCGCGAACACCTCGATGTCGGGGTCGAGGTAGATCGCCACCGTCGACGTGCGCCGCAATTCCCTCAGCAGGTACGGCTTCACCGCCGTCGCGAGTTCGGTCACCGAATACGCGGTGGCCATCCGCAGGTAGGTCTCGACGTCGATGCCGAACGAGGCACGGTCGACGACCCGCACACCGTGCTGCTCACCGGCTTCGCCGCCGTCGAAACCGTTCCCGTCGATGACCCCGATCACGAACTCGTGATCGGGGTGCTGCGCGAGATACGACCTGGCGAGTACCCGCGCGGCCGGAAGGTAGTTGCGCGCGACGATCGTGCACGCGGTGACCTCTGCCCTCGGACCGTCAGCCATCGACAGGCAACACGTTCAACTGGGCTTCCAGTGCGTCGTCGAAGTAGGCTCGCGCGGCCTCCAACCCGTTCTCCGACACCGCTTCGACTCGCACCAGCACGTCACCGGAAAGGTAGTGCGCGCGGTACTGGGCGCCGTCTTCGAACGCGGTCACCAGCACGCCGTCGGGAACGCCTTCGGTGACCGACTCGGCGCCGTTGTTGGTCTGGATCCCCGCGAGCGAGGACACCTCGTCGCTGGCAGCGCCCTTGTCGCCGACCTTGGTCAGCAGGATGACCGCCGTCGCGCCCTGACCATCGCGGTACACCGTGAACTTGGTGTCACCGGGATCGGCGCGTTCGTAGGACTCGACTTCCTGGTCGTTGAGGTAGGTCAGTCCAGGAACATCGGCGAAGGTCTTGACCTCGGAGTGTTCCTCGGGCTGGCCCGAGATCTCGCCGATCGGCAGCGGGTCCTCGACGGGCTGGGAGCTCGCGGGCGGATTCTGCTGTTGCGAAGAGGGCGGGTTCCGCGGGTCGGCGTTGTCGTCTCCGGTGCCCCACAACAGGTAGGCGCCGACGGCGATACCGGCAAGCACGACGACCGCGCCGATGATCGCGAAGATCTTGCCCTTACCGCTCTTGCGCTGCCCATCCTCGAATCCCTCGGGCCCCTGGGAGGCGCCCCAGTCGGGGCCGCCGGGCGGTCCGAGCGGCGGGAAGTCACCTCCGCCCCATGGCGGGGCCTGGTCCGGCTGGCCCCCGTTCCACGGCTGCTGAGGGGGCTGCTGGTGCTGCGGCGGGAACTGCTGCTGTTGCTGCGGGTAACCCTGCTGCTGGAAACCGCCCGCTGGCGATGCGGGGCCTGGTTGCTGGAAACCGCCGGCCGGCGAAGCTGGGCCCGGTTGCTGGAAGCCACCGGCGGGCGAGGCGGGACCCTGCTGGTAGCCACCTGCCTGAGGCATCGGAGGCTGCTGCTGCGCGTAAGGGGCCTGGTGCGGTTGCTGCATCTGCTGGGCCTGCTGCGCATGCTGGGCTTGCCATGGCGGCACGGTCTGCGTGCGCTCCGCACTGGGGTCGAGAGGGGCGATCACCTGGGTCGAATCGGCGCTCTGCCCTTCGTCGTCCGGGGTCTGCTGCTCCGGCTGCGGGGTTTCCTGCGGCTGCGAAACCTGCTGTTGCTGGGTCTCCGCTGCCGCGTTCGGATCCTCACCATGCGCGACCGCGGACGAAAGCACCTGGTCGCGGCGAACCCGGTAATCGTCCGCGGAGAGTCTGCCCGATGCAAGCTCCTCGTCCAGCTTGCGCAACTCTTCCTGCCAGGACACCCTGGACCCCCTGCTCACTTGGCGGTGACTCGCCTCGGCCCCGCGTCACGGTGTTGGGTTTGGACGAGCCATATTCTGCACGGTTGCGGACTCGCGCGGGGGCGCGGGTCGAATTGTGACCTTCGGTGAAGACGCTGATCGCGTCAGCGAAGTGGCAGCACCGCCGTCACCGAGGTCAGCGTGTCGAGCAATCGTTGCCGCAACACGTTCTCGTCCGCCGAAGGCGCCTGTGACACCCCGACGCCGACCGTGACGTTCCCCGATACGTACCAGACGACGCTGACCCTTCCGGACGAGTCGGTTCGGCTCAATGCCACAAATCCTTCCCTGTCGGCGAGCGGCTCAGCGGTGAACCCGCCCTCGGTGACGGTGCGGCTCAGTTGGTCCGTCAACGACGTCGCGGCCCCGGAATCGTCGGCGGGGATCACGATCACCGTGTAGCCGTCGGTCAGGCTCTCGCCTTCCGCCGAAGCGCGGTAGATGACCTCCTTCGCGCCGCTGTCACGCATAGCCTGCGCGTCGGTGGTCGAGTAAAGACCGAGGTCGGCACCCTTGTCGACGGTCATGGTCGAGTTGGCCGGACTCGGTTCACCCGGAAGGACCGGCAACTTGTCGGCGAGCGCGACCTCGGAACCGTCGGGGCCCGATGACGCGGCTGGCATCGCGCTGCCGGGCGTCGCTTTGTCGCCTGAAGTGCCGAGCCACCACGCGCCGCCGATGACCGCGCCGAGCGCGATGAGTACTCCGAGTGAGACGAGCAGCCAGGTGCCCGTCTTTCCCTTGCTCGCGGGTGGTTCGGCCCAGTCGGGAAGTGGTGGGGCCTGCCGGGGCGGCGGTCCTGCCACCGGTCCCGTCGGCACCCTCGTGATCGGAACCGTCAACTCGACGGGCTGCTGTGCCGTGCCGTTCGTGTTGCCGGGGTGAGGGGCGGATGGCTGCGGCCGGTGGGCCTTTTGCGCGGAGGGCGGCGGGTAGGGCATGGAGTCGGTCGGCCGGTAATCGGCGGGACTCGGTGCCGTCGTCGGCCGCGTCGTGGTGAGCAACAGCGTGGGGTCGTTCGGGTCGGGCGGGGTCATCACTTCCGTCACCTCGCCCGTCGCCGGGCTGTCGTGGGCAGCACCATTCGCCGCCTTGGCTTCCCTGTTTCTCGCGGCGAGCGGTGAGATCGCCGGCCCGCTGGAAGCCTCGGCGAGGATGTCCTCACGCAGCCGACGATGCTGATCATGAGCGATTTGTCCGGAGGCGAGTTCGGCGTCGAGACGTCGCAACTCGTCTTGCCAAGCCATCGAACCCCCTGATCACCTGGAGCCCACGCACACTATCGCGTCACCCCGCAGAGCGACGCCGGGTCAGTAGAATTGAAGTATGTCGTGGTTCGGTCGAGACAAAACAACGTTGGTGTCCGCTGAGCAGGCGCTGCCCGGCCGCGCCGAACCGCTGGTGACACCGGACTTTCACGCCGTGCATCCTGACCGGCGCATCAAACCACCGTTCCCCGAAGGCATGCGCACCGCGGTGTTCGGGCTCGGTTGCTTCTGGGGCGCGGAACGGCTGTTCTGGCAAACCCAGGGTGTTTATTCGACGGCGGTGGGCTACGCGGGCGGCTACACGCCGAACCCGACGTACGAGGAGGTGTGCTCGGGGCTCACCGGGCACACCGAAGCCGTGCTCGTCGTTTTCGATCCGGCGG
This sequence comes from Prauserella marina, assembly GCF_002240355.1. GTDB lineage: Bacteria > Actinomycetota > Actinomycetes > Mycobacteriales > Pseudonocardiaceae > Prauserella_A > Prauserella_A marina. The sequence continues at coordinate 104,665 of NZ_CP016353.1, forward strand.
TGGTGTCGTACGAGACCCTGCTGAAGGTCTTTTGGGAAGGGCACGATCCCACGCAGGGAATGCGGCAGGGAAACGATCTGGGAACGCAGTACCGGTCGGCCGTCTACTACGCCGACGAGCGGCAACGTACGGAAGCCGAAGCCTCCCGGGCCGGTTTCCAGTCCGCGCTCCGGGGTGCCGGGCTCGGTGAGATCACCACGGAATTCGCTCAGCTCGGCGAGTTCTACTACGCGGAGGACTATCACCAGCAGTACCTCTACAAGGTGCCGAACGGTTACTGCGGTTTGGGCGGTACCGGGGTGAGTTGCCCGGTGGGACTCGGGGTCAGCGACGGTACAACGGGCGCCGCGAGCTGACTTCGGTTGGTTCCAGTTCTGACGGCCGGTGACGCTACCGTCACCTTGTGCGAGTCGGTGTCTATGTTGACGGCTATAACCTGTACTACTCGGGCCGTCGTTGGTTCGGCCGGGGAACGACGGGTTGGAAATGGTTGTCGCCACATGCGCTCGCGACGTCCCTCGTCGCTGAGCGTACGAACTGGCGAGGGGCGCGAATCGAGCGCGTTGTCTACTGCACGGCCCGGATAGATGCCGCGGACGCGCCGGATGCGTACGCCGATCAGGACGTGTACTTGAAGGCATTGGACGCGGTCGGAGCCGTGGATCACATCGAGTTCGGACAATACGTGGCTCGGGCAAAGCAGGTTCCTCTTGCCAATCAACCCAGAAAGGGACGTCCTCAGCTTGTTCGCTCCCAGGCGCCGCTCCCAACGACCGAGCTTCCCCTGAGTGCTGTGGACGATGGAAACGGTGGCCACATCGTGCTGGCTACCGCCTTGGTGAGGGAAGAGAAGGGCAGTGATGTCAACGTCGCAACGCACCTGCTCGTGGATGTGTTGAGCGGCTACGTCGACGCGGCGGTGGTGATCTCGAACGACTCCGACCTCGGTTTGCCCTTGAAGTTGATTCGTGACCACGTGCCGGTTGGGGTTGTGAACCCGTCCACTGGCTGGCTCGCAGGGGCTTTGCAGGGCAAAGCGACTGATGGAAAAGGACGTCATTGGTGGCGGCAACTGGGCCAGCAGGACTTCACCGCACACCAGCTGCCCAATCCCGCGGGGCACTTCACTCGCCCAGCCAAGTGGTAGGTGTGTCCGGTGACTGATCATGTTGGTTTGGGTAGTTTGCCTCGCCCACCCACGCAAGCTAGGCTTGAAATCACCCACCCGGTCCCCTCGTAGGGGCCGGGTTTTCTCATAGCGGGGTCTGCGGCTGGTTGGTATCGGGGCCACGGTCAGCAGTCTCCGTCGCCGCACCAACTCGATTCCGCCTCGTCCGTTTTGGCTACCTGCAAGGTGGCCTCGTCTGCCGTACTGAGTTGCATTCCGGCGGCGGGATCCTGTGCCACGACAACCCAGTTGGCTGGGTTGGCTACGAAGGCATGGCCGTCGGCGGGCAGCGGCAGGACGTTGGTGATGCCGAGAGAGTCCAAAGTGTCCATGGCAACCATGAGGTTCTCGCCTTCCACGGTGGGCATCTCGACCATCGTGGGCGCCGCGGACGGAGGCAGTGCGGGCTGCTCCGCCAGTTCGGCCGACAGCGTGGCCGGTTCGGAAGCAGGGGTGTCTCGCGTGGTGCTCGGAACAGCGCAGGCCATTGCGGTCCCGAGTAAGGCCGTGAACAGGACGCTAAGGGCAAGGGACCTACGCATGCGTATTCCTCTCGGAAAAGAACGGACCGGAGTGGAACTTTCGGGGAGAAATATGGCGACGCGAGGGCCTGGCGTGACCGGGTGCGGTGTCGATGTCGAAATCATCGCTGGGTGAAAGGTGCGTTACCGCCGTGAGCAACTCGTGATCCGGTCATCGTGCTGCCAACGCGTACGAGGTGTCGATCCCCCGATCGCCGCTGCGCGAATCGGACAGGCGGCGGGCAACGTTTTCCAGATGGTGGTAGCTTGCTACCTTGTGGATACGTGCCGCAATCGCGATCGACCGCGGAACACGGTGGCTTCCGAACTGGGTAGCACGGTCAGGCACCTGCGCACGCTGCGCGGGTGGACTCAGGCCCGGCTCGCGTCGGCCGCCGGGATGACCCAGCCCGCCATCGCGCGCTTCGAAGCCGGTGCGACAGTGCCGACGATCCCCGTTCTCGAACGGCTCGCCGGTGCGCTCGGTGCCGAGTTGTTCGTGGACCTCATGCTGCTCCCGCCGGTGCAAGAAGGCCCTACTGGCCTGGACCACGTCGAACGAGAATTGGTGTGGAACAACAAAAAAATCCTCCCCCGCCCGGGGGAGGATTGAAAAAAACTTGAGCGGACGACGGGACTCGAACCCGCGACCCTCACCTTGGCAAGGTGATGCGCTACCAGCTGCGCTACGTCCGCGTGCACTGTTCAATCGCTTGTGCGAGGCACAGTCTATACCGACCGCTTTCCGGCACCGCGAGGTACCCGAAGGTGGGCATTTGGTCACGTACGTAGGACAAGGGGTGACGGGGTTCGCGAGGCTCCGTATGGTGTTCAACGTTCAACCGAAAGGGCTACGGCCCGGAGGGGGTGCCTGGCTGGATGGATCGTGCGGTCCCCGGATCCGAAGAGTCGGCACTGCTCGAACGTTTGCGCATCGGTGAGGATGCCGCGTTCGGTGATCTCTTCGAACTCCACGCTGCCGCGGTGCGGAGGCTGGCGCGTGGACTGGCTGCCGACAGTTCAGAGGCAGACGACATCACGGCCGAGACCTTCTTCCGTGTGCTGCAAGCCGTACGCAGGGGAAACGGGCCCCGCGACAACGTGCGCGCCTATCTGCTGACCGTCGCGCGCAGGGTGTCGTGGGAATGGCACGGTGCCCGCAGGGACGTGCCCGTCACCGACGACGAACTGACCAACAGAGTGGGCGCGGGCTCCGATTCGCAGAACCGCACCGCCGAGACGACGTTGATCACGCGAGCGTTCTCGACGTTGCCCGAGCGGTGGCGCACCGTGTTGTGGCAGACCGAGGTCGAAGGTGTCCAGCCCGCGAGCGCGGCGCAGCACTTCGGACTGAGCGCCAACGCGACAGCGGCACTCGCCCGCAGAGCGAGACTCGGCCTCAGAGCCGCATACCTACAGGCACACCTCGCCGTCGACCGCGGTTCCGACGGTTGCCGCACGGTCATGGAAAAGCTCGGCGGCTACACGGCGGGCAGTGTCACCGGAGCGGAAGCTCGCAAGATCAAAGTCCACCTCGGCACGTGCGCGTCGTGTCGCGCCATGCACGACGAACTCCGCGAGGTGTGCTCCTCCCTGCGGGCACACGCGAGCGCGATCGTGCTGCTGGTTCCCGCGGCCGGTGTCACCGCTGCCGCCGTCACCGCGAGCTCGCTGGGAGGCGCCGCCGGTGGTGTCACGGCCGCGGCAGGGGGAGCGGGAAGCGCGGGAGCCGCTGTCGCGCTCGGTGCTCCGCTGAAGATCGGGGTGGCACTCGCCTCGACGGCCGCTGTCGGCATGGTCGGCATCGTCGGCCCGCTCGACCCCGGGATCCGGGACGCCATCGGGCTTCCCGCGGAAGGTGAAAGCGACAGCCTCCAGATCGCGGAGCCGACACCGCCTCCTTCGTCACCGCCTTCGGTGTCCTCCCACACCGGTCCGCTCGTCACCGGAATCTCGCAGCGGAAGGCAACCGAGACTGGTCCCGAGCTTCCGGACGTCGCCGTCCAGCCCGCCAACGAGTACACCCCGCCGGGCAGTGTCGAAATCGCGGGCACCATCACCTATCGCACGGAGCCCGTCACCGGTACCCAGTTGCCCGGTGTCCACGAGCCACCCCGCAATCCTGGCAACGGCAACGGCAACGGCAACGGCAACGGCAACGGCAATGGGAACGGGAACGGCGAACCGCGCAGCGACACCGCCGAGCCTTCGACCACCGGGACCACACTGAGCGGAACGAGCAGCAAGCCGACGAGCACGACGCCGAGCAGGAAGCCGACGGAGCGCGAGCGGAAAACCCAGCCCGCCACGTCACTGCCCTCGCAGTCGTCGATGACGGCGACATCGGCGAAGTCAGCGACGTCCTCGGAAGCACGCTCGACGCTTCCGTGCCCGGCCGTCGACGCCACGGAGAGCCCGAGCAGGCAGTACGACCAGCGACAGGTGGAGCGACAAGAGGAATGCCTGCCGCCGGATGGGGGTCCGATGTCGCCCCAAGGCGTTTCCTCACACAACACTCGCTCGTCGGACTTCCCGCGTCCCTGAAGATCACGGTACGGTTTCCGTAATACGTAATTCGTGCTCGGGCATGCTTGCGGAGGGCAGCGATGAACCGGCTGGTCCGGGGTACAGACGGCCGGGAATGGGTCATTCGCGGCCAGATGGAGTGGCGTCGTCCCGCGACGGCCGACGACTTCGAGCACGATGTGGCCGCGAGCTACGCACCAGGCATCGTCATGGCCGCGGTCGCGGCGGTGCTCGCCATCATCCTGCTGGTCTGGATGCCGGACGACGTGGTCGTTCCGCCCTGGGTCCCGCTCGCTGTCCTGCTGGTCGCGCTGTTCTTCCCGCTGCGATGGGTGCTGCGAAGGCCGTGGACGGTGGTCGCGGAAACCGAGGGCGACCCTTCCGGCGAGCGTCCTTCGGAGCGCTGGGTCGGCACGGTGCGGGGTACCTTTGCGGTACGCGGTGAGGTCAACCGCATCGCGAAATCCATCCAGAAGCACGACCTACCGGACTTCGAAGGTCCCCTACACCCTGTCGAGTAACCCATGCCTGAGCTGCCCGAAGTCGAGGCCCTCGCCCACCATCTGCGCGAGCACGCCGTCGGGCGCACCGTGAAGAGGGTCGACGTCGCCTCCCTTTCGGTGCTCAAGACCGTGACTCCCCAGTGGACGGAACTGAACGGGCGCGAGGTCACCGGGGCAGGCAGGCACGGCAAGCACCTCGATCTGGAATGCGGCGACCTGCACCTCATCGTTCATCTCGCGAGGGCGGGCTGGCTCCGCTGGTCCGATTCGCTGTCTCCCGCGCCGCCGAAGCCGGGGGGCAAGGGGCCGATCGCGTTGCGGGTGCACCTTTCCTCGGATCCCGGTGAATCGCCCGGCTCGCCCGGCTTCGACCTGACCGAGGCGGGAACCAAGAAAGGGCTCGCCGTCTGGATCGTCCACGATCCAGCGGAGGTGCCGAGTATCGAGCGGCTGGGGCCGGACGCGCTCGACATCGATCGTGCGGCACTGGCGAAGTTGCTGGCAGGCCAGACGACTCGCCTGAAATGGCTGCTCACCGACCAGCGGGTCATCGCGGGAATCGGCAACGCGTACTCGGACGAGATCCTGCACGTCGCAAGGCTCTCGCCGTTCGCGACACCGGCGAAGCTGACGGACGACACGATCGACCGGCTTGCCGACGCCGTGCACGACGTGCTCACCTCCGCCGTCGACCGGTCCGTTGGCCAAGCCGCCGCGCGGCTCAAGGGCGAGAAGCGGTCCGGTCTGCGGGTGCACGCCAGAACGGGACTGCCGTGCCCGGTGTGTGGTGACACCATCCGCGAGGTGTCTTTCGCGGACAAGTCCTTCCAGTACTGCCCCACGTGTCAGACCGGTGGCAAACCGTTGGCCGACCGGCGCATGTCGCGCCTGCTGAAGTGATGAGCCACCTCCGGCGACCACGGGCAGTCGTGAATTACGTACATGAAGTGTGCGGTAGACCTTGCACGTGACCCAGCAAGCGCAGAGCATTGACGCCGTGTCCGGGCTGCTGACCAACCCAGTCATCCCATGGAGCGTCGCCGGGGTGCTGCTGATCGGCATTGTCGTGCTCGTCTTCGGAAGCCGAAAGCCGAGTGGAGCGGTAGACGACGCCGTGCTCGAAGCGGTCTACCTGATGTCGAAGGCGCCGCTGGAGCTGAGGGAAGGACTCGATCAGGACGTCGCCGACAAGGTCGCGACAAGGTTGCTGGCGCTACTCAAGTGCATTGCCGTCGGTATCACCGACGGGGACGGAACCCTGCTTTCCTGGGACGGCGAGGCAAACGATCACTATGTCGACCTCGTCGACAGTGTCGGCCTTGCCATCCGCAAGCACCGGCGCGAAGTCGTCTCGCACGACAAGATGCCGTGCAACCACCGAGGCACCTGCCGGATGCGGACCGCGGTCATCGTCCCGCTCATCGTCGAGGGCAAGACCGACGCCGTGCTCATCGTTGTCGGCCGGACCAAGGGCAAGCGGATCGTTCACATGGCCGACGCGGTCGCCCGCTTCGTCGGGACACAGCTCGAATCGGCCCGGCTCGAAGAGACCAAGCACCAACTGCACCAGGCGGAGATCAAGGCGCTGCGGGCCCAGATCTCGCCGCACTTCGTCTACAACGCGCTCAACACCATTTCCTCGCTGATCAGGACCGACCCCGAGGAAGCGAGGGAACTGCTCCAGGACTTCGCCGACTTCACTCGCTACTGCTTCCGCACCGAGGGCACCTTCACCACGCTGTCCGACGAGCTGCGCAACATCGACCGCTACCTGACCATCGAGAGCGCGCGCTACGGCGGACGGCTCAACGTGCGACTCAAGATCGCTCCCGAGGTGCAGTCGGTCGTCGTTCCGTTCCTGCTCATCCAGCCGCTCGTCGAGAACGCGGTGAAGCACGGGATCGCCCAGAAACCGGGCGGAGGCACGGTGACGGTCACCGCGCAGGACTACGGGACCGAAGCCGAGATCAGCGTCGAGGACGACGGCGTCGGCATGGACCCCGCGCTGCTCGACGGGATGCGCGATTCGAGCAGCAGCGCGCACATCGGGCTGACCGGCATCAACAGGCGGATGAACCAGGTGTTCGGCAACAAGTACTCGCTGATGGTCGAGACGGCGCCCAACGCGGGCATGAAGGTGACGATGCGGGTGCCCAAGTTCGTCAGGGGAGTGCGTCCCGACATGCTCAAGTTCGCGGCGGACGTGCCGGACCAACCCGAGCGAAGGCAAGGCGCCCCTGCGGCGAGCACGCGATCCGGGCTCCCCAGCGTCACCCCGAATGCCAGCTAGGGTTGAGTGATGAACGCACAGCGAAGCGGACTGACCGCCGAGGTCGGCAGGAAGGTCGGCAGGGCGGAGAAGCTGGCCTCGCGTATCCCGATGATCGGCGACCGCGCTGACCGCAAGGACGTCGTCGCGGTCGTCCGGCTGCACGGGGTGATCAACCCGCAGCCCTCGCCGCTGGCGAGAGGGGTCATCAACCTCGCGGCCGTCGAGTCCGCGTTGACGAGGGCCTTCAGTCACGACCGGCTCAAGGCGGTCGCGTTGCAGATCAACTCGCCTGGCGGGGCGCCAACCCAGTCGGGATTGATCGCCGAGCGCATCAGGCAACTCGCCGACAAGCACGACAAGCCGGTCATCGCGTTCGCGGAGGACCTTGCCGCTTCCGGCGGCTACTGGCTGGCCTGCGCCGCCGACGAGATCTACGCGCACCGCACCTCGATGGTCGGTTCGATTGGTGTCATCACCGGCGGCTTCGGGTTCGCGAACCTGCTCGAACGGTTCGGCATCGAGCGCAGGCTCTACACGGCCGGCGAGAACAAGTCGCGGCTCGATCCGTTCAGTCCCGAGAAGGCCGAGGACGTCGAGTGGCTGCACAAGCTGCACAACGAACTGCACGACATGTTCGTCGGCTGGGTCAAGGAACGAAGGGGAGACCGGCTCACCGCCGACAAGGACCTCTTCACCGGTGACATCTGGCTCGGGGCACGTGCTCTCGAACTCGGCCTCATCGACGGGCTCGGCAACCTGCGCACCGTCATCGGCGAGCGGTTCCCCGACGCCGAGATCGTGTTCGCCGAGCCGAAGAAGCCACTGCTGGCGAGGCTCGGGGTGGGCGCTCCTGCCGCCGCGCTGTTCGAAGCAGCCGTGAACAGGGCGACCTGGGCCCGATTCGGGTTGTAGTCCTTCGCTCGCAGCGCGTTCGGTAAAGATCTCGATTCGGTATTGAGCCTGCGATTTCGCCCACAAGCGGTGTGGACATTGCACGCGGTGGACGGCAGGATGCTTGTCACTGTGAGTACTCACGATGACACCCGGAAGCTCCTCGTTCTCGCCGTGGACGATGAGTTGCACGGGCTTGACCAATTGCGGCACTGCCTTGAGTCGAATGCCCGCATCGGCAGGGTCATCCCCGCTGTCGATGCCTCGGAGGCGCTGCGGTTGCTCGGCTCGGAGGACGAAGAGATCCGGATGCGCAAGGAGCGTGGGCTCCCGCCAGTCGACGCGGTGTTCGCCGACATCAACATGCCCGGGTTGTCCGGTATGGAGATGTCGCGGGTGTTCGCTTCGCTCAACCCCGCGCCGGTGCTCGTGTTCGTCACGGGCCACGCGACGGAGGCCGTCGACGCGTTCGACCTCGGTGCGGTCGATTACGTGCTCAAGCCGGCGAGGCAGGATCGCATCGACAAGGCCGTCGCGAGAGTCATCGAGAAGATGCAGAGCATGCCCGTTCGCGAACCCGCGTCGACGGGCGAGCCGGTCAAAACCGACGACGAAGTCATCCCCGTCGAACTCGCGGGAACCACGAAACTGATTCCTCGCTCCTCGGTTCGCTGGGTCGAGGCACAAGGCGACTACGCGCGACTGTTCACGACGGAAGGCAGCCACCTCGTTCGCATCCCGCTCGCGCAACTTGAGGAGCGCTGGGGCAAGGCTGGCTTCGTTCGCATCCACCGTTCGTTCCTCGTCGCACTCCCGCTGATCACCGAGCTGCGCATGGGACAGGGCGGCTACCAGGTCGTCATCGGCAACGACGAGAAGGTCCTTCCGGTGAGCAGGCGGCACACCCGCGAGCTCAAGGACAGGCTGGTCGGCTCTTCGCGAACCGGGTAGCCCCGCATGAACGAAGACTTCTACCGCAAGGTCGGCGGTATCCGGCAGCCGGATCCGACGCTCGGTAGGAACGTCCCGAAACCGGGACAGCAGCAGAGCGAATTCGAGCAGGCCGTCGAACAGGCGCGCGCCCCCGAGCAACCCCAGAAGACCCGCAGGCAGCGCGTCGTACTCGCCGAACCGAGCAAGGCACAGAGCACCCTTCGCGCGAGGGTCGAGCTCGAAGAGCAGACGAGCTGGGGCGAACTGCTGATCAAGGATCTGATCAAGGTCCAGTTCAAGACCGGGGTTCTGCTCGCGGGACTCGTGCTGGTGGTGCTCGGCTCGTTGCCGCTCGCGTTCTTCCTCTCGCCGGAGTTCGCGTCGCTGCGGTTGATCGGCATCCCCGTCGCCTGGCTTCTTCTCAGTGTCGCGCCGTTTCCGCTGCTCTTCGGCGTTGGCTTGTGGTACAACCGGCTGGCGGAGCGGCATGAACGCGACTTCGTCGACATGATCGAGAACTGAGTGCAGTTGAATCCGTGGGCTCTTGCCAGCGTCGTGCTGGTCATGGTGGTGACGTTCTACCTCGGTCGCCGCTCTTCCCGGTTCGCCACGAGCACCCAGGACTTCCTCGTCGCGCGCCGGACGGTGCGTTCCCGGCGCAACGCGGCCGCGATCTCCGGCGAGTACATCTCGGCTGCCTCGTTTCTCGGTGTCGCCGGTCTCGTCCTCAAGGAGGGTGCCGACGCGCTTTGGTATCCGATCGGTTTCACCGCTGGCTACCTGGCGCTCATGCTGTTCGTCGCCGCGCCGCTGCGCAGGTCGGGCGCCTACACGCTGCCGGACTTCATGGAGGCCCGGCTCGGTTCCGCTTCACTGCGAACCCTTTCCACCTGGTTCGTGGTGTTCATCGGCGTGCTCTACATGCTGCCCCAGCTCCAGGGCGCTGGAATCGCGCTGACGGCGATCATGCCCGCGCCAGCCTGGGTGGGTTCGGTCGCGGTGACCGTGGTGATCGCGGTCAACGTGATGGCGGGAGGCATGCGGGCCATCACGATCGTCCAGGCGTTTCAGTACTGGCTGAAGCTGTTCGCGCTGGCCGTCCCGACGTTCGTGTTGTGTGTGGTGTTCTTCGGGTCAGGAGGTGCCGGTTCGGCTGGCACTCTCGGCCAGCAGGCGCCGCCGGCGTTCGCCGACGCCACCTCGATCGCCATCGAGACCGGGGTGACCCTTCGCGTCGCCGAGCCGACCGAGGTGTCCATTCGCGACACGGGCGAGGACGGCGGCGGAACGAGGGTGGTGTGGGTTCCGGGCACCGAATACGAGGTCGACGCGGGAACGAGCCTTGATTTTCCAGCCGGTGCGGCCACGCCCGTCGTGCAGGGCGGAGCGCTCGACAACGCGAGCTGGTTGCAGCCGAGCCAGGAACCGAGCGATCTGCTGTCGACGTATTCGCTGATCTTCGCGCTCTTCCTCGGCACCATGGGCCTGCCGCACGTACTCGTGCGCTTCTACACCAACCCCGACGGCAAGGCCGCGCGCCGCACCACGGTGCAGGTGTTGTTGCTGCTCGGGCTTTTCTACCTGTTCCCCGTCATGATCGGCGCGCTGTCCCGGCTCTACGTTCCGCAGTTGCTGGTCACCGGAAACACCGACGCCGCGGTGCTGATGGTTCCTTCTGCCATGGTGCAGGGCCTGCTCGGCCAGATACTGGTCGCGGTGACGGCGGCGGGTGCCTTCGCCGCGTTCCTCTCGACCTCGTCCGGGCTGCTGGTGAGCGTCGCGGGCGTGATCGCGACCGACCTGCTTTCCGGCAAGGTCCGCGATTTCCAGGTCGCCACGATCGTCGTCGCGGCCGTTCCCGCCATGCTCGCGGTGACACTGCCCGTCGAGGACCTCTCGCTCAGCGTCGGTATGTCCTTCGCGCTGGCCGCTTCCACGTTCTGTCCGCTCCTGGTGCTCGGCATCTGGTGGCGAAGGCTCACGTGGCTCGGCGCGATGGTCGGTATGTGTGTCGGTGGCGGCCTTGTCCTCACCGCCGTCGTCGTCAACGCCGTTAGCGTGCGCACGGGAGGGTGGGCGCCGTGGTTCGTGCAGCAGCCCGCGCTGTTCACCGTCCCCGCTGCCTTCCTCGCGACGATGCTGGTGAGTCTCGGCGCCCCGCGCAGGATTCCCGACGACGTCAACGCGGTGATGCTGCGCCTGCACGCTCCCGATCCGCTCGGCTTCATGCGCGACAGGGCCGTCGACCGCTTCGGCAAGGTCGGTGAAAAGGCCAAGACCGGCAAGGGAAGGCACCGGAAGTGAACACGAGGTGCCTCACACGCGTGCAACGGTCCGACATGCGACGATGGCCGTTGTGAACCCTGCCGAAGTGCCGACGGTTTCCGTCTCAGAGCTGCCATCGGAAGACGTCGTGCTGCTGGATGTACGCGAACCCGACGAGTGGGCGGCCGGACACGCGCCTGAGGCCGTGCACATTCCACTCGGCGACCTCCCCGCGAGAGTTGCCGAACTGGCCGAGCTTCCGGACGACAAACCGGTGTACGTCGTGTGCAGGTCAGGCGGCCGGTCGGCGCGTGCTGCCGCGTGGCTCAACGCGGCCGGGGTCGTCGACGCGGTCAACGTCGCGGGCGGAATGAAGTCGTGGCTCACGGAAGGTCGTTCGATCGTCGGCGACCGTGAGGGTGTGCGAGCCGAGGTGCTCTGACCGATGCGGCCGGGGCAGCCACACGGCCGCACGCGGGTGCGGTGGGTAGCGACGGTTCCCGCCGGCGCAGCCCCGCCGCGTCGTGCCGCGGCTGCCGAGCCGTACACCGGGCCGCCCAGGTACGCGACGACACCGCGGTGGGGATTTCCGAATCTCGCGTGGCGATGGCCGACGGCCGTGCCGGGTGTCGATCCGCGCGAGTCCGTACCCCTTCAGCGACTTCGCATGGTCGCCAGAAACGCCGTCGCCCTGCTGTGGACGCTGGCCGGGCTCGCCGTCGTCGCCGGTGGTGCCGAGATCTGGCGATACGTGCTGCTCGTGCAGAGCAGGAACTCCGCGTTGAGTCCCACGGTCGTCGGTGCCTCCGACGCGCTGGTGCTCGCGTTTTCGCTGCTCACCTTCGTACTCGCGGTCTTCGCCGCCGCCGTGGTGCTGTGGTGGTTCTTCGTCGCCAGGTCCGCCGCGGCCGACGAGGCCGGTCAGGAACCGGCGAGGTCGACGTGGTTCGTGCTGCTCGGCCTGCTCGTCCCAGGGCCCAACCTGGTGCTGGCAGGCCCGATCCTCGGCGAACTCGAACACGCCGCGCTCGGCAGGTCCGAACACACGCGGCCACGGCCGTCGTGGCTCGTGCTCGGCTGGTGGGCGGCTTGGGTGGCCAACGGGGCGCTGCTGGTGCTGACCGTGCTGTGGCGGATGCGCGACGGCGTCCAAGCCGATGCCGATGGTGTCGTGCTCAGCGCGTTGACCGACCTGTGCGCGGCGGGGCTCGCCGTGCTGACCGCGTTGGTCGTGCAGCGTGTCACGAGCTTGCTCGCGCCGATCGACGGCCGGTTCATGCGCTTGCTGCGGGTGGTGAAGGTCAGCGGGGCGCCCGAGGTCGAGCGACGCCCCCGGTCGGCGATGGCACCGCGCTGAGCCGCCGGTCAGCCCACTGTCACCGGCAACGTTCGCAGCCCTCTGATGACGAACTCCGGCCTCCGCTCCGGGGTTCGGGCAAGACGCAGGCCGGGAAGCCGCTTCGCGAGCGCGTCGAAAGCCGCGGCGATCTCGATCCTGGCCAGCGGTGCGCCGAGGCAGTAGTGAATGCCGCCCCCGAAGCCGAGGTGCGGGTTGGGATCGCGCCCGATGTCGAACGTGTCGGGATCGGTGAACACCTCGGGATCACGGGCGGCGGCGCCGAGCAGCGCGGCCACCTTCTGCCCCTCTTCGATGCGAACGCCCGCGATCTCGACCCCGGCCGTCGCCGTCCGCTCGAAGAGCTGAAGCGGCGAGTCGTAGCGGATGAGTTCTTCGGTCGCCGGACTGACAAGGCGTTCGTCGGCGACGAGGCGGTCCCACTGGTCGCGGTGGGTCAGCAGCGCGAGGGTTCCGTTGCCGATCACGTTGACGGTCGCCTCGTGACCGGCCATCAGCAACAGGACCGCCGTCGCGACCACCTCGTCCCCGGTGAGGTCGCCGCTGACGAGGTGACTCAGCAGGTCGTCGGCGGGGTGGGCCCTGCGTCGCTCCGCGATCGCGCGCAGGTAGCTGGCGAACTCCTCGGCTCCCCGCTCAGCGGCCTCCCGTTGCGGCTGCGGTAAGTCGTATTCGTACATCTTGACGATGGAGTTGCTCCAGTCCACGAGCTGTGGACCATCGGCGGAATCGACCCCGAGCAGTTCCGCGATCACCGCGACCGGCAATGGCTGCGCGAGGTGTTCGAGCAGGTCGGCCTCGCCATCGGTGGCGATCCGCTCTGCCAGCGTTTCGACCATGTCGGCGGCGAGTGCTTCGACGGTGGGCCGCAACCGCTCGACATGGCCGCGCGCGAACGCCGCCGACACCAGCCTCCGCAACCGGGTGTGCGCCGGTGGTTCGTTCTCCAGCAGCGAGTTGCGGTGCAGCATGTTGAAGGAGGCGAACTGTTCGGCGGGCGTCGCGTCGGACCAGATCCTGCCGAGCGAACGATTCCTGAGCACGGCGGAGGCGGCGGAGTGCGACACGGCGATCGAGATGCCGAGTCCTTCGTGCCAGTGCACCTCGCCTTGTTCGCGGAGTCGCGCGAACGCGGGGTAGGGGTCTCGCAGGAAGTCGGGGTCAGCGTGATCGAACACCCGCCGACCCTAGCCTGAAAGGGCTTCGAGTAGCTTTCAGGCAAACGGCATCACGGGAGGCAGAACGTGGGCAAGGGCGCACGCAAGAAGGGCCCCAAGAAGGACAGGAAGCCGAAGGTCAGGGACGTTTTCGTCGCAAGGCCCTTCGAGGGGCTTGCCGCCGAGCCCGAGCTGATCGCGCTGCGCGAGTTCGTACCGTCGGCCACCGCGCGGCTCACCCTCGCCGGAGACGCCGAGCGCAAGGTCACCCTCGGCACCGTCCTTCCCATGGCCGCGGCAGCCTTCGTGCGGTCGGACGGCGAGGTGTTCGTCGGGATGCAGGTTCAGACCCGCTCCTCCGACATCAGCCGCGATCTCGGCAGGGCTCTGCGCTGGGCGCTGGACGCCAAACCAGGCGATGTGCTCTCCGTTCCGGACACCACGAGTCCGCCGGAGGAAGGCGAGCGGTTGCAGGACCTGCTCGTTCACGACGCCGAACTCGACGTGAACCTGCACGAGGACTTCTCGTGGTGGCTGCCGGAGGACACGGAGGCCAGCGGCGACGTCGCGATGTCACTTGAGCGGGCCAACGCCGCGATCATGCCCACCGAACGGCTCAGCACAGGCGCCTACTGGGTGCTCGCCGGAGAGAAGGCACACCTGAGGTGGGTCTGGCCTGCCGAGGAGAACCGGCTGCTCCAGGCGCTCGCCAGGTTGTCGGCGGCAGGCGAACTCGGCCTCGGTGACGAGTCGCGCTACGCGGGTTCCTTCCGTGCACACGGCCTGCTGGTCCCGGTATGGGACCTTGATCCGGAAGCCCACGCACGCGAATGGGCCGAGCCTGCGAAGGAACTGGGCACCCGGCTGCGGACCGCGCTGGACTCACTCGACGACGAGCCGCTGAACGCGGCGGAACGCCGGTCGAGGGACGGGCTCATCGGAAGGCAACTCACCCTGCGCTGATGATCCTGCACATCTGCACCGAAGCGGACTGGGCCGCCGCGCGGCCCGGCGGTGAATACCGCGCCGCCTCGCTCGCCGAAGCCGGTTTCGTGCACTGCTCGGATTTCGGAACCGTTCACCTGCCTGCCGACAGGCTGTACGCGGGCAGGACCGATCTGGTGTTGCTGTGCATCGATCCCGCACTGCTGACGGTGCCGGTGCGGTGGGAACCGGCCGTGCCGCCCGAGGACGGCGCCCCCTGGTTCCCGCACGTCTACGGACCGATATCGACGGCGGCCGTGGTGTCGGTGCATGCCTTCCCACCAGGGCCGGACGGCTCGTTCCGGCTCCCCCCGGAACTGGCTGCGCTTCCCGGATAGCCGCGAAGGCAACTCTTCCCCTCGTTCGCGCGTGAGACGAGAGCCAGGAAAGCGGCACGGGGAGGGAGGCGTTACGGTGACCGCATTCGTGCCTGCCATCGGTCGGGACAGCGGCAGGGCGGCCACTAGGCGCCATGAGAGGGGACTGGTCGTGCCTGGCGACCTCACGGACTTCGGTGAGTTCGTTGAGGCCAGCCTGCCCGGACTACTCCGCTACGGACACGCGCTGACCGGCAATCCCCACGACGCCGCCGACCTTGTCCAGACGGTGCTGGAGAAGATCGGCTCCCGATGGACGCACATCCTGCGCAAGACCGGTGACCCGCTCGCCTACATCCGGCGTTCGATGGCCAACGCGCACATCAGCAAGTGGCGGCGCACGCGCAGGGAAAGCCTGGTCGCCGAGCTGCCGGAACCACGCATGGTCGCACCCGTCGACCCGTTCGAGCACGAACCGCTGTGGCAAGCACTTCGCGACCTCCCTCCGAGGCAACGCGCCGTCATCGTGCTGCGTTACTACGAAGGATTGTCCGAAGCCGAGATCGCGGCCTCGCTCGGCGTGAGCCAGGGCACGGTCAAGAGCCAGGCCAGCAAGGCGATCGCCTCGCTGCGCGGCAAGCTGCGAGGTTCCGATGAGAACGAAGGGAGGGAAGCGGTGTGACCGACCAGAACGAACCACTCGACGACGAGCTGCGCAGGCTGTTCGCCGACGCCAGGCTCGACGTCTCGCCACGGGAAGGCGCCGGAGAGGCCATTGTCGCGGGCGCGAAGCGACTTCGTCGCCGTCGAGCGGCGATGACCGGTGGCGGCGGTGCGCTCGCCGTGGTCGCGTTGATCGCCGGTGGACTGACCTTCGGTGGGTTGCACAACACCGGCGACCAGCAGGACCTCCCCATTGCGGCTCCGAACAGCACCGAGCGGACTCCGTCCGCTTCGGGAGAGCCCTCGCCCGGCTCGGCGAGCGAGGAGCCACAGACCCCGCCTCCCTCGCAGGCACAGTCGCAGACCGGCGCGCCGCCTTCCGACACCGACGTACCCTCCGCACCGGCGACTCCGCCCAGTTCGTCCGCTCCCAGCGGTTCCGTGTACGCCGTCGGCCCCGTCTTCGGCCCCGACGGCTACGAGGCGCTCAAGCTGGGCATGTCCTACGACGACGCGGTCGCGACCGGCATGCTCTCCGGGCAGGGCGTTCCGCCTCCCGCGGGGAGCTGTTCCACCTACCAGCTCGCCGAGGGCAGCTCGGCCATCAGGGACGTGTCGATTTCCGGTTCGAACGGCGTGGTGGGTTTCCGCGCTGGGACGGCGCAGACCACCAACGGCATCGCGGCGGGAGCGACGCTCGACCAGTTGAAGGCGAGTTACCCCGACCTCGTTGCGTCGGGATCCGGCTACACGGCCGCTGCGGGCGGGGGCGCCCAGTATCAGTTCACCGTCGCGGGCGACACGGTGACCGAGGTTCAGTTGCTCGCACAGGGAGCAACCTGCTGACCGTCACCCCACAACCGAAAACCCGGGCTGCTCCTCAGGGGGAGAGCCCGGGTTTTCCTTGGAGGGCATCGCGGTTTACAGCTTTCCGCCCGCTACCGGCGGCATCGTGACGTCGTCGCCGCCGTCGCCTACCGACTCGCGGTGCAGGAACCGCTCGACCTCGAACAGGTTGCCGTTCGCCCTGTCGACGATGTTCAGCAGAGTCGACATCGCGGAGATTTCCTCGACCTGCTCCTTGAGGAACCACTGGATGAACTGCTCGGCGGTGTAGTCGTCTTCCGCGCGGGCGGCTTTCGCCAGCGTCCTGATGTCGGCAGCGACTTCCTTCTCCTGCTCAAGGGCCAGTTCGACCAGTTGGCGAGCGTCGGCGAAATCGTTGCGAACGCTGCCGCTGTCCGGGATCTCGACGTGGTGGCTGGTGTCCAACATGTACTGGACGAGCGCCATGGCGTGGTTCCGCTCCTCAACAGACTGCTTGTAAAAGTGCTTGGCCAGTTGAGGAAGGTCCTCGTTGTCGAACCAGACAGCAAGCGCGATGTACTGCTGCGAGGCGTTGAACTCGTTGTGGATCTGCGCCTGTAGCAATTCGTAGAACTTTGAACGCGGTTGCTTCTTTGAGGTGGCCATGTATTCGAAGATACGCGGGACGAGGCCCTTTTTTCCAGTCGATAGTGGTGATGTGCAACCCATTTGATTACAATTAATGAGCCAAGGTTTTGCTTATTTTGTTTAGGCTCGCCTAAGAATTTCGATCAATTAGGTGAGCCTTGCTTTGCCCATTTGTTCGTGGTCGCGGGCGGTTCAGTATGGAACCGGTTCCCTGGTGATCGGGCAGGACATGCAGCGCGGCCCGCCCCGCCCTGAACCGAGCTCCGAACCCGCGATCCGGAGTACCTCGATGCCCGCCTCCTCAAGCCTCGCGTTGGTCTCCACGTTGCGTTCGTAGCCGATGACGACACCGGGTGCGACGGCGAGAGTGTTGTTGCCGTCGTCCCACTGCTCCCGCTCCGCGGTCACCGGATCGAGGCCGGTGTCGATCACGTTGAGCCGCTCGATCCCCATGGCCGTCGCGGCAGCCGAAAGGAACGGTTCCGGCCCTGCGACCTGCAACGCACCGTCGTCGCGCTGACTCAGCGCGTAGGCGACGAGTGAATCCCTCGCCAGTGGGTACATCACGACCGCGTCGGGGCCGATCATCGTGCAGACGGTGTCGAGATGCATGGTCGCGCGTGTCTGCGCGATCGGGACCGCGAGCACGGTGTGCGCGATCCCGTCGGCGAACGCGGACCTCGCGAGCGCTTCCGCTCCGGCCGCCGTCGTTCGCTCGCCGACCCCCACCGCGAGCACCCCGGGCCCCAGCAGCAGGACGTCGCCACCCTCGACCGGTGCGGAATGCGCGCCGTAGGCGCGGGCCGTTCCATGGAAAAGGGGATGGTAGGCGTACACGATGTCCAGCAGCGCGGTTTCCCTTCGCCTGGCAGGCATCGCCAGTGAGGAAATGGCGACGCGGTCACCGATCCAGGCCGACGAATCGCGCGTGAAAAGCAGGTTCGGGAGCGGGTCGACCGCGAAATCGTGTGGATGATTCATTTTTCGTACCAGGGAAGCACCCTCGCTCGCGGGCAGTTCCTCGAAGGTCATCCCGGACATCAGCACCTCGGCCAGCGCGAGGGAGCCCAAGCCGGAAAGATGCGAGCGGAGGGCGTCGGTGAGTTCGGTGCCGAGTCGCTTTCCGTCGACGGCGGCGTGCACGCCAGCCGCGTGTGCTCGCGGATCGTCGAGGGCTGAGCCGAGCAAATCCGCGAGCAGCAACACTTCGACGCCGCGTTCGCGAAGTACCCCGGCGAACGCGTCGTGTTCCTGCTGTGCCCTGTCGACCCACGGGATCGAGTCGAACAACAGTTGGTCGTTGTTGCGGGGAGTCAGCCGCTTCAGCTCGTTTCCGGGACGGTGCAACAGAACCGTGCGTAGTGGCCCCACCTCACTGTCCACCCGAGGTCCACTGGCGTCGGCAAGATTCCGCGTGTTCGAATTCGGCACATCGGTGAGCCTAGTGAGTGCCCTGTTGGTGGCTCGAAAACGAAATGGCGCCGGCGCGCCGGGATAACGAAGGATGCGTTCGTGAATCCGGGACGGCTGAACCGGTTGCGCCGCATGCGGTTTGTTGCGCGACGTGGATCACGTTCAAGATCACCTTGCCGAGGGTCACCCGCGTCGTGGTGGGCGCCCGTTATGCGCGAGTGCCCACCACGAAACCGGCGACTCAGCGTTGCAGCCTGGTGACCCTTGCCGGTTCCACCATGCTCGCGTAGCGCGGCTCCGCGACCGGCACGATCGTGAACTCCCAGTTGTCGACGCCACCACCCATGATCTCCGCATAGCGCTCGGCCGAATCCCTGTTGGCAAAGCGAATCTGCTGGTCATTGAGTCGATGGGTGATCTTGCAAGCCATGTGCCCCTCCTGGCGTCAGTGGTGAGCCGGTTCGTGCATTCCCCTGCTATCCGGTCGCACCACATTAGAACATGTGTTCGAACGCCCCCGCAATCTCACGGGAGCCAAGAAACATGATCACGCAGAACGGCGTAGCCCACGAAGGCGACCACGTCGAGCAAAGTGTGCGCGATGACCAGTGGCCAGAGCCGGTTCGTCCGCTGCCACAGCCTGCCGAACACGAGTCCCATCACGACGTTTCCGACGAATCCGCCAAGCCCTTGATAGAGGTGATAAGACCCACGAAGCACCGCGGCGAGCAGCAGCGCGGGGTTCTCGCCCATGCCGAGCTGCCGCAATCGCGTCAGGAGGTATCCGACGACCAGGACTTCTTCCGCGAACGAGTTGCCGAACGCCGACAACGTCAGGGTGATCGGCCGCCACCAGCTCTCGCCGAGCGTGGAGGGCTGGACGGCGAGGTTGAAGCCGAGCTTCCAGGCCGCGAAGTACAGCAGCAGGCCGGGGATGCCGATGAGGGCGGTCAGTCCGACTCCCCAGCCGAAGTCGCGGCCGACCCGCGTGCGGTCCATGCCGATCGCGGCGAGCTTGGTGCCCGCTCGCCACAGCAGGTAGAGACCGAGCGCGCCCCAGCCGAGCAACTGGACCACGCTCAGTAGCTGCTTGAGCGCGTCGATGAGGCCGAGCGTCGCCTGCGGGACGTTGATCGCGACCTGTTGTTCCGAGAGTGGAACAGGGCGCAAAAACGAGTCGATGAGCGATAACAGACTGCGTATGCCTGATAAACCGAGGGTGATGGAAAAGACCAGGACCAGCTCGATCGTGACCGCGCGACGTTCGGCGGGATCGGTGAGTTTCGCCGGTTGAGCGGGTGCGGATGGGGTCAACCAGCCGCGGAGGACATTCGACACTGTGGCACGTTACATCAATTTGGAATAAAGCCAGGTCAAGTAGGCAAAGTTGACGGATTTCACGCAGGAAAACTTGGCAATTTGGCGACTACCCGACATTCGAGTTGTTAACGAACACTAGGGTGCTAGCGACCGAAAACGATGAAGGAAGGAGCCTCGTGACGGAAACGTCGGATACCGAGGCCGCTGCACCTGCATCGCGGAAACCCTGGACATCGACGATCGCACCGAGGGTCTTCTGGCCCTCCGCGATCATCATCGTGGGCTTCGTGTTGTTCACGGTGCTGTTCCCCACTGCGGTTGGGGATGCGATCAGCGCCTTGCAGGAGACGGTGGTCGGCACATTCAGCTGGTACTACATGCTGATCGTGTCGGGCTTCGTGCTGTTCTCGCTGTGGATCGGCCTCAGCCACTACGGCGACATCAAGCTCGGCCCTGACGAAGAACCGCCCGAATTCGGGATGAAGACCTGGTTCTCGATGCTGTTCGCGGCGGGCATGGGCATCGGCCTCGTCTTCTGGGGCGTCGCGGAGCCGCTCAACCACTTCGCGGGCATCCCGAACAGAGCGACAGGCATCGAGGCGGGCACCGAAGAGGGCGCCCACCAATCGATCTTGCAGACTTTCCTGCACTGGGGCCTTCACCCGTGGGCGATCTACGTCGTCGTCGGTGTCGCGGTCGCTTACGCGATCCACCGCAAGAAGCGGCCGGTGTCCATTCGCTACGCGCTTGAGTCGCTGCTCGGCAGGCGGGTCAAGGGCTGGGTCGGCGACATCATCGACATCGCGGCCATCGTCGGTACGTTGTTCGGTGTCGCGACCTCGCTTGGTCTCGGAGTCATGCAGGTCGCCTCCGGTCTTGAGTTCCTCGACATCGTCAGCGATCCGGACAACGTGACCTACGCGGTGCTGATCGGTGCGATCACCACGCTGGCGATCGTGTCCGTGGTTTCCGGCCTCAAGCGCGGCATCAAGTGGCTTTCGAACATCAACATGAGCCTTGCCGCGGCGTTGCTGCTGTTCGTGCTGATCGCGGGACCGACGCTGTTCATCTTCCGCGACATCGTGCAGAACATCGGCGACTACTTCCAGAACCTGTTGTCGATGAGCTTCAACACGACCGCCTACGCCGGTGAGGACGGCAGTGCGTGGCAGGGTTCGTGGACGACGTTCTACTGGGGCTGGTGGATTTCCTGGGCGCCCTTCGTCGGTGTGTTCATCGCGCGCATCTCGCGAGGCCGCACGGTCAGGGAGTTCGTCGCGGGCGTGCTGCTCGTGCCGAGCGCCGTCACGTTCCTGTGGTTCACCGTCTTCGGTGGAACCGCGCTGCACCGTGAGCTGTTCGGTGGCGGCGGGCTGATCGGTACCGACGAAACCGGTGCCGCCACAGTGGACACCAACGGTGCGCTGTTCGGTCTGCTCGGCGAGATGCCGGCAGGCACGTTCGTCGTGGTCGGCGCGATCATCCTGATCGTGCTGTTCTTCGTGACCTCTTCGGACTCCGGCTCGCTCGTCGTCGACATGCTCGCCTCGGGCGGAGACCCCAACCCTCCAGTGTGGAGCAGGGTGTTCTGGGGCCTGATGGAAGGCGCGGTCGCGGTCGCACTGCTGCTGGCAGGCGGATTGAACGCGTTGCAACTCGTCGCGATCCTCATCGCATTGCCGTTCAGTGTGGTGATGATCGGGATGTGTATCTCGACCTGGAAGGCGTTCAGATCGGAGCGAGCGACAGCGCTGCGGATCCAACGACGACTGCAACGAGACGCGCTGACAGAACACATCTCGCAGAACCTCATCGACGAAGGACTTGTCGAACCGGGTAACGACAATGGTTCGTCCGACCCGGACGAGCAGGGCGGGAAAGACAAGAAAGACAAGGTGCCGACAGGTTAGTCGCACCGATCTCACCGTGAGATAGCGAAAACAGCGGCGCCCCTGGGGATTTCTCCAGGGGCGCCGCTTTCGTGAATGGTCGTGGTGAACTCAGAGTGCGTCCGGGAATCATCGCGTACCGGCTGCGCGGTGCCCATCCGGCGCCTCGCGGCGTTGTCGTCGGTCACCATGACGCCGTCATGGCTCCCTCCTCCGCCTTGCGACGCATCCGGATGGAACACCGCTCGCACGGAGGACGACTCCCGGACGCACTCTCAGGTCTTGGTGAGGAAAGGGCAGCCGACGAGCTTGCGAAGTTCGACAGCGAGCTGGTGAGGATCCTCGACCGGCCTGGAGAAGGCGAGCCGCACGTCGTGGTCGCCCGAGGCGCATTCGACCCTCAGTCGCAGACCGTAGCGATCGAGGCCGAGCGGACGCACCTTTCCCGCCCGCAGCTCTTCCGGCACCCGCTTGGCGAGATCGGCGACGACGTCGGGGTGCGTGCCTTCGAGGTGGCGCAGCCAGTGGCTCTCGTAGTGACAGAACGGGTCGGGCTCGGCGTGGCCGAAGACCGGTGGATGGAGCGAGTGAGTGCCCTCCGCGTCGGCCAGTACGAGCGAGGCGGGGGTGAGGCGCAGCATGCTCACGCCGTGGCCGATGTCGAGGAGCCTGGGATCCGGCCTCGCCGTCGCGATGGACACCGCGCGGGCGCGGGCTTGCCTTTCGTCGAGCGGACGAACCCAGCCGGTGATCCAGAGCAGCCCCCTGATGGGTTCTCGCAGCGCGACAGGGGCGTGATCGGTCAGTTCGATCATCATCGCCAACTCGCCGCGTTCCGCGTTCTGTGCTGAGGTGACGAGCGGGTGCTCGTCGGGAAGCAGCACGGTCACGCTTCCGCTGTCGTGCACGTGGTGCATCAGCGGGACGACCCTGTGCTCCTCGTCCGGAGCGCGGTCGAGTGCAGGCAGAAGGAGCGCTGGACAGTGGCGATGCGCGATGGTCTTCGCACGCTCGGCGGGCCGGGGAGCCGCTGGGCGACGGGCTTCGGTATCGGTCACCTTTCACCTCCAACTTAGGTGAGGCTAACCTAGTTTGACGCTGGAGGGAAGCCGACATCCGGAAGTCCCGTTCAGTCGCTTCGGACCATGGGGCACCCGGTGAGGGCGTTCGCAACACGAACGATTTTGTTCTGTTTTCGTACGCTACTAGCGTGTGAGGCGTGTCAAGCGCTGTGGAACTCACGCCCCCCGGCCCCGGAGGAACTCCTTCCCTGTTCGCGCGCCTCGTGGATGATTCGGCTCTGTTCCCTCCGGGGGACGCGACGATGTCCCAGGCCCTCAAGGCTCACTTCGCGACCCGGGCCGGTGAACGCGCCGGTGTGCTCGGAGTTTTCCTGTGCCAGGCCTCGCGATTGCCGGAGATGATCACCGAGCTGATCAAGATCAAGCCGACGACGCCGTTGCCGATCTCGCTGATCATCGACACCGGTCTCGGTGGCGTACCGAAAGCGATCTCGATCGTCGAGTCCCGCAACGAACTGCTCGCCCTGAAGATGGTCGAGATGCCCGCGCCCTCGGACGTCGACGAGGTCTGGCTCGAACGTGTTTCGGAGTTCGTGCCCGAGGATGTGATCAGGGTTGTCGAACCCCGGCGGGGGGTTGGCTGGCTCGACGGCGTTCGCAAGGTGATCGAGCACGGGAGCTGGCCGAAGATCCGCTGCGGGGGGCTTTCGAAAGAGAACTTCCCCAGCATCGACGAGGTCGCCGACTTCCTCGCCGTCGTGAGCGGGTCGACCGGCGCGTCGTTCAAGGCGACCAACAGCCTGCACCGCGCCGTCAGGCACACGGACGCCGAAACCGGCTTCGACCACCACGGGTTCCTGAACCTGCTGGTCGCCTCCGCCCGCTGCCTCTCGGGAGGTGACGTGCGAGACGCGCTCTCGTGCAGGGACAGCGAGGTGCTCAGCGCGGAGGCGCAAGCGCTGTCGGATCCCGCCGCGAAGGCGGTGCGCTCGCTGTTCGCCTCCTACGCCTCGGCCAGCTTCGACGAACCCATCGCCGACCTCGAAGGTCTGGGCCTGTTGTGAGCAGGGAGAGCTCGCTGACTCTCGACCGCGGGCTCGCTCTGTTGCAGGCCGTCGCCGACACGGGCGGCGACGCGATCACGATCTCCGAACTCGCCGTCGCCATCGGCGGCAGCAGGGCGGCGGTGTACCGGCTACTCGTTCCGCTCGTGGAGCGCGGCTTGGTGTGGCGGGACGGCAGCAAGGTGCGCCTCGGCGCCGGTGTGCTGCGCCTCGCGGAACAGATGCTGCCCCAGCTCCGCGAGGCGGCCAGGCCGGTGCTGCGCGAGCTGGCTGAGGCGCTGGGCGTGACGGTGCACCTCTCCGTCGCCGAGGGTGAGCACATGCACGTGATCGCCGTCGCCGAGCCGTCATGGACGGCGATGCACGTCGCCTACCGTGTCGGCAGCAAGCATCCGCTGTCGCGAGGCGCCGCTGGCAAAGCCGTCGGCCTGCGGCCGAAGGGCAGGCAGTGGGCCGCCGCGACCGGAGAGCCTCGGCCTGGCATTTCCGGCGTCGCCGCCCCGCTGAGGGGTGTTTCCGGGCTGAGGGCGAGCGTCGGTGTCGTCTCGTTCGAACCGCTCGACAACGCCGCTGTCGGCCCCGAGTTGGTCGCGGCGGCTGTCACCCTCGCCGAGCTGGTGCGTCGCTGAGACGCCGAATCAGCCGAGCAGGGCGGTTGCGAATGCGAACAAGGAGAAACCGGCGAACACGAAGCCCGCGACGCGCTGGATGAGCCGAGGGCGCAGCCTTCCCCTGATCTTCCTACCGAGAAAAACGGCGAGTGCGGCGACGCAGACGAGACCGAGGAACGCACCGAGCCCCACGGCGAACGGCTGGGAATAGCGCGCGGCGAGTCCCGCCGTCGCGAGCTGCGACGCGTCGCCCCATTCCGCCGCGAACAGCACGGCGAACGACGTCATGGCCGCGCGCCGGAACGGCACCGGCGCGGCTCCGGAACGTGCCGCGTCGTGCTCGTCGTTCTCGCCCTTGGTGAATCCCTCGCGCAACAGCATGATCGCGCCTGCCGCGAACATCAGTCCGACGACGACGGAAACCAGCCGGTCGGGAAGCAGGGTCAGCACGCTGCCGAAAGCGACGGCGATGGTGGTCTGCACCGCGAACGCGGCCGAAACGCCCGCCAGCACCGCTCTCGCGCGGTAGCGGGTGGTGAGCACCAGAGTCGCCACGAGCGTCTTGTCCGGCAATTCAACGGCGAGGATCAACGCGAACGTCGCGAAAAACGGTACGAGCGCCGACGACATCGTAAATGCACACCCCCTTACTTCTTCAACGATAAAGGGGAGTTGTGTCGATTGCCAGGTTATGGGATTTGCGAATCGGCGATTTCGGGTCAGCTGCGAATTGATTCCAGGTGGTCCATACAATTTTGTTCGGTAAGCCGAAAATGCTTTTGTGGCCGAGGTCCGGCGGGTGTCAGGACCTAGGTCCCGCCCAGCTCAGGACCACGGGACCTGACATTCGGCCCTGGTAAACGGAAAAGTTGACCCCGTGGAGGTCCTTGAACTAGCGCGGTGGCAGTTCGGAATCACGACCGTCTACCACTTCTTGATGGTTCCGTTGACGATCGGTCTCTCGATACTCGTCGCCGGAATGCAGACGGCGTGGGTGCGCACGGGTAACGAGCGCTACCTGAAGATGACCAAATTCTGGGGAAAACTGCTGCTCGTCAACTTCGCCATGGGCGTGGTGACGGGCATCGTCCAGGAGTTCCAGTTCGGTATGAACTGGAGCGCCTACTCCCGGTTCGTCGGGGACGTCTTCGGGGCGCCGCTCGCGATGGAAGGTCTTGTCGCGTTCTTCGTCGAATCGACGTTCCTCGGGTTGTGGATCTTCGGCTGGGACCGGCTGCCCAAGCGCGTCCACCTCGCGTGTGTGTGGGCGTTCTCGCTGGCCACGGTCGCCTCCGCGTACTTCATTCTCGCCGCGAACTCGTGGATGCAGCACCCGGTCGGCGTCGAGTTCGTCGACGGCACGCCGACGATGAACTCGATCTGGGCGGTGCTGACCAACAACACGGCGCTCGCCGCCATTCCGCACACGGTTGCTGGCACCTTCTCGGTCGCCGCCGCGTTCGTCGTCGGTGTCTCGGCGTGGCAGCTGTGGCGGAAGCGGCAGCGGAACGTCGCAGGCAAGCGCATGGTCGACCAGGACGTCAACGACGAGCACCAGCGCGTGTGGCGGTCGTCGCTGAAGCTGGGGACCTGGACGGGAGTCGTCGCGTTCGGCGTGCTGGCCATCACGGGTGACCTGCAAGGCAAGCTGATGTTCGAGCAACAGCCGATGAAGATGGCCGCGGCCGAGGCACTGTGCCACACGGAGCAGCCCGCGAGCTTCTCGATTCTCGCGATCGGTGACGTGGCGGATGCCAACTGCGAGAACGTCAAGACCTTCACCGTTCCGGCCTTGTTGTCGTTCCTCGCGCACAACGACTTCACGACCGAGGTCAAGGGCATCGAGGACCTGGTCGGCCAGTACCAGGAGCGCTACGGTTCGCACTATCCCGACGATCCGGCGCTGGGTGAACTGGCTGGTCAGCCGATCGACTACGTGCCGAACCTCCCCGTGACGTACTGGGGATTCCGGATCATGATCGGCTTCGGCGCGATCTCGGCCGCGACCGGCGTGCTCGCGTTGTGGCTGACGAGGCGCGATCGCGTCCCGGACAGCAAGTGGTTCCCGAGGCTGGCCCTGCTCAGCATCGCGACGCCGTTCATCGCCAACAGCGCGGGCTGGATCTTCACCGAGATGGGGCGACAGCCGTTCGTCGTCGTGCCCAACCCGACGGGTGTCGACGGCGTGTGGATGTTCACCGCGCAAGCGGTGTCGAACGTGTCGGCAGGCGAAGTGTGGGTGTCGCTGATCTCGCTGACCGCGCTGTACGCGGTACTCGGGGTCGTCGAGGTGTTCCTGATGACCAAGTACATCCGGGGCGGAGTCGACGCCGTCTATCCCCCGAAGCATCCACAGGGCGATTCGGACTCAAACGATCACGACGACACCGGCGATTCGAAGGGCGACGCGCTCGCGTTCGCCTACTAGGAAGGTTGAGGACGATGTTCGGGGAGACGATGGCAGCCCCCACCCTCCCTGGGGGGCGACCCCGCAGTCAGCCTACCCCGGCGGCCTGTGTCCACGGGGTGCTACCAGCGGGTTGTGGACAAAATCAGGAGTTGTCCACAACTTGGGGAAATCTGGTTTCACCTGAAACATTCAGCGGAGGGACGTGCTAATGGACCTCGCGACCCTCTGGTTCTGCATCATCGCCGCCTTCTGGCTCGGCTACCTGTTCCTCGAAGGATTCGACTTCGGCGTCGGCATGCTCCTGCCCGTGCTCGGGCGAGACGACACCGAACGCCGCGTCATGATCAACACCATCGGCCCGGTGTGGGACGGCAACGAGGTCTGGCTCATCGTCGCGGGCGGCGCCATGTTCGCCGCCTTTCCCGCCTGGTACGCGGGCCTGTTTTCTGGCGCCTACCTGCCGCTGCTCATCGTCCTGCTCGCCCTCATCGGACGCGGCGTCGCCTTCGAATACCGCGGCAAAATCGACAGCGCCCGCTGGCGCCGCAACTGGGACCGCGTGATCATGATCGGCTCCTGGATCCCGCCAATGGGCGTCGGCCTCCTGCTCGCCACCACCGTCCTCGGCCTCCCGCTGGACGCCGAAGGCAACCGCGTCGGCTCGGCATTCGCCGCGATCCGCTGGGACACCATCCTCGGCGCGCTCGCCATCGTCGGCTTCTCACTCGTGCACGGCGCAGCCTTCCTCGCGCTCAAAACCGAAGGCGAACTCCGCGAAAGGGCCCGCACCCTCGCGCTGCGGATCCTCCCCGCCGCACTCGCCCCGCTGCTCCTACTGCTGGTGCTCGTCCAAAGCAAGGAAGGCGAGATCTGGACGGCCTTCGCCCTCGCCGCCGTACCCGTCGCGGCGGCCATCGCGTTCTGGCGGCTTGCGGTCGGCAGAGAAGGCCAAGCGTTCGCCGCGCTCGCCACCGTCATCACCGCGGCGGCACTGATCCTCTTCGGTGCCCTCTACCCCGACGTCCTGCCGTCCACAGGGGACCCAGCCAACTCGCTCACCGTCGCCGACGCCTCGTCCAGTCCCTACACGCTCACGGTCATGAGTTGGGTCGCCGCCTTCGGCGCACCAGCCGTGCTCGTCTACCAAAGCTGGACCTATTGGGTCTTCCGCAAACGCATCGGCACGAAACACATCCCGAAAGTGCACGCCCCGAAATGAGCTTTCCCTTCCGCACACCCCTTTCCGCCATGAGGTCCACAGTGGACCCGGTGCGGCTGGGAAAGGGTCCGCTCGGCGCGCTGCCCGCCTTGTCGGCGACAGCGCGCCGAGCGCTGGCCTTCACCGGGATACTCGCACTGCTCAACGCGGGCGCACTCATCGCGCAAGCCTTCCTGCTCGCCTCGATACTCGCCGACCTCGTCGACAACGGCGCCGAAGCGCTCGGTGCGACCACAACCCGGGTCGCCATCCTCGCCGCGCTCGTCGTCGCGAGATCCGTCATCGGCTGGGGCATCCGCGTCGTCGCGGTGAGAGCCGCCGCCGGTGCGAAGGAAGAACTCCGCGCGAAAACCGTCGACCACACCCTCCGCCTCGGTCCGGAATGGATCAACGACAAGGGACACGCCCAGCTCACCGCCCTCACGACCCGAGGGCTCGACGCACTCGACGGCTACTTCGCCGAATACCTCCCCGCGCTGGTCACGGCAGCCGTCGTACCCGTCGGAGCCGGGGCGGCCGTGCTCGTCGCCGACTGGCCGTCGGCCGTGCTCATCGCGATCACGATCCCGCTGCTGCCGATGTTCGCGATCCTCGTCGGCAAGTACACCGCCGACCGTGTCTCCACCGCGACCGACGCGCTCATGCGCATGTCAGGACACCTGCTCGAACTCGTCAGAGCCCTGCCCGTTCTCGCGGCCTTCCGCAGGGCCGAAGCACAGGCGGACGCGGTCCGCAGAGTCAGCGAACAGCACCGCAAGTCGACACTGTCCACATTGCGCGTCGCCTTCTCTTCGGCCTTCGTGCTCGAACTCGCAGCGACCCTTTCCGTCGCTCTCGTCGCCGTCGTCATCGGCGTCCGGCTGGTCTCCGGCGACCTCACCCTCGCCATCGGACTCGGCGTCCTACTGCTCGCTCCCGAGTGCTATCAACCGCTGCGCAACGTCGGCGCCGCCTTCCACGCGAGCGAAGACGGCGTCGAAGCCGTCCGCAGGGTCACCGACGTGCTCGCGACACCGGCCCAGCCGAACGGAACCCGCGCCCCCGTTCGCGGCGACATCCGCATCACCGGCCTTCGCGTCGAGCGCAGAAACGGCTACGCCCCAGACGGGGAGAGTCACCTGATCACTCCGGGCAGCACCACGTGGCTGCGCTCGCCGAGCGGAGCCGGAAAGAGCACCACGCTCTCGGTGCTGCTCGGCTTCACCACCCCCGCAGCGGGGAGCATCACCGTCGCCGGTACCCCGCTCGCCGAACTCGAGCCCGCCGCGTGGCGTGACCAGATCGCCTGGGTTCCTCAGATCCCCGCCTTCGCGGGCGGCACCGCACGCGACGAACTCGGAACGACCGACGCCGCCGAACGCGTGCTCGCCGAACTCGGCATCGAGCACGTCATCGACACCCCGGTCAACCGGCTCTCGACGGGACAACGGCAACGCCTCGCCGTCGCGAGGGCACTGCTGCGGCTCGAAGACGGCGCCTGGCTGCTGCTGCTCGACGAACCGACCGCACACCTCGACCAACGCAACGCCGACCGCGTCATGGTCGCCGTCGAGAACGCCAGAAAGCGCGGCGCCGCCGTCGTCATCGCGGCACACCAGCGCGAAGACGGGGCCGACCTGGTCGTCAACGGCATCGAGGTCACCGAGAAGGCCGGTACCTCGACCAACGCCGATGCCGGAAAGAAGGCGCCCGCGACGCTCCGACTGCGCGAACTGGTCAACCGGCGCTTCGCTGCCGGTGTTCTCCTTGGAGCCGGTGCACTGCTCGCCGGTGTCGCGTTGACGGCGACGTCGGGCTGGCTCATCGCCAAAGCCTCACAGCAACCGCCGATCCTGACCCTCACGGTCGCCGTCGTCGGGGTACGCGCCTTCGGGCTCGCCAGAGCCGTCCTGCGCTACACCGAGCGGCTGCACACCCACGACGCCGCGTTCCGAGTTGCCGCCGACCTGCGCGAGAAGTTGTGGCGCACGCTCGTCCGCCTCGGCCCCGCGCACACGCTCGGCCTGCGGGGAGGCGAAGGCCAGCGCAGGCTCGTCGCCGACGTCGACACCGTGCGCGACCTCGTCCCCAGAGTGCTCACCCCACCCGCCGTCGCCTGCATCGTCATCGTCGGCGCCGTCGTCATCCAAACCGCCGTGCTTCCCTCTGCCGGACTCGCGCTTGCCGTCGCGATGCTGCTCGCCGTCCTGCTCGCCCCCTCGCTCGCGTTGCTCGCCGAACGGAAGGCGACCTCGGCGCTCGCCGAGGGCAGGAGGGACATCGCCGCTCGCGTGCTCACCCTGTTCGGTTCCTCGGCCGAACTCCTTGCCTACGGAAGGGACCGCGAGCTGCGTGCCGAACTCGGTGCGGCCGACGCAAGGCTCGTCGCCTCGGCGCGGCGGCAGGCGTTCGCCGAGGGCACCGCCGAAGCGGTGACGACGCTCGCCACCGGCTTCGCCGCCGTGGCGAGCACGGTGCTCGCGGCAGGGGCCGTCGCCGAAGGCGCGCTCAGTCCGGTACTCGCGCCGATCGTCGCGCTCGTCCCGCTCGCGCTCGCCGAGGTCGTCGCCACGCTGCCCCCGGCCGCCCAGCATTGGGACACGTTGCGCACGGCACGGCGAAGGCTCGCCGAGACCTTCGAGCACCCCACCCCGGCAAAGGCGCGCACGCGCGACAACGCCGCCATCTCGATCAGGGGCGCCGACCTGCACTGGCCAGCGCGGCCCGAACCCGTGCTCACCGGTGTCGACATCGACATCCCGGCAGGAAGCAAGGTGGCCGTCGTAGGGCCTTCGGGGGGAGGGAAATCGACCCTGCTCGCCACGCTGCTCGGGTTCGTCGTTCCCCGCGTGGGGGAGGCAACGGTGCCGGAGCGCGTCGCCTGGGCTCCGCAGGAGCCGCAACTCGTCTCGACGACGGTCGCCGAGAACCTTCGCCTCGGCAATCCACACGCGACGACCGCGCAGCTCGAAGCCGCATTGTCGGCAGCCGTTCTTCCCGCCGTCGAACTCGGCACCGTGCTCGGCAGCGAGGGAAGCGGGCTTTCCGGCGGACAGGCGGGGCGACTCGCGGTGGCGAGAGCGTTGCTCGCTGCCGAAACGGCCGACGTCGTACTGCTCGATGAGCCGACGGCCCACCTCGACGCCGCGACGGCCGACGAACTGCTCGGCAACCTGCGCACGCGGCTCGAAGGAAAGACCGTCATCCACGTCACCCATCGACCGGACGAGGCAGCCGACGCCGACCTCGTGCTTCACGTCGAGAACGGCGGTGTCATCACGAAGCTCACAGCGAGGGAAGCGGTCATGAGGAGCGGAGGCGCATAACCTTGGTACTGCTCATGGAACCCAGCCTTGCCGCGCGAGCGCTCTCCGCGGCCACCGAGATCACGACCACCGCGCTTTCCGGCGACGACCCTGGCGCGGTGCTGGGATCCGTGGTGCGCCACGCCGTCGAACTCGCCGACGCCGACCTCGGGCTCATCATGGTCCGGGCCGACGACGGGAGCGTGACCATCGAGGCAGCGCACGGCTCGGCCGCGGAAACCGATCTGCTCGGCCTTTCCCTTCCCGCGGAGTCCGCCGCGGGAAGGGTCGCGGGAGGCGGTGAGCCCGTCGTCGCCGACGACGTCACCAACGACCCGAGGACGTCCCGGTTCGTGCCGCCAGAGCTGCGTTCGTACGGTCCGTTCGCGGCGGCGCCGTTCGGTACCGGAGGCAGGCTGCTCGGGGTGCTCACCGTGTACAGGGCCCGCACCCGCGAAGTGTTCTCCGAGAGCACCGTTGACGTGCTCACCGCGTTCGCGGGGCAGGCCGGGGTCGTGCTCGCGCTCGCGGACGGGGCCAACGCGAGGCACCGGATCACGCTCTACCAGGAGCGGGAACGGATAGCTCGCGAATTGCACGACGTGATCGTGCAGCGGCTGTATGCGGCAGGCATGCAGCTCGACAGGGTGCGGCGCAGGATGCGCAAGCGGTTCGCGGGCGCGGACGGCGCGCGGCTCGGTGAGGCCATCGATCAGCTCGACCAGACCATCGAGGAGATCAGGGGCACGGTCAGGGCGTTGCGTTCTCCCGATCCGCAACCGCACGACGTGGCGCCGCAGGCCATCGACTTCGCGGAATCGGCCCGCGCCGAAGTGCGCATCGCGGGTGAACTGCTCGGTTTTCCTCCGACGCTCGAACTCTCCGGCGAGCTTGCCGACATCCCGCCGGAGAGCGCCGACCACATGAGGGCTGCGCTGAGGGAAGCGCTGTCCAATGTGGTCAGGCATTCCGGGGCGAGTGAGACGAGGGTGATCGTGCAGCGCGACGCCGAAGGTGTTCGCCTTCGCGTCAGGGACAACGGGTGCGGGGTACCGCAGGACGTCGCGAGGCGCGGGCTGCGGCACCTCGCCGAGCGGGCGGAGCGGGCAGGCGGCAAGTTCTTCGTCAATTCGTCGCCGAGCATGGGGACGCTGGTCGCCTTCGAACTGCCGCTCTGAATCCCCAGGTTGAACGTATATCGCTGACTGTCTATATTGCCAGTCATGAATATTCGGGACTTGGGAACGCTGACCCGTAGCGCCGACGGACGCCGCGTGCTGACGTTCGTGCGCACGTATCCGCATCCGAGGGAAAAGGTCTGGCGAGCGCTCACCGAAGCCGGGCACCTGCGCGGCTGGTTCGCGCAATACCTCGACTACGACGAGTCGCTTTTGGAGTTCTCCAAGGAAGGCGCGGTGCTGGAGTTCCGGCCGGGCCCCGGCGACGAGCAGCCTCCTGCCGAAACCGGCAGGGTCCTCCGTTGCACGCCGCCCTCGCTGCTTGAGTACACCTGGGGCGAGGAAATCCTGCGCTGGGAGTTGGAATCCGCCGAAGTGGATGGTCCCGCGTGCGTCCTCACCTTCAGCAACACGTTCACCGACCCCGCCTTCGCTCCGTTCAACGCCCTCGGCTGGCACTCCGGTCTCGATCGACTCGCGGCCGTGCTGGACGGCGAAGACCCCTCGGCGGTACCCGTCGAGGCCGACGATCAGGCGGCCAGCGAGCTGCTGGCGCGGTACGAGAAGGAATTCGCGTGAGCGTCACGGAGGAAGAACTGTTCGCGGTGCTGGCCGAGCCGCGACGGCGGCAGATACTCGACCTGCTGCTCAAGGGCGATCAGCCGGCGGGTGCCATCGTCGACCACATCGACGTGTCACAGCCGACCGTTTCCAGACATCTCGCGGTTCTGCGCAGGGCAGGGCTGGTCACGGTGCGCGGGAAGGCACAGCAGCGCTGGTATCACCTCGAAGCCGCGCCGCTTCGCTCGCTCGACGATTGGCTGACGCCGTACCGGGCGCGCTGGGCGGACCGGTTGGCCGCACTCGGCGACTACCTCGACGACATGCCCGACGAGTGACCGCGCCGGGGTCAGTGATCTCGCGTGCCGCGTCTCGCCACCCACGCGGCTGCCTGCGTGCGGCGTTGCATGCCGAGCTTGCCCAGCAGTGACGTCACGTAGTTCTTCACCGTCTTCTCGGCGAGGAAGAGGCGTTCGGCGATCTCCCTGTTGGACATGCCATGGCCGATCAGGTCGAGCACGCTCCGCTCGCGTTCGCTCAGCTCGGCGAGCCGGTCGGACTCGGCGGGATGCCGCATTTTGTCGAGCAGTCTCGCGGTCGTCACGGGATCGAGCAGCGAGCGGCCCGCCGCGACCTCCCTCACCGCGTTGACGACGTCCTGCCCTCGCACCTGCTTGAGCAGATAGCCCGATGCGCCGGCCATGATCGCGCCCATCATGGCCTCCTCGTCGTCGAAGGCCGTCAGCACGAGGCACTGGGGCGGGTTGGGCCGCGAGCGCAACTCCCTGCACAGGGCGACGCCGTCGACGTCCTTCTCGCCGTCACCCAGCCGGACGTCGACGACGGCGACATCGGGTTCGACGTGCATGGCGACCGCGAGCGCCTCGTCCGCGCTGCTCGCCTCCGCGACGACCTCGATGTCGCGT
Organism: Prauserella marina; assembly: GCF_002240355.1. Lineage (GTDB taxonomy): Bacteria > Actinomycetota > Actinomycetes > Mycobacteriales > Pseudonocardiaceae > Prauserella_A > Prauserella_A marina. Next base: position 138,574 of record NZ_CP016353.1, read on the forward strand.
TCGTCGGTGAGCAGCTCGCGCAGCCCACGCCGAACCACCTCGTGATCGTCGACGAGCAGTACTTCGATGGCCATACGACGAGATTACGTGGACTCGCATTGCGAAATACCGCGCGCGCGGTGTGCGTTCGGCTGCATATGGAGACAGAAACCCGGGGCAGGGTCCGTGTCGAGCGGGGCGCGAAGCGGGTCCGCGCCGTTTTCGCCGGAAAGGTGGTCGCCGATACGACGCGACCGCTGCTGGTGTGGGAGGTGCCGTACTTTCCGGCGTACTACTTCCCGCGCGAGGACGTCGACTCGGCTTCACTCGAACCGACGGGCGCGACACGGCGTTCACCGAGCAGGGGAGAGGGCGTCCTTTCCACGCTGAAAGCCGGCGGGAAGACGGCGGAGGACGCCGCGACCGAATATCCCGATTCGCCCATCGCGGCGTTGCGCGATCACGTTCGCTTCGAATGGGACGTGATGGACGCGTGGTTCGAGGAGGACGAGGAGGTCTACACGCACCCGAGAGACCCGCACACCAGGGTGGACATTCTGCCCAGTTCGCGGAACGTGCGGGTCGAGGTCGGTGGCGTCGTCGTCGCCGACAGCGGCAATCCGAGGTTGCTGTTCGAGACCGGCCTTCCGACGAGGTACTACCTGCCGAAGACCGATGTCCGGCTCGACCTGCTCGTGCGCAGTGACAAGGTCACGCACTGCCCCTACAAGGGCTCGGCCGAGTACTGGTCGGTGAACACCGGCGGCGAGGTCGTCGCCGATCTCGCCTGGTCCTACCGCACTCCGCTGCCGGAAAGTGAACGCGTCGCCGGTTTGATCGCCTTCACGGACGAACTCGTCGACGTCTACGTCGACGGCGCTCTTCAGGAGCGGCCGAAGACCAAGTTCGCCTGACGCGACCTGGCTTTCCTCGGCACGTGCTCGTTCGGGGCGCGTGTCGCGGACGGCCCGCGCGTCGGCTTCTGTGGATCACACTCCTGGCTTACTTTCTGTACCCGAACCGACACCCTTGGTTTACGGGATGGGAAGGGGCCGGATGTCCGATTGGCGGCTGGCTGCCGCGAGTGCCGTCGAGGCCGAACTCGACCACACGCGAGAAGCGGGCGAATGGACTCTGCTGGGGCGGATCAGGAACATGGACGACGGTGGCTACGCCGTCGATCTCAGGGGCAGGCGGATCAACCCCGTCGACGACGTCCGCCTCGCCGGAAGCGAAGGGCCCAGGGAAGGCCCGGCGGTCCCGGTGAACGCCGAACTGGTCTGCGGCGTCATGTGGATCAAGGTTCCAGGTTCCCTTCCGGCCGAGTGCGACATGGTGTGGGTGCGGGAGGTGTCCACACGGGACGGTTTGCGGCAGCTGGCCGACCGGCTTCGTGACCTTCCCGAGGGCACGCTCGCCGACCAGCTCGCCGAAGGCAGGCCCGACACCGCGCCCTCCGACGCCTACCGGGCCTGCTTCCTGCCAGGTCTTCGGCTCGTGTGGGGCGCTCCAGGCTCCGGCAAGACGCATCTCATCGCGAAGGCAGCGGCCGAACTCGCCAAAGCGGGTAAGCGAGTTCTCATCGTCAACGCTGGCGAACAGCCACCCCGGGTCCCCGCCGCTACGGAGGCCGAACTGTCCTCGCTGCGCGAGGATCTTGCCGAACTGACCGCGGAGGAACAGCGGATCGGCGAGCTCGCCCTCGCTCTCGGCGGCTACGACCACGAGACGTATCTCGCCGTGGGAAGAAGGATCGAGAACGAGGAGCGGTCCGCGACGCTGGAAGCCGAATTCGCCTCGGTGCGAAGACAGCACCAGGAGGCGGCCGAACAACTCGCGATGGCACAGCGGGGATTGCTGGCGGCACGCACGAAGTGGGAAGCCGTCGAGGGCAAGCGAACGAGCTTGACCGAGGCACACGATCACGAGCGACAACTCGAACAGCTCCAGCCGCTGCTCGCCTCGATCGGCGCGAAACTCGACGAAGGCGGCAAGCTCTACCGGGGAAGGCGCGCGGACAAGAAGGCACTCAGGGAGGCCGAGGCCAAGCGGGCCGAACTGGAGACCGGCATCCGTGACTGTCTGGAAAGGGCTCATCCCGTCACCGACGACCAGGTGAAAGTCCTCGCCGCCGAGCTGGAAACCGCGCACCGGCACCTCGACGGTGTCGCGGAGACCGAGGCTTCGGTACACGTCAAGCTGGAACGGCTTCGCGGCCGGATCGCGCGGTTGCGCTCCACCGGGCTCGTCACCGCGCAGGATCGCCGGTATCACGCCGAATGCGAAGAACTGGGGTTTCCCTCGCTCCACGCGGAAAGAGCGGACTTGCTGCGCGCCGGACCGGAAAGGGCGGCCAGGAGGGGCAGGCTCGAAGAACGGCTGTGGTGGCTCGGCGAACGTTCGGCGAAGCTGAGGGCCGACACGGAGGCCGTGGCCTGGGATTCAGCGCAGATCGTCACCACGTCGCCCGCACGGTACCGGCGGCCACGTCGTCCCTTCGACGTCGTACTCGTCGACGACGCGGGGTCCGCGCGGCTCGCCGACGTGTTGTGCGCCGTCGCGCAGGCGGGACAGACCGCCGTGGTGTTCGGTGACTTTCGTCAGCCGGGCCCTCGGCTCGGCAACCCGCGACTGAGGAACGTGCCCGACGTGCGGCGGTGGTTGCTTTCGACACCGTTCAGCCACTGCGGCATCAGGACAGCGGCCGAGGCTGAGCAGCACCCTGGCTGCTCGATTCTCGGCACCCAGTTCCGGTTCGGGCCTGCCGTCCGATATCTCGCGCAGGGCATCGGCTACGACGAACACGTCACGGCGGCGAGTGGGCGCACGGAGGTGGTGCTGCTCGACACCGAGGGCAACGCCGTCGACCGCGCCGCGGTCGTTCGCAATGTGGTGAGCGCGGACGGGACGGCGATCATCGCCCCCAACCGGGAGCGAGCCGAGGGCTGGCTCGACGTCGTGAGGGAGCGGTTCACGGTGGCAGCCGGAACCGCTCGCGGCCTCGCCGGCAACGAATTCGGCACGGTGCTTGTCGATCTGACCGACGACGATTGGTCGGCGCGGGTGCGGTCGTTCGGCTCGGCCGTGACGCGTGCGCGCACGCGGTTGTACTTGCTTGCCGACCTCGATGCGGTCAAGGCGGCGCCGATCGGCAGCCCGCTCGGGGTGGTGAACGCGCTGCGCTTGCAGAGCGTCGTGACCGTGCGGAAACTGGCCGATCTGCTCATCCCGCGACAGCGGGTCGCCATTGTGGCGACAGCAGGCGACCAATCGGCACGTTACGGTGACCAACGCGCGAGCTTCTAGTGGCACGATGTGCGGGTGACCCCCCAATCGGACCTGCGTTCGTTCCTCCGTTCGCTCGATTCGGCGCGGCTTGCCGATCTGCTGTGTGAGCACGCCGAGCGGGACCACGAACTGCGCGACAGACTGCTCGCGATGGCGGAGGGGCCCGCGGCTGGTGACCTGGCCGAGGTCAGTGACCTGCTGGACACGGCGGTGAGAACCGCGGAGTCGGTACAGATCGCGTCGGTACTCGACACGCTCCAGCGGTTGCTCGACTCGGGAACGCGGGCCGACGTCGCCCCGCTCGCCCGGCGCGCGGTCGACAAGATCACCGCCGCTCTCGGCGACCTCGACGACCCGTCCGGCGCCATCGCCGATCACCTCGATCGTGCCGTCGCGCTGTACGCGAGGGCGTGTGCCGCCCATCCGCCCGAACCGGCCGAACTCGCTGGCTGGCTGCTCGGCACGGCGTTCGACCGGCCGGTGTGGCCCAACATCTCCCTCGTCGACTTCGCGGAGGCACTGGGGGAGAAGGGACTCATGCTCATCAAGTCCACTGTGGACGAAGTGTTGGCCGAGCGGGCCGGTGACGAGAGCCGCAGGGCGACGGCGAGACGGCTGAACGAGCAGCACGCCGAGGTCACCGGTGACGTCGACACGGTGATCGCGATGCTGTCGGAACAGTTGCCCCGCATCGATGTCAGTCTGCGGATCGTGCGGATACTGCGGGCAGCGGGCAGGCACGCTGAGGCGATCGCGCACGCGGCGACCGCGCTCGGCACCGAAAACGGTGCGCGGAGAGGAAAGCCGATAGCGGCGCTGGAGAGAGCGAGCAGGCGGCGAGCCGAGGCGGCAGCCGAAACTGCCGATCCTGTCGAGAAAGAGCAGGAGGACGAGGAAGTCCCGACAGTCGCCGAGCCCGCCGAGGAGTCGACTGACCCGGTCGAGGCGGTGCGGGAACTGCTCGCCGAAGGCAAGGCCGACGAAGCGTGGAAGCTCGCCACGCGGGAGGAATCCGCCGTGCTGATCCCGCTGTACCGGGAGCACATCGACGGGTTGATCGGCCGGAAGGACGCGCAGCACTACGTGACGGCCGCTGCCCAGCTTCGCAGACTGCGCACGCTGCACCGGAAAGCGGAAACCAGTGAGGAATTCGGTGAGTACCTCGCGGGGCTCGTCGAGGAGCACCGGCGGAAGACGAGACTGATCGAGGAGATCCGGAAGGCGCGGATCGCGCTGCCGAAAACCGGTGGCAGGTGATCCGCGCCTGATCAGGGAGTCGGTGTCGTCGGTGTCGTCGTGTTGGACAGCGCGCGCCGTTTCTTGTGGTCGGCGTTGTTTCGCGCGTCGTCGAAGTCCAGCACGAAGGCACCGAATGCCATGGCCAGTAGTACAGCGATACCGAGGATCGCGCCGATCCAGGTAAGGATGATGGATACCATCGGTGTTGCCTCCCCCCTGCTCAAGGGCATGTTTCTTACTCACAAGGGTCACTGGAGGCGAGGGCTTGTGCTATCGGCCAACCGGTTAATGCTCCGGGGTCGATATCGGCCGATCGGACGAGGAGGCCGGGTCCGAATCGCCCCGGCCGGACGACCAAGGACGACATGGGACGCGGCTCAGCGCACCGGCCGACGCCCGGTCAGGGCCTGTAGTTCGTCACCGACGCGGGCGGTGACCCGTTGCCACGGCTCGCTGCCGAGCCGTTCCCAGTGCGCGACCGCCTCCGGCAGCAGTGCCGCCGCCTCGGCCTGCCTGCCGAGGCGGACGAGCGCGGCGGCCAGTGTCGTGGTCGCGGGGCCCAGCACGAGCGAAGCCTGAGCTGCCTTGGCTTCCGCGCGGGCGTCGAGCAGTATCGCGGCGCCCTCGCTCAGGTCGTGCGCGACCTCCGCCTCACCCTGCGCGTAGCGGGCGAACGCGAGCCGGCTCGGTGCACCCGATTCCTCGGCGAGGGAACGCGCGGCGTTCGCCCTCGTTCGTGCTTCACCCGTATCGCCCCTGGTCGTCGCGAGCAGGGAGAGCATCGCGGTGGCTTCGGAGAGGCAGGCGGAGGGCAATCCTTCGAGTTCGAGGACGTCGAGGCAGGCCCGCTCCGCGCGCTCAGGCAGGGAAAGGTCGCGACAGGACAGTGCGATGGTCGACAGCGCGAGGTACTTCTCCTCGGCGCTCGTCGCCGCCGTGTGCGCCTTTTCGGCAAGTGACAACGCATCGGGCGCCGCGCCGAATCGCAGTGCGGCTTTCGCCCCGGCCCCGAGCAGCAAAGTGTGTTCGGACAATCCCGGAATGTCTCGCCACGCGAGCTGCCACTGCACCGCGTGAATGTCCACTTCGGAGCGATGAGGGAAGAGCAGTCCCGTCCTGCCGCACAGATCCGCGGCGAGCGCGGGTTCCTCGTGGCAAGCCCAGTTCAGCGCACCGATGATGTCCTTGGCCGCGTTCAGTACCGATCTCGTCGCGGCGAGTTCGTCCGGTCCTTTCGCGGCCTTTGCCGACGAGGTGACGAGATCGAGGCACCAGCGCGCGTGCCGGTCACGGACCTTGCTCTCCTGGTGGGAGCCACGCAGTCCTCGGGCCGCGACCTGCCAGACGAGTTCCGGCGCCCGGTACCTGGTCGCGGCGCCAGCCGCGTCCGTCACGGCGAGCAGTCCGGTCGTGGCGAGACTGGCTACCGCGGAGTCCGAGCCGGTCACGGCCTCGGCAGCCGTCCTGTCGAATTCGCCGTGGAAGACCGCGAGCGCGGCGAGCAGTTCCCGCTGTTGAACGTCCAGTCGCTCGACCGACCAGGTGACCACGTCGTTCGGCAGCGCGGGAAGGTCGTCCAGACCTTCGGTGGCGACGTGGGCCGCCGCCAGTTCGATGCCGAGCGGAAGGCCATCGACGGTGCGAAGCCATTCCCTGATCCGGTCGAGCTGGGCGTCGGTCGCCGCGAAACCCGGCCTGATGGCGTGTGCTCGCCGCACCAGCAGCGCGCGTACCTCGTCCCAGGTTTCGAGCCCGGTCAGCGGCAGCACCCGCTCGCCGCCGAGACCGAGCGGAACCCTGCTCGTCGCCACCACCGTGCTCGCCATGGTCTCGCTGTCCCGAAACACTGCCGTGAGCAGTTCGCGTACCGCGTCGAGTACGTGCTCGCAGTTGTCGATGACGAGCACCGTCCTGCGGCTGGTCAGCTCATCGGTGATCGCGGCGACCAGCGCGGCGACGGATCCCGGGGCGTGCACTCCGAGCGCGGCGGCGACGGCGAGCACTACCCCATCGGAGTCCACTGTGCACAGTTCAACGAGGACGACCGGATCGGTGAACAGGGGAAGGATTTGCCGCAGCAGCCGGGTTTTGCCGACCCCGCCCTGCCCTGTCACGGTGAGCAGCCGCTCGTTGGCGACCAGTGCGAGCAGCCGATCGCACTCCCGTTGTCTTCCGATGAACGAGCCTGACCCGCATTCCGCGGGATGGGGCTTCGCGAGCAGGTGAGCCCGCAGTTCGGCCGAGGGCTCGGTGTGCAGCTTGCTTTCGAGTCGTTCGCGCATGGATTCGTAGGCCATGGCGGCTTCCTCCTCGCGGCCTTGTCCCCGAAGCGCGTGCATGAGCAGCGTGGTCGTCCGCTGGCGAAACGGTTCCGCCGTCAGAACGTCGAGCAGCCTCGCGATGGCGAGTTCCGGTTGCCCCGCCGACAGTTCGTGCATGGCGAGCGTTTCGATGGCCTCCAGCCTCAGTTCACCGAGGCGTAGTGCCTGAGGGTGGGCGAGCCCGTCACGCCGCAGTTCCGGGTAGGCAGGCGCCCTCCACAATGCGAGTGCCCTGGTGAGCAGGGTCGTCGCCCGTTGAGAACGGCTGCGTAGCGCGACCGCGACGAGACGTTCGAACCGGACGGCGTCGATCCGGCGCGGTTCGACGCGCAGTACGCAGCTCTGCCCTTCCCACGAGACGTCGCCGTCACCGGCCAGCAGGGTGCGCAACCTGGAAAGCCGGGATTCGAGCGAATCCCTCGCGTGTGCGGGTGGTTCGGCGCCCCAGCCCGCTTCGATCAGGGTGTCGACCGGCACCGGTGTGTTGGCGTGCACGACGAGGCAGGCGAGCACGGCGGTGAGACAGGAGTCGTTGATCGGGACGTCGTTGCCCCTTCGCCGGAGCCGCAGCGGACCGAGGACTTGCACGACGAAGCCGCTCATCCGGTCGGTCACACAGGACATCTTCGCCGGAAAAGCCGGAAGATCCAGGGCCAGTCAGGTGACGCTCACCCGTGGAGGGGAGCCGAAAGCTCAGAGTTTGCGAAGGCGAACGCGGTTGATCGAGTGGTCGGCGTCCTTGCGCAACACCAGCGTCGCCCTCGGCCTCGTCGGCCTGATGTTCGCCATCAGGTTCGGCCCGTTGATCGTCTTCCACAGATGCCGCGCCTCGATGCGTGCCTCGTCGTCGGGCAGGCTCGCGAAGTGGTGGAAGTGGGAATTCGGGTCGGAGAACGCCGTGTGCCGGAGTTCGAGGAAACGGTCGATGTACCACCGCTCGATGTCGGCGGTGTGCGCGTCGACGTAGATCGAGAAGTCGAACAGGTCGGACACCGTCAGGCTGGGGCCTGGCTGGAGCACGTTGAGGCCCTCAAGAATGAGGATGTCCGGCTTGTGCACCACCTGCTCCTCGCCGGGAAGGATGTCGTAGGCGAGGTGGGAATAGACGGGGGCGCGCACCTCGTCGGCGCCGGACTTCACGTCGGTGACGAACCGCAGCAGCGCCCTGCGGTCGTAGCTCTCGGGGAATCCCTTGCGGTGCATGATGCCCCTGCGCATCAGCTCCGTGCGCGGATAGAGGAACCCGTCCGTCGTCACCAGGTCGACGCTGGGGTGATCGGGCCAGCGGGCGAGCAACGTGCGCAGGATGCGCGCCGTCGTCGACTTGCCGACGGCGACACTGCCCGCGACACCGATGATGAACGGCACCTTGGTGCCATGCGCGTCCTCACCGAGAAACGTGGTGGTGGCCTCGTACAGTCGTTGTCGTGCCGCGACCTGCAAGTTTATCAATCTCGACAGCGGAAGATAGACCTCCGCGACCTCGTTCAGGTCGATTTGCTCGCCGAGTCCCCTGAGCTTCATCAGCTCGCTCGCCGTGAGCGGCAATGGCGTCGAGCGACGCAATTCACGCCACTGATCGCGCTGCAACTCGACATATGGGCTCAGCTCACGGACCCGTGGCATTCGCTCACTCCTCGCCCGTCGATGGGCCGGCGCCGTACATCTGTGTAACGCGCATTCAACGGTAGGGCTTACCGGCGGAAAACGCGCTGTGACCTTCTCCACGCCGGATGTGCTTGCCCTTGGCGATCAGGAAGCGACGAACACGTCGTCCCATGCGGCCGACACCTGGCGCGCGCACGTCTGCGGCGGCACCCCGCCGACACCGGTGCCGAGGCCGGGCATGGCGATCGTGTCGACGGACTCGCGGACCTCCGCGCCGTGTTCGAAGCGGCCGTCGCGCCACAACAAGAAGACAGCCCTTGCCGCGAGATAGGGGTGGACGGTGTCCGGAGGAAGCTGCTCGCCTGGCTCCCGCATCGTCGGTGCCGCGATGAGCCATTCCGGGATGACCTCGCCGGTCGGGACGACGACGGCTTCGCCGATGGGCAACTCCCCGCCGTGGTAGGCAAGCACCGCGCTGCGCACGTTCTGTTCGACCTCGGGAAAAGCCCTCGCGTAGACGGCGTCCACACCGCCCCGCATCCAGCCGTAGGAATTGGCGGGGCTGACTACCGCCTGCGCGGGAACGTCGAGTACCGATCCTTGATGGACTCTCACCGGACCGGACACGGCCTCCAGCACCGATTCCCACGCTCGGGTCAAGGGCTCGTCCACGGCACACAGCACCAGTTCCGGCGCGCGCTGCCGATCTTCACCAACGGATCCGCAGCGGCTGGAGCGCATGTCCGATTCGGCGGTCACGCCTACAGCATGGCAAAGAATGCGCGCCAAGTAACCACATTCACGACCGGCTATGCGAGTGAAAGTGCTCTCACCGTAGCCTGACCCGGTGCCACGGATCGCCTACTTCGGGCCTCAGGGAACGTTCACCGAGCAGGCCGCGCGGGTGCTCGCCGCAGCGGAGGACGAACTGCTGCCGGTCGAGACCATCGGAGCCGCGCTGAGTGCCGTCCGCGACGGTGAGTGTGACGCCGCCTGTGTGCCGGTGGAGAACTCCGTCGAAGGCCCTGTCAGTGCCACGCTGGACGGACTCGCCGAACGAGCCCCGCTCGTCGCGACGGCCGAAGCGTTGCTGCCCGTGCATTTCAGTGTGCTGACGCGCGAGGATGTCGGCACCGTTCGTACCGTCGCGAGTCACCCGCACGCGCTCGCGCAGGTTCGGGAATGGATCGAGCGCAACCTTCCCGAAGCGCGAACCGTCGTCTCGTCCTCCACCGCGGCGGCGGCGGTCGCCGTCCAGCGAGGGGAGTACGACGCCGCCGTCACGGCACCGGTCGCCGTCGAGCACTATCCACTTCGGGTACTCGCCACCGAGGTTGCCGACGTCGCGGATGCCAGGACCAGATTCCTGTTGCTGCGCCCGCCGGGCAGGCTGCCCGAGCCGACCGGCGCCGACCGCACGTCCATTGTGGCCGCGGCGGCCAACCGCACCGGGGCGCTCGCTGAACTGCTCGCCGAACTCGCGACGAGGGGCATCAACCTCACGCGGCTCGACGCACGGCCCATCAAGGGAAACTTCGGGCTCTACCGGTTCTTCATCGACTTCGAGGGGCATGTCGCCGAGACCCGTATCGGCGATGCGCTCGCCGCGCTGCGGAGGCGGTGCAACAACGTGCGGTTCCTCGGCTCGCATCCGCGAGCGGACGGGGTCGAGGCCACCATCGATCCCGGCGCCGCGAACCAGGACTTCGATGAGGCTTTTGATTGGGTAGCCGCCGTGCGCGCGGGTTCGTCGGCTTGATCGGTTCGTCGGTGGTGGGCGCGTGCGGTGTCCGTTTGGGTGGTGGTGGGAGACGGGTGGGCGGGTAGCCGCCGTGCGCGCGGGTTCGTCGGCTTGATCGGTTCGTCGGTGGTGGGCGCGTGCGGTGTCCGTTTGGGTGGTGGTGGGAGACGGGTGGGCGGCTGGCCGCCGTGCGCGCGGGTTCGTCGGCTTGAGATGTGGGTTTTCCCGCATCGTTCCAAGGCGCCGAGCGGGCGCTGGTAGACAGGCATCACCACCGTCACTTACCTGGGGGTCGCAGCATGCGGTTGTACCTCGTCCGGCACGCCGAGAGCGAAGCCAACATCCTCAAGATCCTGAACAGCGCGCTGCCCGGCCCTCCGTTGACCGAACTGGGGCATTCGCAGGCGAGCGGCCTCGTGGAGCGGTTGAGCGGCGAGCCGATCGCTGCCGTCTACGCCTCCCGTGCGACGAGGGCACAGCAGACCGCGACCCCGCTCGCCACGTCGTTGGCGATGAGCGTGCAGGTCGTCGACGGCATTCAGGAGGTCTTCGTCGGCGACCTCGAAGACAGGGGTGACCAGGAAGCCCTCATGTCGTACTTCACGACGGCGCGGGCGTGGGCGAGCGGCGACCTGTCGATGGGCATGCCTGGCGGCGAGACCGGTGAGCAGGTGCGCACCCGTTTCGTTTCCGCGATCGATGGGCTGCACGCCAAGCACGCCGACGTCGACGCCGACAAGGCCATCGTCGTGGTCAGCCACGGTGGGGCGATCCGGCTCGGCGCGGAGTGGCTTGCCGACAACGTCGGCCAGGAACTCGCGGGCAAGGAACTGCTCGACAACACGGCGATGGTCCGCTTCGAGTCACTGGCCGACGGCCGCTGGCGCTGCCTCGACTGGGCAGGCAGCCCCATTCGCGGCTAGGTCGGGTCTGATGAACCTCTGCCGTGCGAGCGGGCTACGGGTTTGTCGGACACGACCTAACCGCGAAGGTGCGTCGTGGGCCACGACTCCATCCGGTAGGCGCTGTCCCAGAACATCCACTCGTACTCGCATGCCCTGGTGAACGCGGCCGACATTCTGGCGACCGTGTGCTCGTCGGCGAGTTCCGCTGCCTTGTCCACCTCGGCGATGCAGGTGCGGACGGAGGCGGCGAAGTCGTCGTCGGCGTAGGTGTCGATCCACGCTTGGTACGGGTTGTCGCTCGCTCCGGTGCGCCGCTGTCGTTCGAGGATCGCCGTGCCGACGTCGTGGTAGATCCAGAAACACGGCAGTAGCGCGGCGATGAGTTCCGCGTAGCCCTCCGTCTGCGCGACGGCAAGCAGATACGACGTGTAACCGAGGCAGGTCGGGGAGGTCTCGATGGCCGCGAGATCGGCTTCGCCGAGGCCGAATCGTTCGAAGTAGCTCTCGTGCAGGGCCCGTTCGACGAGTACCGCTTCCCTGGCGGCTCCGGCGAAGAAGGCGAGCGCGGAGGGGTCGGGTGCCTTCGCGGCGGCTACCGAGAGTGCTCGACCGAACCCGATCAGGTAGCGGGCGTCCTGCGCGAGATAGAACTGGAAGCGATCCCTGCCGAGCGTGCCCTCGGCGAGTTCGGCGTTGAACGGCAGGTCGAGCATCGCTTTCCGCAGGTTCGCGGTGCGCTTCCAGTTGTCGTTACAAATCCTGACATAGTATCCAGCCTTCGAGTTGGAAACCAACGCAACCCTCCGTGTGTGCCAGGCGTCCTGTGGGTAGTCACCCAGCACAGGGAGGCGAGTGATGACCATCATGCGCGTTAACGTCTCGAAGACAGCGACGGTCGTGGTCGGAGCGGCGGCACTGGCATTGGCCCTGACCGCATGCGGCCAGGGCGGCGGGGCCACCGGCGGCGAGGCGCGGACACTCTCGGCGCCACCGACATCGTCCGTCCCCCACGACACGACACCACCGGCGACAGCGAATACGCAGGATCCGCAGACCACGGCACCTAACAGTCCGGCTTCGGTGCGGAACAAGGCGGGGCACGCCGCGTTGTGCACCTCCTCGGAGCTGCGGCTCTCGCTCGGCCATGGCGACGCGGCGGCCGGAACCCAATACCGGCCGCTCCAGTTCACCAACGCGGGCGGCGCACCATGCGTGATCCAGGGCTTTCCCGGCGTTTCCTACGTGACCGGCGACGAAGGACGCCAGGTCGGCCCCGCCGCGGAACGCAATGGTGCGAAGGGGCCCGCGATCACGCTCAACCCCGGCGACGTCGCCTCAGCCGACGTCGGGTTCGTGCAGGTACAAAACTACGACGCCTCGGCATGCAACCCGACCGAGGTGAGGGGGCTTCGCGTCTATCCGCCGCAGGAAACGCAGGCGATGTTCGTCGAAGCGCCCGGCACCGGGTGCGACACGGGTGACCTGCCAGGCAACCAGCTCACCGTGAGCACCATCAAGTAGGACTGGACGGCCGGAAGCTCACGAGCGCGACGGCCGCAAGGGCGAGCAGTAGCCCGCCCGAGATGGCGAAGGTCGTGCTGGGGCTGCCGAGCAGGTCGGTGAGCACGCCGCCGAGCAGCGCGCCGACCGGGATGGCACCCCACACGATCGTTCGCCACACCCCGAGCACCCTGCCGAGCAGTTCGCCGGGGACCAGTTCGTGCCGCGCGGTCGCGAGCATCACGTTGACCACGACGACGGCGCCCGCGAACAGACCGAACAACACCGAGGACAGCACGGGGTCGCCTGAAAGGCCCATGCCGCCGAAACCGATCGCGGCCGTCACGATTCCGCTGACCAGGACGGCTCTACGGCCGAGGCGGCCGAGCAGCCTCGGCGCGATGGCCGCGCCCGCGAGCCCGCCGATGCCACCGACGAAGGCGAAGACGCCGAACGCCGCCGGTTCGAGGCCGAGGTCTTCCAGCGCGTACAGCACGAGCTGGGCTTGAGCGAACTCGGTCACCAGGCTGAACAAGCCGGCGATGAGCACGAGGCGCAGCAGCAGGCTGTTGCCCCTCAACCAGCGCAAGCCTTCGCCGAGGTCGGCTTTCAGCGAGCGCTGCGCCGAGGAGGGTTTCGGCCGGAAGCTCCCCGCAACGGCCATCATCAGCGCGGCGCCGATTGCGAAAGCGAACGAGTTCAGCAGGAACGGCATCGCGGCGAACAACGCGAACGTCAGGCTGCCGATTGGCCCGCCGAGGAAAGTCTGCCCGAGGATTTCCGTGGCCTGGAGCTTGCTGTTGGCGCCTGCCAGCTTGCCCCTTTCACCGACGACGGAGGGGATCAGCACGTTGGCCGCGCTGTCGGCGACCGTCTCCGCGGCGCCCACCAGCAACGCGGCGGCGTACACCGCCCAGATCGACACCGCGTCGAGCAGCACGAGCGTGGCCATGGCGCCGACCGCCGCCGCACGGGCGAGGTTGGCGTACACGATGGCCTTGCGCCGGTCGATCCTGTCGAGCAGCGCGCCCGCGAGCACGGCGAACAACAGCCACGGCACGAACTGCGCCGCGGACAACCCCGCGATGAGCAAGGGATCGCGGGTGACCGTTGTGGCCAGCAGCGGGAAGGCGACCTTGCCGATGCCGTCCCCGAGGTTGGTCACCGCGCTGGAGCCGAGCAGCCAGTTCAGGCCGCGGGAGGATCTGTCACGCATCAGCGCCCGCGAGGGGAAAGGCTTCTCGGCCGCACCCTGATCGGTCTCATCCCCAGCCGAGTTCGTGCAGTTTCGCGTCGTCGATGCCGAAGTGGTGCGCGATCTCGTGTACGACGGTGATCAGTACTTCTTCGACCACCTGTTCCTCGGTGTCGCACATGCCGAGGATCGGCTGCCGGTAGATGGAGATCCGGTCGGGCAGGACGCCACCGTAGTCGTGGCCGCGCTCGGTGAGCGCGATCCCGTGATAAAGGCCGAGGATGTCCGGTTCCTCTTCGTTGTGTTCCTCGACGAGCACCACGACATTGTCCATGGCCTGCGCGAACGCGGGCGGTACGGCGTCGAGCGCCTCGCTGACCAGCTCCTCGAAGCGGGACAGGCTCATGTCCACCGGCATCGTTTCAGCCACCGTTCGCTTCGGAAGGCTCACCCTGCTCCTGGCCGCCCGGCTCCTGGCCACCGGAATTGCCCTCCGAATTGCCCTCCGACTCCTTCGGTGCTTCGGACTCGGGCGGCTTCTCTTCCTTGCCGATGCTGCCGCGCACGGGCGCGAGCCCCGAGTCGTCCTCCAGCTTCGCGGCCACCTTGCAGTTGACCAGCGTCGACCCGGCGTCCCAGCTCTCTTGTTCCCGTAGGTCCCAGGTCAGGATCAAGCCCTTGTCCCTGAGGTCGGCCCCGCCCGTGTACTTCTCGGCGATGCGGGAGCACTCCGTGTCCAGCCACGCCGTCTGGTCGTCGGTGGAGGGGTACTCCTCGAATTCCTTCGTGAGGTCCACCAGCCCGATGATCTCGTAGGAATGCTCTTCGGAGCAGGAGACCGGATCGCCGACGGTCTTGCCGTCGAGCGCGAGGCAGGTGCCCTCCTCCCACACGTCGGACTGGTTCTCGTCGGCGGCCTTGCCTTCGAGCGGCTGTAGTTCGCCGCCCGGCGCGACCCGCTGTATGCCGCAGTGCAGCTTGCGGTCGCCTTCCCTCCACTGCTCGGCATCGGGGCGCAGCACGCCGACGGTGAGCTTGCCGAACGGGTCGAGCGGCTTGTCGAGGTATTCCTCGGCGCTCGTTCCGCACCGTTCCTCCGACAGTTCCCGCCACGTTTCGTCGTCGGGTGAGCGGGCTCCCTTCGGAAATTTGTCGGAGATATCGGCCACACCGACGACCTCGAACAGGTGCTCCTCCTCGCAGGAGACGGTCCGTACGTCGCTCGCGTCCGCCGCGGTCCAGGTGAGGCAGCTCCCCGGTGGCGAACTGAACGCTTCTCGCTTCTTCTCCTGCGTTTGCTGGGCCGCCTGCTGTGCGAGTTCGGTTTCGCTGGTAAAACCCCAGGAAAAGACCCAGCTCAACGACATCGCGACGATGGCGCCGATGAATACGCCGACCATGAGCACGCGGGTTCGCAGTGCTCGTCTGTTCGGCGAAAGCTGGTCGGACTCGTCGGGCATCGCGGTCCATGATGCCTGTTCGTGACTGGCCGCGCCCCAGGAGTCGATAGGGTGAAGGGGCGCCAGCCCGCGGTAACGGAGTGCTCGATGACGGACGAAAGCTCCTCCAACGAGGAACAGAACGAGGAACAGCAACCTCGCAAGCGCGGCTCGATGCGGTTTCAGGACGCGGAGAGTACGAAGCCGAGGGAGCCGACGCTCGCCGAGCAACGCGCCCGGCGCAGGGCGCTGCTCGAAGAGAAGGAACGTGAGGCCGCCGAGGAACAGGCGAGGGCCGACGCCGACCGCAAGGCCGGAACGCGGCGCAAGGTGTTCATCGGCAGCGGTGTCACCGTCGGTCTGGTCGGTCTGGTCGCCGGGTGGTACCTGGTGGCGACTCCCGACGAGGTGACAGCCGTGTGCACCGATGCCAACGGCACCGTCGTGGAGAACGACGACTACTGCGACGAGGATTACGTCGCGAGCCAGGGCGGCTATACGTCTGGCGGTTTCGTGTTCCTGCCGATCGTCGGCGGCGGTTACCAACAGTACCGGTACAACTACGGTGGGACGGGCGCGGTGGGCAGTACCGTCTCCGGCGGTTCGTACAGCAAGCCTGCCAACGCCAACATCAGCACCAAGTCGGGCAAGACCGTGCAGCGTGGTGGGTTCGGCATCAGCGGCGGCAGCTTCGGTAAGAGCGGAGGCTCGTAGGTGCACAGGGAATCCAGCGCGCCACGGCGCGACTGGAAACGGATCGTCGAGGAACAAGGGCTGATCTTCGGTACACCCGCCCGGTATGGCACTGGGCAGTCGCGCCCCTACTGGGACGAGTCGGTGCACTACGTGCTGGAGATGGAGGACGTGCTCTCCGTCGAGGCCGACGTCGAGTTGCTGCACTCGATGTGCCTCGAAGCCGTCGACCACGTCGTGCTGACCGAGCGCTACGCGGAGTTCGGCCTTCCGGAATGGGTGTGGCCGCACATCGCGGAGTCGTGGAAGCGCAGGGATCCGCACGTGTACGGGCGCTTCGATCTGCGTTACGACGGCAGGAGCCCAGCGAAGCTGCTTGAGTACAACGCGGACACGCCGACGTCACTGCTGGAGGCCGCCGTGCTCCAGTGGCATTGGAAGACCACCGTCTTTCCCGACGACGACCAGTGGAACTCCATCCACGAGCGGCTCGTGGAGCGGTGGCAGGCGCTCGGAGTCGACCTGCCCTCGCCGGAGGTGCACTTCACGTGGTCGAGCGCCGACGCGAGCGGCGAGGACCACATCACGACGTCCTACCTGCAGGAGACGGCTGCCGAGGCCGGTCTCGACACCGTCGGCCTCGCCATCGAGGAGATCGGCTGGGATCCGCTGCTCAAGCGCTTCGTCGATCTTGAGGAAGCGCCGATGAACACCGTCATGAAGATGTACCCGTGGGAATGGGTCATCGAGGAGGAGTTCGGCAAGTACGCCGCCGAATCCATTCCGCAGACCCTGTGGGTCGAGCCGCTGTGGAAGATGCTGCTCTCCAACAAGGCGATCCTCGCCGTGCTGTGGGAGAACTACCCCGGCCACCCGAATCTGCTTCCCGCCTTCAACGACCAGCCCGGCCTGCTCACCGAGTACGTGCGCAAGCCGAAGCTGGGCAGGGAGGGCGCAAACGTGCAGATCGTCGCGACCGGCTACGAGACCGAGACCAGCGGTGTCTACGGTGCGGAAGGCTACGTCTACCAGGCGTTCGATCCGCTGCCCGAGTTCGACGGTTACCGTCCCGCGCTGGGCGCCTGGATCGTCGGCGACGATTCGGCAGGGCTCGGCATCAGGGAGACGGCGGGGCTCGTCACCGACGACGGTGCCGCGTTCGTTCCCCACCGCATCCCTGAATCGTGATAGACCACGCGAAACGACCGAGCTAACCCTGGAGACCCCCCGTGCTCGTTGCACTGTCCGACACCTTCGGCTCCGACCTCGCGCGAGGGATCGGCGCCATCCTGCTGTACGCGATCGTCGGCCTCGTCCTGATGTTCATCGGCTTCTATGCGATCGATTTCACGACGCCGGGCAAACTGTCCGAGCTGGTGAGGTCAGGGCTTCCGAACGCGGTCATCATCACGGCTTCCGGGATGCTCTCGATGGCGTTCATCATCGTCGTCGCCATCTGGTCCTCGTCGAGTGATCTCGCGGAGGGCCTGATCCTTTCGCTGGTCTACGGCCTGATCGGCATCATCGCGCAGGTCGTCGCGGTGCGATTGCTCGAATTCGTCACCCGCATCGACGTGCGCTCCACCATCGAGAGCGAGAAGTTCGCCCCGGCCAGCTTCGTCGTCGCGTCGGCCCACGTCGCTCTCGGTCTGGTGGTAGCAGTCGCCATCTCCTGAACAGTACGGTTGAGGCGTGCGGCTACTACGGACTCCAGACGACCGCTTCGCCGACCTTCCCGACTTCGATTTCCCCGACCTCTACGCCGACCTCGACAATCCGCTTTCCGGGATCGTCAGGGTCGGCTATGTGGAGGCAGGGCCCGCCGACGGTCCCGTCGTGCTTCTGTTGCACGGCGAGCCGACTTGGTCGTTCCTCTACCGGAGCATGCTGCCGGTACTGGCCGAAGCGGGTATCAGGGCCATCGCTCCCGACCTCGTCGGGTTCGGCAGATCCGACAAGCCGGTCGAGGTCGGCGACCACAGCTACGCCCAGCACGTCGAGTGGATGAGGGCGTTCGCTTTCGACGCGCTCGATCTTCGTGACGTCACCCTGGTCGGCCAGGACTGGGGTGGGTTGATCGGCCTTCGGCTCGTCGCGGAGCACCCCGATCGCTTCGCCGGTGTCGTCGCGGCCAACACGGGCCTGCCCACCGGCGAGGAAGGCATGCCTGCCGCATGGTGGGCCTTCCACGACGCCGTGCAGAAGGCGCCCGTTCTCGACGTCGCCCGCTTCGTGCAGTCCGGCTGCCGCACGAGGAAGCTGTCCGAAGCGGAGCGGGTCGCCTACGACGCGCCGTTTCCCAACGAGATGTACAAGGCGGGGCCTCGCGCGATGCCGGGGCTCGTCCCGACCAGCGCGAACGACCCCGCGAGCGCGGCGAACAAGGCGGCGTGGCAGACGCTGCGGCAACTCGACATTCCGTTCCTGTGCGCCTTCGGGGACAGCGACCCGATCACCGCCGCCATGAAGCCGCTCCTCGCCGACGCCGTCCCCGGTGCGGCGGGAAGGGCGCACACCGACATCGCCGATGCAGGGCATTTCCTGCAAGAGGACGCCGGCGAGGAGCTGGCACGCGTCGTCGCCGATTTCGTTCGTTCGCGCTGACCCCGCGCTCAGTCCTTTTCGGCCGCGCGCTTGATCGCGGCGAGGCGGTTTTCCCACTCGCTCGCGAGCGCGCTCATCCAATGCGCCGTCGCGTCGAGCGTGTCGGAGCGGGGGCGGTAACGGACCTCTCGGCCCACCCTGTCCGACGACACCAGCCCAGCCTCGCCGAGCAGGCCGAGGTGTTTGACGATGGCTTGGCGAGAGACCGGGAGGTCGGCCGCGAGTGCCGAGGCGCTGGCTTCCCCTCTCGCGACGAGCGCGTCGAGCAGCGCCCTTCGCGTCGGGTCGGCGAGCGCGCCGAGAACCGCGTCGACCGAGGAGTGCTCTGGCGAGGTGGTCATCCCTCTACCGACTTCTTCAGCGCGTCGAGCTGTTCCTCCCAGCCGTACGTGTTGTCCGAGACGGCGCGCTCGGCCATCGCGGAAGGCAGCGAGGCGAATCCGGATTCGACGACGTGGAGCAGGGTGCTGCCGTCCTGCCGCTCGGTGAGGGTGAACTCGACGAGCGTCGAGTTGCCTTCGCCGGGTTCGGCGCCTTCCTGCGCGCTGGCCCAGCGATAGCTGAGCAAGCTGGGGTGATCGGCCTTCTCGATCGTGATGGGGAAGCTGCCTTCCTTCGCGCTGTGCGCGACGAAGCGGTCGCCTGCTTTGGGGTCGATCGTGCCGAGGTTGCCTTCGTCGACCCAGAAGAAGGTGACGAGCGTGCTCCACACGCGCTCCCTCGTGGCATTGATGACGATGTCCTTTTCGATGCGGTCGGTGCTGCCGGATGGGTCGGAGTGCATGGCTGGCTCCTTCGTGACGGATTGATCTGCAACTCCATGGTTGCACAAGAAAGCTAGTTGGTGCAACCGATGAGTTGCAGATAGGTTCCGACTACCCTCGGTACCGTGATTGACCCCAGGACTCTGCGCGAAGACCCGGACGTCGTGCGCGCTTCGCAGCGCGCCCGAGGTGAAGACGAGGGCGTCGTCGACAAACTGCTGTCCCTCGACGCTCAGCGCAGGTCCTCCATCGCCAGTGCCGACAAGCTGCGTGCCGAACAGAAGCAACTCGGCAAGCGCATCGGCAAGGCAGGCGGTGACGAGCGCGAAGCGCTGCTCGCCGAGGGCAAGGACCTCGCGGCCAAGGTCAAGACGGCCGAAGCCGAGCAGTCCCGCGCGAGCGACGAGTTCGACGAACTGCACCGGTTGCTGCCCAACGTCGTGCACCCCGCCGCCCCCGCGGGCGGCGAGGACGACTACACCGTGCTCAAGCACGTCGGCACGCCGAGGGAATTCGACTTCACCCCGCGCGACCACCTCGAACTCGGCGAGGGAATCGGCGCCATCGACATGGAGCGTGGCGCCAAGGTCTCCGGCGCCCGCTTCTACTTCCTGACCGGAGTCGGTGCCCAGCTCCAGCTCGGGCTGCTGAACATGGCCGCGATGCAGGCGGCCGAACGCGGCTTCCAGCTCATGATTCCTCCAGTGCTCGTGCGGCCGGAGATCATGGCGGGCACCGGTTTCCTCGGCGCGCACTCCTCGGAGGTCTACCACCTCGCCGACGACGACCTCTACCTCGTCGGCACCTCGGAGGTGCCGCTTGCCGGATACCACTCCGACGAGATCCTCGACCTCGGCAAGGGCGCCCTGCGCTACGCGGGCTGGTCCTCGTGCTTCCGCCGCGAGGCGGGCTCCTACGGCAAGGACACACGCGGCATCATCAGGGTGCACCAGTTCGACAAGGTCGAGATGTTCGTGTTCTGCAAGCCGGAGGATGCCGAGGACGAACACCAGCGGCTGCTCGGCTGGGAAGAGGACATGCTCACCAAGATCGACGTGCCCTACCGCGTCATCGACACGGCGGCAGGCGACCTCGGCACCAGCGCCGCCCGCAAGTTCGACTGCGAGGCGTGGATCCCGACCCAGCAGGCATACCGCGAGCTGACCTCGACGTCGAACTGCACGACCTACCAGGCGCGCAGGCTCGGCGTCCGCTACCGCGACGAGAACGGGCGGCCACAGACCTCGGCCACGCTCAACGGCACGCTTGCTACGACGCGCTGGATCGTAGCCATCCTCGAAAACCACCAGCTCGCGGACGGATCGGTGCGCGTACCGGAGGCCATGCGGCCGTTCCTCGGCGGCAGGGAAGTGCTGGTGCCCACGGACCGGTAGCGCTGCGCGGATCATTCCGAGTAGCACCGGTGCCCTGACGAGAGCACTACGCTGGCACCGGCAATACGGGACGGCGACACGTACTGGGGGGAACAGAGGTGGCCTGCACCAAGCGGACCTCGTCAGCCGTTGGCTTGCTGCTGGTCTTGCTGGTGACGGCGGGACTTTCCGCGTGCACGAGCATGGTCGGCGGCTCGGCCGTACCCGTCGCGGAGCAGGAGCCACCCTCGAACGAGGCGCCGCCCGGCGAGCCGTGTGCCCTGCTGAGCCCCGAGGAGGCGACCGGTCTGGGACTCGTGGCGGAAGGCGAGTTCACCGCAGGCGATCCGGCACAGCTCATGCCGCCGAACTGCGATTGGGCCCGAGCCGACCCGAACGACGATCGTTCGACGCCCAGCGTGGGCTACGAGATCGAGTTCACGATGGCCGAGTACTTCAACGGCGACGAGCCGGTGGAAACGCTGGAGTTCGGTGGCCTCGACTGGGGTCGCTACGAGGATGCGCTCGGCGGTGACTCCGTCTGCTTCCTCGCGACGGAGCTGGACAACGGCTCGTTCGTCGTCCTGGTCACGAGCGACTTCGGTGACGAGAGCAAGGCGTGCGACGTCGCGAAGGAGGTGGCGCCCTACGTCGCGTCGCACCTTCCCGGTGGTGAGCAGGCGCCGCCGCCTCCCACGACCGAGGAACCGGAGCCGAGTTCGCTCGCCACCGCCGACGCCTGCACGTTCCTCGCTCCGAAAGAAGCCGAGCAGCTCGGTTTCAGCGGCGCGCCCGAACCACTCGAAGGTCTTCCCGAGAGCGACATTCCTCCCGGCTGCCAGTGGGACGACACCGACGGCGAAGGCGGGATCAAGGCGCTCGACCTCAACGCGGGCGATCTGCCGGAGAGCGAATGGCCGTATGCGGACGAGGCGACCGAGCAGGTGAAGGCCGGCGACTTCACCTGGAACATCACTCCGCACACCGGCGGTATCGAGCCCAACTGCCAGGCGACGATGACCTTCACGGAGACCTCGTCGGTCAAGCTCGCGAGCGGCAATCTCGACGACCCGAAGAAGGCGTGCGACAAGGTCAAGGAAGCGATTCCGCTGGTGACGGCCAACCTGCCGCAGCCGTAAATTCGGTTGTCGCCTTCACTGCCGAAGGGCAGGGTTGGCGCGTGCTGATCCGCAGGGAAACCGCCGCCGATGTCGACGCCATCAGAGACGTGCATCGCTCGGCTTTCGCCAATTCAGAGGGAACCGAGCCCGTCGAAGCAGGGCTCGTCGACGCGCTGCGCGCGGACGTCGGCTGGTTGCCCGAGCTTTCGCTCGTCGCGCTCGACCCCGGCGACCAGACCGTGTGCGGGCACGTCGTGTGCACGAGGGGCACCGTGGCCGGAAGGCCGGCTCTCGGCCTTGGTCCGCTCGGCGTCGTCGAGCGCGGCCAGTCGCAAGGCGTCGGCAGCGCGTTGATGCACGCCGTCCTCGGTGCGGCCGACGCGCTCGGCGAACAGCTCGTCGTGCTGCTCGGGCACACCGGCTACTACCCGAGATTCGGGTTCGTTCCGGCATCGGGACTCGGTATCACCGCGCCAGACCCGAGCTGGGGCGACCACTTCCAGGCCAGGCCGCTTTCCTCCTACGACAGCGGGCTGCGGGGCGAATTCGGCTACGCCAAGCCGTTCACCGAACTGTAGTCACCGCTCCCGCGACGTACTTCGCGATCTCAAGCGCGCTCGTCGCGGCCGGAGACGGAGCGTTGAGCACGTGTACCTGGCGCGGCGCGGTCTCGATGAGGAAATCGTCGACAAGCGAGCCGTCCGGCGACATGGCCTGTGCCCTGACGCCCGAACCGTGTCTGACGATGTCGTCGTCCCCGACGGCGGGCACCAGTCGCCGCAGGCTTGCCGCGAACCGGCTGACCGAAAGCGAACGACGGATTTCCTCGTAGCCGACGGGGAAGGCGTATTTCCCCGCGAGGCGCCACGTGCCAGGGAAGAGCGCGACCTCGGCGAGGTCGGAGGCCGAGACGTCCCGCCAGCGGTAGCCCTCACGGCGTAGTGCGAGGACGGCGTTGGGACCGGCGTGCACGCTGCCGTCGAGCATCCTCGTCAGGTGCACGCCGAGAAACGGCAGCGTCGGATCGGGTACCGGATAGATCAGGCCGCGCACCAGGTGCCTGCGGTGCGGCTTCAGCTCGAAGTACTCGCCTCGAAACGGCACGATACGAGCCCGGGGAGTGAGCCCGGCCAGCCTCGCCACCCGGTCGGAGTGCAGTCCGGCGCAGTTGACCAGCACGTCCGCCTTCAGCACCTCGGAACCGGTGGCGACCTCGACGCCGCCGTTCGCGCCGGTGCGGATGCCGAGCGCTGGTGTGCCGAGCCGGAGCGACGCACCGGCCTCGGTCAGCCGCGAGACCAGTGCGGAACACACCCCTGGAAAGTCGATGACGCCGGTCGACTCGACCCGCAGCGCCCGCACACACGACACCTCCGGCTCGTACTCGCGAGCCTCCTCCTTGCCGATGAGCCGTGCGGGAACCCCGTTGGCCTCCGCACGCTCGGCCAGCACGCCGAGCGCTGGCAACTCGCTCTCCGACGTCGCGACGACCAACTTGCCGCACACGTCGACGGCGACGCCGTTGTCCTTGGCGAAGCGGACGATCGATCGGTTGCCCTCCACCGACATGCGAGCCTTGAACGAGCCTGGCTTGTAGTAGAGACCCGCGTGCACGACTCCGGAATTGTGTCCGGTCTGGTGCGCTGCCCAGCGGTTTTCCTTTTCCAGCACGGTGACGGCCGAGCCTCGTGTGCTCAGCTCGGCCGCGACGGCCAGCCCGATGATCCCGCCACCGATGACGATCACTCGACCCACCCGGCGCAGCCTACGCCGGTTCGACCATCTTTTCGCTGTCCCCGCTCGCCGGAATTCTCCTCAGCAACAGTGCGGCGCCGACGCTGACGCAGGTGAGCACGACAGCGCCGACAAGCACCGTGACGTGCAGCCCGGAAACGTAGGCCGTCGCCGCCGCGTCGGCCAGTTGTCCGCCGAGTGGGGCCGGAAGTCCTTCCGCGACGGCCATCGCGCCGCCGAGGGTGTCGCTCGCCGCGCTCGCCGCCGCGTCGGGAACGCCGTCGGGGAGCGTGTCTTCCAGCCCCGACCGGTAGACGGCGACCCCGATGCTGCCGAGCACGGCCATGCCGAGCGCGCCGCCGAACTCGGTCCCCGTCTCGGAAATCGCCGAGGCCGCGCCTGCCCGTTCCGGCGGTGCGCTGGCGACGACGAGATCCGTGGCAAGCGCGATCGCGGAGCCGACGCCCACCGCGATCGCGGTACTTCCGGCGACGAGCAACGGGAGCCCGCCGTCGACGTCGATTCCGGTGATGAGCCCGAAACCGGCCGCCGCGATCACCATGCCTCCCGCGACGAGGAACCCCGGCCGTACCCGCCGCGCGAGCAAAGCGGCCATCGTCGTACCGATGGCCATGCCGACGAACGTCGGTGCGGACCACAGTGCCGCGGTGAACGGGCGCATGCCGAGCACGAGTTGCAGGTACTGCGCCGAGGCGAAGCTGAGTCCCATGACGGCGAACAGCGCGAGCACGCAGATTCCGATGGCAGCACCGAATTCGCGTTGGCCGAACAGCCCGAGGTCGATCATGGGATGGCTGAGTGTGCGTTGCCTCAGTACGAAAAGCACTCCGACGAGCACACCGGCCACAATGGACACGACAGGCGCGAGTGAGACACCCGACTCCGCGAACTGCTTGATGCCGTTGATCACCGGAAGTACCGCCGCGAGCGACAGAACGGCGCTGAGTACGTCGAACCGGCCGGGGTTCGGATTGACGTGCTCAGGCAGCAGGATCGGGCCGAGTACGAGCAACAGCACCATCGCGGGCACGTTGATGAGGAAGACCGAGCCCCACCAGAAATGTTCGAGCAACAGGCCGCCGACGATAGGGCCGAGCGCGGCACCACCGGCGAATCCCGCCGTCCACAGCGAGATGGCGAGTGTGCGTTGCTTCGCGTCGTGGAACATGTTCCTGATCAACGACAGCGTGCTCGGTGCCAGCGTCGCGCCGCCGATACCCAGCAGCGCGCGTGCGACGATCAGCCACTCCGCGCTCGGGGCGTATGCGGTGAGTATCGATGCCGCCCCGAAGACGCCCGCGCCGATGAGCAGCAGGCGCCGCCTCCCGATGCGGTCACCGATCGAGCCCATGGTGATCAGCAGACCGGCGAGCAGGAAGCCGTACACGTCGGCGATCCAGAGTTGCTGCGTGCTCGTGGGCTCAAGATCGGCACTCAGGAACGGCAACGCGAAGAACAGCACGGACATGTCCATGGCGACGAGCAGGCACGGCAGCAGCAGCACGGCGAGTCCTGCCCACTCCCGCCTTCCAGCGGTCCCGGTCATCGGTGATCACCGGTCCCGGTGAGGATGTCGTTCATGATCCCCACCGTGAAGCCGGTCGCTGACCGTTCTCGCACCAAGCGCTGACGAGCGCTGACGGTGCCGGGGAAGCGCTGAAACCGAGGTCAGGTCAGGACGGATCGCTTCAGCATGGTGCGGCAGTACCACCAGAAGGCGAGCGTCAGCAGCGCGATGCCGACGTCCCAGAGGTTCGTGAACGCACCGAGAGCGGCCCACCTGTCCAGGAACGCGAACGTGATCAGCATCAGCACTACTTGGGCACTGATGGCGGTTAGTGCCACCGCGACCGCGAGCCGCGACCGGAAGAACAGCAATACCGGCGCGATGAGGCCGGCGACGACGTTGATCGTCCAGATGATCTTGATGACCAGCGGGTAGTCGGTGAAGTAGGCGATCGCGTCATCGCCCCACCCTTGGGAGTGGATGTAGTCGACGTTCGGTTCGAGAAGGCTGAGGTAGTCCCGAGCACCGGCAAGGTAAAGCGCGAGCATCGCGATCCCGGCGGCCCAGAGATGCCATGGAGTCTTATGCCGCGTTGATTTTCTCGCGGAGTCGGCGTTCTCCATGGTCACTCATGCTAGTGATGATCTTCGCGACGGACGGCGGAAATACGCATCTAACCGGATTTCAGTGCGGTGCGGATGCCTGCTTCGGCGAGTTCGAGCGCGGCGGGATGGCTCATCGCGGCGCCGGTGGCGTGCGCGGCGAGGTAGCCGGAGGAACCGAGCGCGGCGCGCGCCTGCCCCTCGACTCGCTCGACGTCGGCGTCACCGGCGACCGCGAGCCCTCGTAGCGCGGTCGCCGCACCGAGCAAGGTCGCCGCGAGCCGGGGGTCGGCAGCGACGACAAGCCCCGCGAGGGCTTCCACCGCGCCACCGGCGCCCGGCAGATCCGATCTGCCGACAGCCGAGCTGATGACGCCGCTGAAGGACTCGGCGGCCAGCCGGGACTCGCCCCTTGCCGCCGCGATACGGCCCGCCGTGATCCTCACCTGGTCGCGCACGCCGTCGAAGGAGAAGTGACCGGCTGGGCACCTGGTCAGCGCCAGCTCGCATTCACGTTCGGCTTCCGGCAGGTCACCCCGCTGCCTCGCCAGCTCCGCGAGCCCGTGATGTGCGAGTGCGAAGACGTCCATCGTCCCCGACCTCTCCGCGATCCCGGCCGCCCTGCGGTAGCCGGTCATCGCGGCGGCTCGCTCGCCGGCGTGACGCAGGGCCGTCGCCTTCACGCACAGAATCTCGGCGAGGTCCTCGGAAGCCGCGAGCTGCTCTGTCAGTTCGATGGCTTCGTTCATGAGCGAGACGCAGCGCTGATGATCACCGCGCCAGCCCGCGATCCTGCCGAGTTCGACCAGAGCGAGCGAACAGCCCCAGCGGTCGCCGAGCTCGCGGAATCGCCGTAGCGACTCGGCGAGTTCGGTTTCGGCAACCGCGACCTTGCCGCCGTACAGCGCGACCAGTGCCCTTCCGAGGTGACGCAGCGCGATGGTCCACGGCGCCCGCAGCGGCACCGTGTCGTGGCGCAGCAACAGCGAGTCGGTGACGGCGCCCCTCGGTATCCCGTTGGCCGCTCCCCACAGCAGAAGGAGGAACGGGTACTTCGGCGGAGCCGCGATGCGGTCGGCGATCTCGTCGACGGCGGCCAGATGGTCCGCGATGACAGGCCCGTCGGGGTTGCCGAGTTCGTTGAGATTGCCGCCGTAGGACGTCGACAGGACACACATCGTGTATTCCTCGGCCAGCCCTTCCGGTCCTCCTCGCGGCAGCGTCGCGAGCAGCCGGGTCGTGTGCTCCGCGCCCTCCCCGCGTCGCCCGGTCAGCCACCAGTAGGGCAGCAGCGTCGCGACGAGGCGAAGGGCGAGCCGCTGATCGGTCTCGCGAGCCCAGTCGAGCGCCGATTGCAGGTTGTCGAGTTCGGCGTCGAGCCTGCCGAGCCATTCGAGCTGGTCTCCGCCGCGAAGATAGGGCGCGGCCTGCTCCGCGAGCGCGAGGAAGCGCTCGGCGTGACCACGGCGCAGCCGGTCGGCCGAACCGGTCTCGGCGAGCCGTTCGAGCGCGAAGGCCCTGATCGTCTCCAGCATCCGGTACCGGCCGTCCGCGGTCAGCTCGACGATCGACTTGTCGACGAGATCCGCGAGTACCTCGGGTACGGACGCGTCCTTTACTCGCGGCAGCAGCGCGCCGACCGGGGTGAGATCGGCAAGGCTCGCGCCGCCGACGAACACCGCCATTGCCATGGCCAGCTCACGTTCGCGCTCCTCCAGCAGCTCCCAGCTCCACTCGACGACCGAGCGCAGCGTGCGGTGCCGCTCGGGCGCCGTCCTGCTGCCCCTCGACAACAAAGCGAACCGGTCGTCGAGCCTCGCTGCCAGCTCGTCGATCGGCAGTGACCGGGTTCGCGCCGCCGCGAGTTCGATGGCGAGCGGCAGTCCGTCGAGCGCACCGCAGATCCGGCTGAGTGCGGTGGCGTTGTCGCTGGTCAGCCGGAATCCGGGCAGTACGGCCGCCGCCCGCTCCACGAAGAGGGTGACCGCCGCGTACCGCGCTGCCTCTTCGGCGTCGGCGGCAAGGGGAGGAACCGCGAGCTGGGGTACCGGAAGGAGTGTTTCGCCCGTGATGCCGAGTGCTTCCCTGCTGGTCGTGAGCAACGTGACCGAGGCGCACCTGGCGAGAAGACGCGCCGCGAGCGTGGCGACCGAAGCGACGACGTGCTCGCAGTTGTCGAGCACGAGCAGTAGCCGCCTGTCCGCGATCGCGTTCACCAGCCGGTCGAGCGGTGCCTGCCGCGCGCCCGCTCTTCGCGCGCTGAGGATGCCCTCGCGCACGCCGAGCGCGTCGAGCACCGCGCTCGCGACCTCGTCGGCAGAGCCGTGTTGCGGCACGGCGGCCAACTCCGCGAAGAACACCTCACCGCGTTGCCGGAAAGCCGCCTCGATCGCGAGCCTCGTCTTTCCTGTCCCGCCAGGTCCGGTGAGAGTGACGAGGCGTTCGGCGGACAGTGCCGCGTCGAGCCCGCCGAGTTCGGCTTCGCGGCCGACGAACCGGGTGAGCTGCTTCGGAAGGTGGGTCGTCGGCGCGGTGCCGACGTCCGTGCGCAGCGCCGCGAGGTGGGCCTCTCGCAGCGGCGCCGACGGCTCCGTGCCGAGCTGGTCCACCAGCAGCCGTCTTGCGGCATCGAAGGCCGATAGCGCTTCGGCGACTCGGCCTTCGAGGCGAAGAGCGGTGACGAGCTGGGCGTGGAAGCCTTCGCGCAACGGATATTCGGCGACGAGTTTTCGCAGCTCGCCGACCAGCCCACCGAGTTGGCCCTCCGCGAGGTCGGCGGCGATCCGGTACTCGACGGCCGTGCACCACAGCTCGGTGAGCCTCGCCGCTTCCGGTTCCGGCACCTCAGCGGCGACGGCGCCTCGCCACAGGGCGAGCCCTGTTCGCAGCGTGGTCGCCGCGACGCCGGTGTCTCCCGCGTCGAGCGCGGCCTTGCCCCGCGTAAGCAACTGCTCGAAGGCTCCGGCGTCGATGTCGCCTTCGGCTACGGCGAGCAGGTAACCGCCCCGCCGGTGTTCGACGAGATCCGGCAACGCCCGCCTCAGCCGCGAGACCTGCGATTGCAGCGCGTTGGCGGCTCCGTGTGGCGGGCTCGCGCCGTAGATGCCGTCGACCAGCCGGTCCGCTGAGATGACTTTTCCGGCGTCCATCAGCAGCAACGCGAGCAAGGTGCGCACCGTCGGGCCGCCGACGGACACCTCGGCATCGTCGGGTCCCCGCACGTCGAGCGGGCCGAGGATGCCGAAGCGCATACGGGGATTATCCGGTCACTGTCATCGGCCCGCCGCGCTCACCCCACGCTGGAGGACGCGACCGCGCGATCAGCATCGACGAGCGCGACGCGATGCTTCATGCGCCAAGTTCCTCTCTGACGGCGTCGACGACGAAATCGAGCTGGCTCGCCGTGAGTGCCTCGTGCACGGGAAGTGACAGCACTTCCTCGGTAAGCCGGGCCGCGAAAGGAAACTCCTCGACCGCCGGTGAACCCAGTGCGGGGTGCTCGCGGTAGCCGTCGGCGTCGAAGACGAGCCTGGGGTAGTAGACGCCGGTTCCGACGCCTCGGGCGGCGAGCGCTACCGCCAGTTCGTCCCTCGACAACATGGCGTGCGGTCCGACCCGCACGGTGTACTGGTGCCATACGTGGTCGCGGCCCCGCAGTTCGAGAGGCACCCGAAGTCCCGGTGTCCCGGCGAGACCTTCGCCGAGTGCGCGCGCGTTGCGCGCCCTGCTCGCGATGGCCGAGGGCAACCGCGCGAGTCGCGCGAAAGCCGAGGCCGCGCGCTGCTCCGTGATGCCGTGCTCCGCGCTCGGCCGGGGGGCGCAGGGGACGTCGTCGGCGAACGTGACGACCCCGCACGGGCTCGCCGTGCCGCGCAGTGAGAAGCAGCCGATCTCGTAGGAACCGGCCTGCCTTCCCTCGCAGGCCGCGCCAAGTGCCTGCGCGGCGTCCTCTACGACCCGCAGGTCGTACTCCGCCGCGAGTGCGGTGAGCTTGCCGAGGTCGGCTGGCTGACCGAAGAGATGAACGGCGACGATCGCCCTCGTGCGTGGCCCCAGCGCGGCGGCGACCGCGTCGGGGTCGATGCCGAAGTCGTCGTCGCACACGTCGGCGAACCGCACCCTCGCGCCGGACCGCACGATCGCGTCGAGCGTTGCGGTGGAACAGAAAGGCGAGGTCACCACCTCGTCGCGGGCGGTGAGGCCGAGCGCGTCCAGCGCGATCTCCCTTGCCGCGGCAGGACTGCTCGTCGCCATCGCGAGCCGGGTACCCGTCAGCTGGGCGAAGGCGTTCTCGAATCGTTCGACCTCGGTCGTTCCCGCTGGTGGTTCGGTAAAGGGAACCTCGATGTGTCGCGGCTCGGCGCAGGCGTCGACGACGGTCAACGGGATCATGCGGGTGTTCTTCCTTCTTCCGGGGACGCCGAGGGCATCGGCTGTGTCCGTCGAGCCGGGACGGCGAGCCGCCCGGCCATGAAACCAGCTTGTTGCGCCGACACCCTTGAATGAATTCTCGTGGCTGATCGGATTCACCCGACCGCGCCTGTGCCGATAACGGAATCCCGGTGCGGTAACCGGGTTTTACCTGTGCTTACGCCGGATCGGTCTACTTCATGCGTCGTTTTCGGTGTCCTGTCCACAATCTGTCCACAATGCGGGAGCAAATGTGCGAGATTCTCGGGAATTGTGGCGTGATGTGCCTGGTCGGGACGCCGGAACCGGAACACGTGGTAGCGCTACCCCCACGGGACATGACTGAATGGTGGGCGCGAGGCGACGGAAACGCCTCGTACTGAGCAGGCCGTGCGGTGGAGGCCGGAACGCGAAAGTGCGTTCCGGTTTCCGTTTTTCGATCGGGGGCTGTTGGCATGACCTCGCTGCTTGGCGATGGAGCTCGACTCGTCGATGTCGTGGGAAGGCGGACGCTGTGCGGTGAGGAACTTGTCACCGAGGTACGGCGCACGGCACAGCGGCTGTCCGCGCTACCCGAGGGTGTGCTCTTCGTGAGAGTGGGAGCCGAACTCGAAGGGATCGTGAACTATCTGGCCGCCTTCGAGGCGGAAAGAGCGGTCGCGCTACTCGACCCCGCCCTTGAGGAGAGTGTTCTGCACCGGCTCGTCCACCGGTTCGAGCCCTCGGCGGTACTCGGTTCGCCGCACGCGCCACCACCCGGCTACGCGGCGAGCGGGTGCGGCTGGGTGCGCGAGGAAGCGACGAAGGTCGAACCGCACTCCGACCTCGCGGTGCTGCTGGCCACGAGTGGTTCCACCGGCGATCCCCGGCTCGTCAGGTTGTCGAGAAAAGCGTTGCTGGACAACGCGGTCGCCATCGCGGAGGCCCTCGGCATCCACGCCGGGGACGTCGCGCCGACCAGCCTGCCGCCGCACTACAGTTTCGGGCTCTCCGTGCTGAACTCCCACCTCGTGCGCGGTGCGACCGTGGTCGTCGAGCCGTCGGGCATTCTCGGCAAGGGTTTCTGGGAGGCGATCGCGGAACACGAGGTCACGTCGCTCGCCGGTGTCCCGCACCATTACGAGTTGCTGCACCGAATGCCGTTCGATCCGCACGAATACCCAAGCCTGCGCACGTTGACCCAAGCGGGCGGAAAGCTGCGCACCGAACTGGTTGCCGAATTCCACGACGCGATGCGCGTGGCAGGCGGGCGCATGTTCGTGATGTACGGGCAAACCGAGGCGGGCCCGAGAATGGCGACGGTTCCCTCCGAGCGGCTGTCCGACAAGCTCGGCTCTGCCGGTGTCGCATTGGCAGGGGGGTCGTTCTCCGTGCGCAGGGAAGACGGGGAAGAGACCACGCATCCCAAGATCGTCGGCGAGGTCGTCTACCGGGGACCCAACGTGATGATGGGTTACGCGACCGAGCGCGCGCACCTCGCGCTGGGCGACACGACCGGAGGCGTGCTGTCGACGGGCGACCTCGGCTATCTCGACGAGGACGGCTACCTGTTCATCACGGGACGGCTCAAACGCATCGGCACGGTGTTCGGCAACAGGGTCAACCTCGACGACCTCGAACACGCGGCGCGAGCGGCCGTCGCCGGTGTCGACGTCGTCGCGGCAGTTCCCGCCGGTGACAAGGTGGCGCTGTTCGTGCAGGGGGCTGATCCGGCGACCTGCAAGGTCGTCTCCGACGTGCTCGCGGACCGGACACATCTTCATTCGAGCGGCTTCGACGTGCGTCCAGTCGAGACGGTACCGCTGCTGGGCAGCGGAAAGATCAATTATCCGGTGCTGGAAAGAGAGTTGTGACCGCGACTCCTTCGCCGCGTTGACCACAGTGGACACGAATGCCGCTCCACGTTCGTCTGTTGTGGACATTCAAAGGCCGGGCCGCTCCGCTGGGTACCTGCCCGTGCCTGGCGGGTTCGGCGATGCGTTAGTTTGGTGAATCGACTCGGGTACGGGGGTGCTGGGTGGAGCTCGCCGCGGCAGGTGCGTGGTTCGTACTCGCCGTGTTCGTCGTCGGCGCCTGGGACCGCATCGAAAGCCGAAGGTCATGGCGAAGGGCCGCGCTCGGGCTGACGATGCTCTTCTCGCTCGCCCACCAGCTCGTCTTCGCCACGGTTGCCGACGAGGCTTACCTCACCTTCCGGTACGCGAGCAACGTCGCCGACGGCTACGGGCCGGTCTTCAATCCGGGTGAACGGGTCGAGGGGTATTCGAGCTTCTTGTGGCTCGTGCTCGTCGCGCTGACGAGAGCCGCGTTCGGCGGGGACGAGACCACCATCGTCGTCGGTTCGTGCGTCATCGGCGTGCTGTGCGCGCTGGGTTCGGTGTACGCGGCGAACGTGCTGGTCAACAGGATCGTCGCGATACGGGGCGGTCGCGCGGCGCCCGCGCTCGGCGTCGTGGCGGCGGTACTCACCGCCGGCGTCTCCTCGCTCGCCGTCTACGGCGCTTCCGGCGTCGAGACCTCGCTGTTCGTGCTGCTGGTCCTTTCCGTGTGCGTCGCGCTCACCGCGGACCGGCCGGTCGTCGCGGGCGTGCTTGCCGCGTTCGCCGTCATGACCCGTCCCGAGGGCGCCTTCGTGGCGCTGGCCGTCCTGTTGTGGTTGTTGCTCGCCGCGCTGCGCCGCTCTGCGACGGGATGGGCACCGCTCGGCTACGCGCTCGGAGCCGCCGTTCTGCTCGTCCCGTGGATGGTGTGGAGGGTGACCTACTACGGCCACCTCGTGTCCAACGCCGTCGAGCTGGCGGGGCGGACCGAGACCGGAAAGCGGCTGGCCGCGGGCTGGGACTACGTCGCGGGGTTCGCGTCCGGCTACCTCGCGCTGGTACTGCTCGCCGTACTGACCGTCGGCTACCTGCTCACGAACCGCCACGCCGAGGGCTCGCCTGCCGCCAAGGCAAGGTCGCTCGTGTGGCTGCTGCTCGCACTCGCTGCCGTCCAGACAGGGGCGGTCCTGTTCGCGGGAGGTGAGTCGCTGCCAGGCTGGCGGCTGCTCGCTCCGGTGCCGCCGTTGATCGCGGTCGCCGTGACGGCCGCTTACGGCATTTCCGGGCAGGCCGCGAACAGGCCGTCGCCGAGACCGCGGCCTCGTGATCCGGTCGGCGGAAGAGCCGTCCCGCTCATCGCCGTCGCTGTCTCGGGGCTTTCCCTGCTCGCGGGGGTCACCCAGCACGACGTCCTCCCCACCGTGCGGCAGTGGGCCGTCGTCGGTGACGAACTCGGCGAACTGGGCGATTGGCTCGGCGGCGCGCTGCCGGCGGGAACCGTCGTCGGCAGCCACGCGGGTGGGGCATTCGCCTACCGGGCGGGCCCCGGTCTTACGGTGGTCGACCTCGACGGGCGCACCGACGAATACATCGGGCGAACGGGCAAGGCAGGGGAAGCCGACGTCGATCACTACGTCGTGGTCCAGCGAATACCGAATGTGATCGTCGGCGCGGCGGACGGCTACGAATCCCGCAAGCGATGCGGCATCAGCCCGGCGTACGCGGGGCTCTACGAGGTCGCGACGTTCCGCAGGCTCGGTACCGAGCAGTGGGTGGCCCTCTCGCTGCGCCGTCCGCAGGCGGACAGCCTCATCGAGCGGCTCGGCTCCGATCCCCGTTTCGAGTACCAGCCCTGCGCCTGAGCGGCGTCAGAACCAGCGTTCGAGTACCTGGGCGACCCCGTCCTCGGAGTTGGGCCCTGTGATCTCGTCGGCGGCCTCCAGCAGCGTGGGATGCGCGTTGGCGACGGCGACGCCGTGCCCGGCCCAGCGCAGCATGTCGAGGTCGTTCGGCATGTCCCCGAAGGCGATGATCCCCTCGGCTCCGAGGGTGAACCGCTGCGCGACCTCGGCGAGTCCGGTGGCCTTGGTGACTCCCGGCGCGGCCAGCTCGATGAGCCCCCCGCCG
Organism: Prauserella marina; assembly: GCF_002240355.1. GTDB lineage: Bacteria > Actinomycetota > Actinomycetes > Mycobacteriales > Pseudonocardiaceae > Prauserella_A > Prauserella_A marina. The sequence goes on from NZ_CP016353.1 coordinate 172,565, forward strand.
GAGGAGAACGTGATGTCCACCGAGTCGCGCAGTACCGCCCTCGCCGCCTCCGCCATCTCGTCCGACGTCATCGACTGGTGACTGACCAGCAGTTTCACCGCCGCGTGCCCCAGTACCTCGGCGCGCGGCACGACCGAGCCCTCGCCGTCGCCCCACGGGTTGTAGTAGTCGGTTTCGATGACGAAGTTCTTCAGGTCGCGGTCGATCGCGTGCGTGCCGACCCGCTCGGCGGCGAGCCGGCAACCGGGGATGGCGAAGGACACCGCGTCGGCGACGTCGTTCAGCAGGACGGGGTCGAGCAGGCCGTGGACGTCGACCACGCGGTCGGCCGAGATGTCGTAGAGCACGGCGCCGTTGGCGCACACGGCGTAGCCGGTGAGCCCAGCCTGCTCGGCGACCTGCGGGATCCACCTCGGCGGACGGCCGCTGACCAGCACGAAAGGCACCCCGTCGCCGACGGCCCTCCCCACGACCCCGACGGTGCGATCACTCAAGCTGGTGACAGACGACAGCAGGGTTCCATCCACGTCGGAAGCGATGAGCCGGGGTTTTTCCACCCCTCCAGTTTTCCAGAGCGGGACTGGCAGGTCGGCGTGTCGTACCCCACCGCCACGTTCGGAGCCACCAGGCTGCGCGACGGGCCATGATCCCGCTAGCGTGTGGCGCCGTGCGTGTTGGCATTGTGATCCTGCCCGAGGACCGGTGGTGGGCAGCCGAACCGAAGTGGCGGGCGGCCGAGGAATACGGCTTCGACCACGCCTGGACCTACGACCACCTCGGCTGGCGCACGCTGGTCGACGGGCCGTGGTTCGGCGCGGTGCCGACACTGAGCGCGGCAGCCATGGTCACGTCCCGTATCCGGCTCGGTACCTATGTGGCTTCCCCGAACTTCCGGCATCCGCTTCCGTTCATGCGGGAACTGATCACGATCGACGACCTCGCCGACGGGCGGCTCATCGTCGGTGTCGGCGCGGGCGGCGTCGGCTACGACGTGAACGTCTTCGAAGGCGAAGATCTCAGCCCCAAGGTGAGGACCGACCGGTTCATCGAGTTCGTCGACACGCTCGACGGACTGCTGCGGACCGACGAGTTCGACCACGAAGGCCCGAATTACACCGTCAAGGGCGCCCGCAACTTGCCGGGCCCCGTGCGGCGGCCTCGTCCACCGTTCCTCATCGCCGCCAACGGAAAACGCACGATGCGGCTCGCCGCGCGGCAGGGCGACGGCTGGGTCACCACCGGTAAGCCGAGCGAGAGCCAGGAGGACTGGTGGCGGGCGGTGCGTGAGCTTTCGGCAGGCTTCGACGACGCGTTGCTCGCCGAGGGCCGCGATCCGGCCACCATCGACAGGTACCTGAGTCTCGACGCGGGCCCTGTCTTCTCGCTTTCCAGCGTCGAGGCGTTCACCGACGCGGTGGGAAGGGCCGCCGAACTGGGCTTCACCGACATCGTCGCGCACTGGCCGCGTGGGGGAGAGCCGTACCACGGAAGGGAGTCGGTGCTGGAGACCGTCGCCGACGAGGTGCTGCCCAGACTCAACGGCAGCAGCCGTGCGGGTGACGCGGGCGAGAAACCGGACTCGGGAGACGAAGGGGTCAACGGCAAGGGCTGAGGCCCGCGCTCCGGCAGGCGAACGCCGGATCGGGAAAAGGCTCGGTCACAGCCCGCACAGGAGCCTCCGCGCACGAGGTCCACAGCGCGCCGGTAGCCTTTTCGCCCGTGAGCGCGCACACCAACTCCGCAGAAAACAATGAGGGCGGTTACGCCGGATATGACCTGATCGTGGTCGGTTCCGGTTTTTACGGCCTTACCGTCGCAGAACGAGCGGCCAGCCTGCTCGACAAGCGAGTCCTCGTCCTCGAACGACGGCACCACATCGGTGGCAACGCCTATTCGGAAGAGGAACCCGAAACCGGCATCGAGGTGCACAACTACGGTGCCCACCTCTTCCATACCTCGAATAAGCGGGTATGGGACTACGTCAACCAATTCACGGACTTCACCGGTTACCAACACCGGGTTTTCGCGAAATATCAGGGACAGGTTTATGCCTTCCCGATGAACCTCGCGTTGATCAACCAGTTCTTCGGCAAGTCGCACACGCCGGACGAGGCTCGCGCGCTCATTGCCGAGCAGTCCAGCGAAATCGACACCAAGTCGGCGCAGAACCTCGAAGAGAAGGCCGTCTCGCTGATCGGCCGCCCGCTGTACGAGGCATTCGTCCGCGGCTACACGGCGAAGCAGTGGCAGACCGACCCGAGGGAACTCGCGGCTTCGATCATCACGCGCCTTCCGGTCCGCTACGACTTCAACAACCGGTACTTCAACGACACCTACGAGGGTCTTCCCGTCGACGGCTACACGGCGTGGTTGAAGCGCATGGCCGACCACCCGAACATCGAGGTGCGGCTGAACGTCGACTACTTCGACATCAGGGACCAGATCCCCGAGGGAACGCCCACCGTGTACACGGGCCCGCTCGACCGGTACTTCGAGTACTCGGAGGGAAGGCTCGGCTGGCGCACGCTCGACTTCGAGCAGGAAGTGGTGCCCACCGGCGACTACCAGGGCACGTCGGTCATGAACTACAACGACGAGGAAGTGCCCTACACGCGCATCCACGAGTTCCGGCACTTCCACCCGGAGCGGGACTACCCGGCCGACAAGACGGTCATCGTGCGGGAGTACTCCAGGTTCGCCAAGGAGGACGACGAGCCGTACTACCCGATCAACACGCCGGAGGACAGGGACAAGCTCGAACGCTACCGCGAGCTGGCCAAGGCGGAAGCCAAGGAGCGCAACGTGCTCTTCGGTGGCAGGCTCGGTACGTACAAGTACCTCGACATGCACATGGCGATCGGTTCGGCGCTCTCCTCCTTCGACAACAAGATCGCTCCCCACCTGACCGACGGCGCCCCACTGGACGGATCCATCGATGCTTGAGAGCGCCACACCAAAGGGTGAACTCGCGGTTCTCGCCGGAGTGCAGAAGGCCATCGCGAAGCCCGCGACCGTCAAGGCCGCGCGGGGGCTTTCGCACTTCGGCGAGCACAGCGCGGGCTGGTTCGCGCTCGGCCTCGTCGGCGCCGCCGTCGACAAGGAACGGCGCAAGGATTGGCTGACAGCGGCGGTGGGAGTGGTCGGAGCGCACGCGGCTTCCATCGCCGTGAAGCGCGTCGTCCGCAGGCCACGGCCCGACCATCCGGCCGTCGAGGTCGGGGTCGGCACGCCGAGCAAGCTCAGCTTTCCCTCTTCGCACGCGACCTCCACGACAGCGGCCGCCGTGCTGTACTCCGGGCTGACGGGGCGTAACCTCGTCCCCGCACTCGTGCCGCCGATGCTGGCTTCAAGGCTTGTGCTCGGCGTGCACTACCCGTCGGACGTGCTCGCAGGCGCAGCACTGGGGGCCACGGTCGGCGGGGTTCTGCGTCGAAAGCTCAACTTACGAAAGCGGAAGCCACGATGAGTGAGACGACCGAGCGTGCCGAGGTGAGCGGGGGCGATACCGCCGGTAAGAAGGGGCCCATGGGCACCGCTTTCGGCGTGTTGAAGACCGCGCGACCCCGGCAGTGGGTGAAGAACGTACTGGTGCTGGCGGCGCCGTTCACGGCTGCCGAGATCACCAACTTGACAGTGCTGCGGGGCGCGCTCATCGCGTTCGTGGCCTTCTCGCTCGTCGCCTCCTCGGTCTATTTGATCAACGATGCCGTCGACGTCGATGCCGACCGCGAGCACCCGACCAAGCGCAACAGGCCCATCGCGGCAGGGATCGTGCCGATCCCGCTCGCCTACGGCGCCGCGGCCGCGTTCTTCGCGGCAGGGTGTGCGGTCAGCCTCCTCGCCGACTGGCGGCTGTTGATCGTGCTGGTGGTGTACGAAGCCATCCAGCTCGGCTACTGCTTCGGGCTCAAGCACCAGCCGGTCGTTGATCTCGCGATCGTCGCCTCCGGCTTCCTCATGCGGCTCATCGCGGGTGGTGTCGCGACCGGTATCGCGCTTTCCCAGTGGTTCCTGCTGGTGACGGCGTTCGGCTCGCTGTTCATGGTCGCCGGCAAGCGGTACGCGGAACTGATGCTCTTCGAGCGCACCGGCGCGAAGATCCGCTCGTCGCTGAAGAAGTACTCGGCGAGCTACCTGCGCTTCATGTGGGCCACCGCGGCGGCGATCCTGATCATGTCGTACTCGCTGTGGGCCTTCGAGCAGGAGCAGCGGGTTCAAGGATCGGTGTGGAGCGTCATCTCGATGGTGCCGTTCGTCGTCGCCGTCCTGCGCTACGCGGTCGACGTGGACGGCGGAAACGCGGGTGAGCCAGAGGAAATCGCGCTCAAGGACAGGGTGTTGCAGGTCCTCGGCGCGTCCTGGGTGGTCACCCTGGTGTTCTCGTACTACCTCTGAGCAAGTACCGACCCGAAATCCCTGAACCGGACAACACCGGTTCAGGGATTTTCTCGTTGCTGCCCGCTACCTGGTCGCCTTGCCGACGGTGAGGTCGCGCATCGGCACCGGGTAGTCGAGCCGGAACACGCTGATCGGCTCGAACAGCTTGTCCCCTGTCAGATAGGTGGGCACGGGAACCTGCTCGGCCGACTCGAACAGCTTGGCGTAGGTGCCGCCCGGCGCCGAAACGAAGGACACGCTGCCGAGCGCGCGCGACTGGGGACCGGCCGCGAAGCGGTAGCGCACCGGCTCCACGATCCCGTCGTGCAACCGGGCCGAGGTACGGCAGGACAGGGTGAACGCGCTGACCCAGTCGAGCATGACCGGCTCGGAGACCGGCACGACGTCGGTGGTGGGAACCACCTTCGGCAACCGTGGGGTGCCCACCGCGATCCAGCCTCTTCCCTCCGTGTTGTCGGCGACGACCCTGACCCGCGTCGCGTCCTTCGGGTCGAAGCGGTAGTCCTGCCATTCGGGGTCGCTGTCGAGCCACACCCTGGATTCGCGGGTCACGGTGCCGTCGGGGCCCGCGAACTGCACGGTCGCCGAGACGGAGCCCTTGCCGGTCGCCGGCACCACCAACGGTGGTGAGCCGGGCGCTCCCGCGCCCTCCGGCAACGGGTACCAGCCGGTCGTCAGTGAGCCGACGACGCCGTCAGCGCCCCACACTGGAGCCTCGTCGCCGCCATAGGGTTCGAGCGGGCGCAGTTCGGCCGGGAAGCCCGCGTTGCGCGTGAAGCCGTCCAGCGTGGGCGGCGAGGTCTCGGTGAGCAGTCCGGCCCGGATGTCGGGTTCGAGCCGCAACCAGTCCTCGACACCGCAATTGCCGCCTCCGGACAGCGAGGCGAGGTTGGCCCTTCCCGTCGTGTAGGTGTCCCAGCGGGGCACCATCGCATGTGCCATCGTGGCGACCTCGACCAGTACAGTCGCCGCCGCGACGGCGGCGATCAGCCAGCCGGGTTGCCGCAGCCACCGCCACGCGCCGACGAGCCCGGCCAGCGCGAGCACGATCGCGCCGACCAGCACGATCGTCGCGGCGGAGATGTCGGAGACTCCCGGTACGACGAGGTTCCACTTGACGTTGAGTCCGGAGAGGAACCACCAGCGGAGCGGAGCGTCGAGGCCGATCCACACGGTGAGCCCCAGCAGGACGAGCACGGCCGAGCGTTCCCAGTTCCGCCGCAGCGCGCCCCTGACAATGGTATGTACCAGCACCGCGACGAGCAGCGTCCCGAAACCGGCGAGCGCGCCGAAGTGGTGCGTGTACTTGGTGGGCGTGAAGGCGAGCGCGCCGAAGAAGAGCGCGCTCGCGCCGACCAGCCTGATGGTTGGGCGCGCGGCGAGGCGGGGTGCCCTGCGCGCGAGCAGGAGCACGACGAGCATCGCCATCGCGAACCACATGAGCATGAGCGGCATCCGCCGGTTCAGACCACCTTGCAGTGCGTCAAAAAGATCCTCGTAGCGCTTGCCCTCGTCCAGCATGCCGAAGGAGGGGCCGATCGCCGTGCGCACCTCGGTCGAGTGCAGCACGGTCGACAGGGTCTGGTCGTAGAACATGAACAGCAGCGCGGACAACGCGGCCGCGAGCACGGCGAACACCGAAAGCACACCCCGGTCGCGCAGCAACCGGAAGATGCCGGGAAGGGCCACGAGGAACGGGATGACGGCGGCGACGCCGGTCGGCGTGATGGTCAGCGTCGCGCCCGCGACGACGAGCGCGATGCAGAGCGTGCCGAGCGAGCGAGTCGCCAGTGCCCTCTCCACGAGCGCGAACACGGCGAGCGAGCCGAGCACGATCCACGGTTCGGGCCGAAGGCCGATGCCGAAAGCGAGGTACCACAGCAGGAAAACGACGGCCGCCGTCCAGCGCGCGGTGAGGGCGGGGGCCTTCGCGAACCTGCGCAGCAGCACCCTGTCGATCAGGAACCACGACGCGAGGCCGAGCACGAGCGAAGGCACCCGCATCCACCAGGTCGCCGCGCTGAGTTCGGCGAACGGCCGGTACAGCTCGTAGAACCAGCTGAACGGCGACTCCGGCGCGTTGAACCACCGGTAGTAGTTGCCGACGAAACCGGTGTCGCTCGCCGATTGGATCATCGTGATGATGTAGCCGTCGTCGACTGTGGACGCGCCGATGATCGTCCACGTCACGAGCGTGAGCACGACGACGGCGTCCGGGAGCGTCGGCCGCCACCAGCGTGGGGGCAGCAACCGCACGTGCCTGCGAAAGGGCGCTTCCCAGCGCCGAAGGGCGAACAGCATGGAAAGGAGCGCGCCGATCGCGAGCGCGCCGAATGCGATCTTCAGCGCACTGGGGCTCGATTCGTACCTCGTGTCGGGCACGACGGTGGCGTGCAGGCCCGTCTGTCCGGAGAGATCGGTGAACAGTCCGCTCACCGAGGGCACCAGGTCCGCGCGGCCACGCTCTTCGCCGTTCACCGACACCGAGGTCGTCTCTTCGCCGGACCGGATCGTGACGGTGCAATCCCCGGAGAGCTCGAAGCTCGCCAGCCGCTTCTCGCCAACCGCAACGGTGAGCAGGCCATCGGCCACGCTCGCGCGCAGCGCCGGGGCGTCCTTGTCCGGCTCCGCTCCCGGCGGATCGGTGGACAACACGGTTCCGGTTCCACCGAGCGCTGCGGCATCCGCGCAGCCGAACTCGACATCGAGCCGTTCCGGCTCGTAAGGCAACAGCGGAAGCGCGGTGCTTTCCGTCGTGCCCGCCGACGGCCATTCGTATGTCGTGACGTCCTGATCGACAGGTGCCAGTACGAACAGCACGGCGCTCAGCGCGGCGAACAGTCCAAGCCCTGCGATCGTCCAACGGCGAGAACCCACCGTTGGACCTTAAAGAATACGGGTGAACCCTCATGCAACGGGCCGGTCGCACGCGGGTCGAGTTGGCAATCTCCGCCGGATGCTGAATTCTTTGTGAAGGCAAGGCAACCCGAGAGTTCCCTTTCGGCGTCATGAACTCAGGACCGGGCACTACCGAGTGATAGTTGGCGAGATGTGACGATCACGGATCAGGATTGTGTTAAGCGTGAGCAAACGACCTCTGACTCGAAGTTGGCTTCAATGCGTTCTCGCGCCCGAAGAGGGAGCTTGTCCCTTGTCACGGCCTCGGCGATTCTCGCCATCGCGCTTTTCCTGTTGGTGAAAGACAGTCTTACCGACGATGCCTACATCACGTTGGCATATGCGAAAAATCTGGCCGTGCACGGTGAATGGGGCCTTGTGCCCGGTTCCATGTCGAATTCGGCTACTTCGCCGCTGAATGTGTTGCTGCTCGGTGGTTTGACCGCGTTGACGAAACCGTTCGGTGGCGCGCATCCGGTGGTGGCGCTGGGGATACTCAACGTCGTCGCATCGGCTGGGCTCGGCTGGGGCTGGGCCCGGCTGGCGAGGGCGTACGCACTGCCCTTCGCCGTCGCCGCACTCGGCGTTCTGCTGGTGCTCGTCAATCCCTTCGTGCTCTCGGCGATCGGCCTTGAGGTGCTGCTCATCCCGGCGGTGCTCGTCCTGATGACCGCGTTCGCCGTCGAGGGAAAGCCGGTGCCGTTCGGCATCTTCGCCGCGCTCGCCATGCTCACCCGGCTCGATCTCATCGTGTTCGTCGTCGTGATCGCGCTGTGCGCACCGGCGATCCGCAAACGCCTCGTTCCTGCCGCCGCGACCGCCGTGCTCGTGGCGGCGCCGTGGTTCGTGTTCAGCTGGATCGCGTTCGGCTCAGCGGTACCGGACACGCTGGTGATCAAGCAATCGCAGGACGGCCTCTTCGGAAGGTGGAGCTTCTCGACGGGGCCGATGATGTACTACTTCGGACAGCACGCCGCCGTCGTGTTCACCTTCGTTCCGGCCGTGCTCGGTGTCGTCGCGCTGATCGCGACGGTGGGGCTTCGGTTCGGTGTCCGCTGGCGGGACTTTCCACCTGTGGGCGCCATCGCGGGCATCGGAGCGGGCGGTGTCGCGTACTACTTCGTGTACTCGTTGCTCGGTGTCGGCCCCTACCACTGGTACTACGTGACCCCCACCGTCGCGCTCGCCACGTTCGCCGTGCTGGCGACGGGAATCTGGCTGGTCAAGGCAAGGGAACAGGCTCGAATGCGGGTCGCGGCCCCGCTGACCGCGCTTGGTGTGATCGGTGTTCTCGCACTCGGCGCGATCGTCGTCGACGGAAGGCAGGGCGTGCCGTGGAAATCGCCGGTGATCTTCGGCAACTGGGCGAGTGCGCAGGACTACGCCAGGATGGGCCAGGAACTGGGGGCGCGGCTCGACGGTGCCACGGTCAGGTCGCCAGGTGAGATCGGCACGCTGGCCTACTACTGCGAATGCTCCATCCTCGACCAATTCTCCGACAGGGGCAGGGTCACCGAACTCGTCGACGAGCGCATCGCGGAGTCCTCCTCGCTCGGCGCGGCACTGCTGCGGTTCAACTATCTGTTCTTCGACCACGACCGCACGCCGAGGCAACTCGACTACCGGTTGACATACAAAGAAGGGCCCGGCAGCGGGCCGGACACCTGGCAGGTCTATTCGGCCGCCCGCGGTGTCGGTCATTTCACGCTCGTTCCGGACGAAGAACGGTGAGTGGTGTCGCCGCGACACCCGTCGGTCTACTGTGGAATGTCGGGACTCGCCCGTTTTGTTGCCCAGGGTAATTAGCGGCCCGTTTTCGCCACGCGTGAGTGAAGGGAGTCGGGTGCCGACGGTGTCGTACCCTCGTTCGCCCTGCGCACAGGGTGGCCCCACTTCGCCCCCGTCCTGAAGGGGCGAGGGTTCGGTCGGTAGCTTACGGGCACATGCCGGACGGGCGGAGACACATGACGACGACAGCCGAGGCGGGCAAGCAAGAAATGCCGGAAAACGCTGAGGAACCGCAGCCCGAGCAGCGGCAACGGCGGCGCGCCTCGTTCATGGCGAGGCGAGACGGCATTGCCTGGCTGATCGGTGCGCTCGCACTGGTGGCGGGCGGCGTTTTCGTCGGCATCAACCTCGCCTACAACCAGGGCAACCTGATGGCGCCGCTCGACGACGTCTACATCCACCTGCAATACGGCAAGCAACTCGGCAGCGGGCACCCATTCCAGTACAACACCGGCGATCCCATCAGCACCGGAGCCAGCAGCCTGCTGTACGCGTTCGTTCTGGGTTTCGCCTACCTGATCGGCTTCACCGGATCGGCCTTCCTGTGGTTCGCCGTCCTGTTCGGCATCGGCTGCTTCGCCATCGCCGCCGGCCTCGTCTACCATCTCGGCCGCACGCTGGTCAGCAAGTCGGTCGGAGTGTGGTCCGGCGTTCTCGTCGCCCTCAGCGGACCGCTGCTGTGGGGCGCGGCGAGCGGCATGGAGGTCGGCCTCACCGCGCTACTCGTCGTGGCGACGGTGCTGGCCTTCACGACCGAACGGCCGACGGCGCGGTTCGTGCGTACCCCGGTGCTGGCGTTCCTGCTCGCTCTCGTCAGGCCGGAAGGACTTTTCTTCGCGCTCATGCTGAGCGGCGCGATGCTGTGGACCATAAGAGGAGCGCGCAAGGCGCAGGGCAAGCCGGTGCTCGCGAAACCGGGCACGTCGCTGCTGTGCCTGCTCCCGCTCGCCGCCGCCATCGCGCAGTACCTGTTCTACAAGCTCGCCACCGGTACCTTCACCGCCAACGGCGTGCAGTCGAAGTCGTTCCTCAACGACCGCCCGCTGTTCTACTTCGGCGACTTCGTCGACAGGACCACGGCGAACGTACGCGGTGTCATCGGCTTCTTCAACGGCATGACAGGGCAGGACTACGCCTTCCCCGGCGCGGTCGTCTTCTTCGTGCTCGGTCTCGCCTACCTCATCGTCACGAGGCCGCAGTGGCGAGCGCTCGCCCTCGCGGTCGGGCTCGGCTTCGGCGCGGTCATCGTCTCCGCGTCGACGCTGTCGACGGCGCTGATCCACGAATTGCGCTACTTCCACCCGTTCATCCCGCTGTTCGTGCTGTTCATCGTGTGCGGCGTGTACGCGGTCTCGCGGCTGGCGCCGAAGGAACGGCTGCGCGCGACCGGCCTGCACGCACTGCTCGTCGTCGTGCTCATCTTCACCCTGGTCGCCGTGCCGACCTGGGGTATCCGGTACGGGAGGGAAGCGGCGACCATCAGGGACACCGACGTTTCGGTCGGAGCGTGGATCAGCGGGAATCTGCCCCCTGACTCCGTCGTGGCTGTCAAGGACGTCGGTGCCATCGCCTACTTCGGCGACCGGAAGGTCGTCGACACGGTCGGGCTCGCCACCAACGGCCTCGCCGAACCGAGCAACAACGGAACGGGATCGCTTTACGAGGCGCTGAGGCAGCTTCCGGAAGCCGACCGGCCCGATTACTTCGCCGTGTACGAACCCGTTCCGGGTGCGCCCATGCAGCCGCTGGTCGCCGCGGGCGTGCTCGCCGATCCGATCGCCGTCTTCCCCGTTCGCGCCCAGCTGGACCTCACCGGAAGGCGCATCGTGCCTTTCGACAGCATCCAGGTGTACCCGGCGGACTGGCGGCTGGCAGGCAGCGGCGATCGCTCACCGGTCGGCGGAGACGTACGCGACTACCTCAACGTGGGTGACCTTCGCAGCGAGGAGAGCCACGACTATCTGCCGGAGATGTCGCAGCCGGGACTCCAGCCCGACAGCCTGCTGCGCAGGCAGGGCGACGTCATCGACAGTGGCCGCGCGATCGTGGGCGGCGAGCGCTTCACCGCGCGCAACCTCCGGCCCGGCACCCCGCTCACCATCGCTACCCGCGTACTTACGCCCGGTATGGAACGCAAGGTGCGGGTGGTCGTCGACGGTAAGGACGTCGGTACCTGGGACTTCGGCCCCAGGCGGGACCAGTGGACCGAGGAGACGTTCACGGTGCCAGGCGAGGCCATCACCTCACCGGACGTGACGGTGGAACTCAAGCCCGAACGCCCGCTCCTCAGCCCCTACCCCGAGTACACCTCCTTCGGCTACTGGTTCATCCAATAATCGATGGAAGTTGCGTAGTGGCTCGGGTGGCGGAACCTGAGGCGGCTCCTCGCTGCGGGATCGTCTCCTCATGTATGCCCATACACCACGTCGGCGCTGTCCTCGCGAGGAACCGCCTCAGAACCCGCTTCGGTGCGAGTTGGCGGCCCACATCAAGCGGCTACGCCGCACCTAGATGGGCAGCTTGCGGAAGATCGGCCGGGGAACGTGCCGCAGCGCGGACATCACCGGACGGAACGCCGAAGGCGCCCACACCAGTTCCTTGCCACCACGCACCGCGTTGACCGCGACGTCCGCGACCTGCTCCGCGGTCTGTTCGAGCGGGGCCTTGCCCATGCCCTCGGTCATCTTCGTGCGCACCTGGCCCGGCCTGACGACGGTGACCTTGACCCCGAACGGGGAAAGCGCCTCGCCGAGACCGAGGTAGAACCCGTCGAATCCGGCCTTGGTCGAGCCGTAGAGGAAGTTGGACCGCCTGACCCGCTCACCGGCCACAGAGGACAGTGCGACGACCGCACCGTGGCCCTGCGCCTTGAGCTTGTCGGCGAGCGCGACGCCGACCGAGACGGCGGCGGTGTAGTTCACGGTGGCGAGTTCGACCGCCTTGGCGTGGTCCTGCCACACCTCCTCCGCGTCGCCGAGCAGGCCGAAGGCGACGACAGTGACGTCGATGTCGCCACCGGCGAACGCTTTGTCGATCACGGCGGGATGCGACGCGGTGTCCTTCGCGTCGAAGTCCACTGTGGAGACATCGGCGCCCTTGTCCCGCAGCCGTTTCGCTGCCGCGTCGAGCCGGGGAGACTGCCGTGCGGCGAGCACGATCCTCACCGGTTGCTGGGCTAGGTACTTCTCGGCGATCGCGAGCGCGATGTCCGAGGTACCGCCGAGCAGAAGCAGCGACTGGGGGTTGCCCACCGCGTCGATCACAGTTCCAGCCTCCTGGCCATGTCGGAGATGAAAACGCCGTCCGGGTCGACCGAATGACGAATCTTGCGCCACTCGTCGAGCCGGGGATACATGCGGTGGAAGGTTTCCGCCGCGGTCCGCGAATCCTTTGCCGTGTAGAGCCTTCCGCCCGCGGCGAGCACGTCGTCGTCCAGTTCGGAGCAGAACCGGCCCAGACCGTCCTTGCTCTGGAAATCGACGCTGAGCATCCAGCCGGGAGTCGGCCACGACAGGGGGGCGGGGTTGGCCTCGCCCATGCGCTTGAGCACGTTGAGGAAGGAATAGTGCCCCGAGTGCGCGATCTTGTGGCAGATCCGCTTGAGGTCGTCCTCCCTGCCGAACGGAACGGAGAACTGGTATTGCAGGAAGCCCTTCGAGCCGTACGCCCTGTTCCATTCGCTGAGCATGTCGAGCGGGTGGTAGAACTGCGTCAGGTTCTGAATCTTTCCCCTGGCACCGTTCTTCGGCACCGTGTGCTGCCAGACGTTGTTGATCAGCCCGAAGATCAGCTTGTTGCCGAGCCCGTTCGGGAACACGTCCGGAATGGTCATGAGCTGCGGTGCGTCGAACTTGAGCGGATCCGAGCGCAGCTTGTCGGGAAGCTGGTCGACGGTCGCCAGCGAGCCACGGGAGAAGGTCGCCCTCCCGTGCTTCGGACCTCGGGCGATTAGGTCGGGCACCGCCATCGAGTAGTCGTAGTTGAGGTCCGAACCGTCGGTGAACAGCGCCAGCGTCTCGTCGAGGTTTTCGGTGCGGTCGGCGTCGACGTAGAAGTACGCGGTCTCGGTCTTCTTCATCCGCACGGTGGCCCGCAGGATGATGCCGGTGAGGCCGATACCGGCGACCGTGGCCCAGAACAGCTCCGCCTCGGGGCCATCGGGGGTCAGCGTCCTGACCTGCCCGTCCGCCGTCAGCAGGTCCATCGAGGCGATGTGGTTGCCGAAGCTGCCCGCGCTGTGATGGTTCTTGCCGTGGATGTCGTTGGCGATGGCGCCGCCGATGGTGACCTGGCGGGTGCCGGGCAGAACGGGAGCCCACAGTCCGTAGGGAAGGGCGGCGCGCATCAGCGCGTCGAGGCTCACTCCCGCGTCGACCACGACCTGACCGCTGTCAGGATCGATCGAGTGAATGCGATCGAGCGCGGTCATGTCGATCACGACGCCGCCCGCGTTCTGTGCGGGGTCGCCGTAGGAGCGGCCGAGGCCGCGGGCGATCACTCCGCGTTCGCCCGCCTCTGTGACCGCGCGGGCGATCACCTCGACGTCGGAGGTGCTCAGAACATTCGCAATTGTCGGGGCCGTGCGGCCCCAGCCGGAGAGTGTCCGGCGTTGCAGGTCTGGTTCCGGAGTCGCAGCGCTCACCCGAACCAGGGTAACCATGTCGAATTATGGCCCGACGGTGACCGGCCGCTCACATTTCCTACACTCGGAACCTGTCAACGAAAATTCCCGGCCGACGAGGTAGTGACGTGGTGGCGACGAACTCGCAGGCAAGCGAGGCGGCACAACCTGCCTCACCCGGTCTGAAGGCACAACTTGTTCGGTTCGTCCTGATCGGCGGATTTTGCGCGCTCATCGACTTCGGCATTTACAGCCTGTTGCTCACCGTGGGGCTTGGCGAAGGCGCGTGGGTGCACGTCGCGAAAGCGATCAGTTTCATCGCTGGCACGACGACCGCGTATTTCCTTAACCGGCGTTTTACGTTCAAGGCGGCCCAATCGGGCGGCGCGGCGCAGCTGGGCGGATTCGTCCTGCTCTACACGGTGACGTTTTTCGTCAATGTGGGTACCAATGCGCTGGTACTGCATCTCATGGACGACGACACGCGGTTGACCAAGGGCATCGCGTGGGTGATCGCGCAGGGGATGGCCACCACGATCAATTTCGTCATGCTGAAGTGGGTCGTGTTTCGCGAACCACGCGGTTGATGGCCGGTTCGAAGGCAGCGCCGGTGGCCTGTACCTTACGTGTGCAGCCCCCGCGCGAATTTCCCTTGGAGGACTGAGGTCGCATGCCTGGTAAAGCAGTTCCGGCCGCCGAGCGTCAGCCGGCTACGAACGGCAAGGCTCCGGCTACCACACCATCGAGTGAGGAGCGGGCACTGTTCACGGAGCACGCACCGCAGAGCGCGCTGCTCGCCCAGCGGGGCCTCTTCGCAGGTCCGTCCGACGTGGTGAGCAAGGACATGTACTCCGAGGTCGTCGAAGGAGTCGTCGCTCGCGACAGGGACGGCATCGCGCTCGAACCCTCGGCCAGGGTCTCCTGCAACACCTACTTCGGCCGGTTCCCAGCCAGCTACTGGCAGCGCTGGACCAAGGTCGGCAACGTCACCCTCCAGGCCGTCGTCACCGGTTCGGGACACCTCGCCGTGCGGGCGTCGGACGTCGAGGGCGACCCGAGGACCATCGCCGCAAGGACGGTCGACGGTGTCGACAAGGAGACTGTCCGGCTCGACGCGAAGCTCGACAAGTTCTTCGACGGCGGTGCGCTGTGGCTCGACCTGGAGACCGAGGCCGGCGAGCGGCTGACGGTCACCGACGTGCGCTGGACCGTCGAACCGCCTGAGCGGATCCGGCCAACCGCCGTGACCATCTGCACGATGAACCGCGCCGACGACTGCCTCGCCAACCTGAAGGCGCTCGCCGACTCGCTGCCCGCGCTCGAAACGCTCGACGCCATCTACGTCGCCGACCAGGGCACCGACACCGTCGACTCGCGCGAGGGCTTCGCCGACGTCGCGAAGCGTCTCGGCGACAAGTTGCACTACATCAAGCAGCCCAACCTTGGTGGTGCGGGCGGCTTCACCCGTGGCCTCTACGAGGTCGCCGGGCACACCGAGACCGCGCACGCCAACGTGCTGTTCATGGACGACGACGTGCTGCTCGAACCGGACCTGGTCATCCGGCTGACCGCGTTCTCCAACCGCGCGGCCAATCCGATGATCGTCGGTGGCCAGATGCTCAACCTGCTCCACCCCAACCAGCTTCACGTCGGTGCGGAGTACGCAAGGCTGAACACCCTTGAGCCGGGGCAGCCCGTCGACCACAGCCTCGCCACCGCCGACCTGCTCGGCGTCGACAGTGACACCGGCAAGCCGAACCGCCAGGAGCGCAGGCTCGACGCCGGATACAACGGCTGGTGGTCCTGCCTCATCCCCTACGAGGTCGTCAAGGAGATCGGCTACCCCATGCCGTTCTTCTTCCAGTGGGACGACGCGGAGTACAGCTACCGGGCCCGCGCTCACGGGTTCCCCACGGTCACACTTCCCGGCGCCGGCGTGTGGCACGCCGACTTCCACTGGAAGGACTGGGACGAGTGGCACCGCTACTTCAACCTGCGTAACTCCATCATCACGGCCGCACTGCACAGCCCGTTCGACCTGAACCTGCTGTCGAGGGTGCTCATGGCCCAGCTCGTGCGCTACCTGCTCGGAATGCAGTACGGGCTTTCGGCGACGCTCATCAAGGCGGTCGAGGACTTCCTGGAGGGCCCCGAGGTCCTCAGGGACGGCGGTGTCGCCGCGATGAAGGAGATCAGGGAGATCAGGGCGCGGTACCCGGAGACGAAGCGTTACCCCGCCACCGACGTTCCCGGCATCGCATCCAACGACATCGGGATCATCAACACCGCGCCGAGGCCGAGCATGCAGCGCGCCGTGCTGCTCAAGCGGGTGCTCAACCGGCTGCTCGGCAAGCACCGCTTCGCGCTGGGCGCCATCCCGAGCGACGAGGCGCACTGGTGGCACGTTTCGCTGTTCGAGACCGCCGTGGTCACCGACGCTTCGCAGGAAGGCGTCCGGGTTCGCCGCTACGACCGCGACCGGATGTTCGAGCTCGCCAAGCACGGCGTCAAGGTGATCAACCGGCTGCGCAAGGAAGGCCGCGCGGTGCAGGCCCAGTACAAGCACGCGATGCCTGAGCTGACCAGCAGGGAGAACTGGACCCGGCTCTACGAGCTGTGACGGAAGCCGTGTGACGACACCGGGTGCGCCGCGCGAGGGCGGCGCACCCGGTGTGTCAGTGCAGGCCGAATACCTTGCCCTTGCGCTGTAGGTCGTCGATGTAGGCGACGGCCACATGCGCGAAGTTGACCAGAATCGTCGTGCCTTCCCTCGACGTCACCGGCTCCACCGAGCCGTGGTCGAGATGAAGGTGCAGTTGTTTTTCGAGTTCGGGCACGGTTTCGGGATCCAGTGCGAACAACAGTGGTTCCCCGCCGCTGATCAGATGTAGTACGAGTGCTGGTTTCTCATCGGCCATACGGTCAACAACAGCAGCAGGTGATCGCCGCGGCAACCCTGGTTCGCTCAGAGCAGACCTCAGTACCGTCATCGGCGAATAGCGAAGAGGCCCACGCGCGTGGGCCTCTTCGACGATCTTGTGGTCACCGGTACCGGTAGAACTGTTCCTTCCGGCCCTGGCGAACCAGCCGCAACCACCGCAGGAACGCCTTCGGGTCGCGCTTGACGCCAACGAAGTACAGGCCGAAGCGCAGTACCTCCAGCGCGCCGATCTTGCGCATACCCGGCTGGGAGAGCAGGAAACCGCGGTTGCGGTAGGTGTAGTACCGCTTGATGTCGTTCTCGGGGTCCTGCGCGTGGAACCGGCCGCCCAGCATCGGCTTGAACTCGTCGGAACCGTTGGGGTGCAGGTAAACCGTCTTCAGCGAGGTACCGAAAGGAAGTCCCGACCTGACCAGCCTGCGGTGCAGTTCGACCTCGTCGCCCCGGAAGAACAGCCGTAGATCCGGAACGCCGGTGACCTCCAAAGTGGACGCCCGGAACAGGGCGCCGTTCATGAGGGAGGCGATTCCGGGAAGGAAGTCCGTTCCGAGTTCGGCCGAGGAACGCTTCCACGTCAGGCCCCTGCGCAGCGGGAAGGCCAGCTTGTCCGGATCGTCGATGTTGGCGACGACGGGGGACACCTCGGCGAGCCCTCGTGCCCGCGCCTCTTCGAGAAGCACGGCGAGCACGTTCTCGTCGGCGGGCCGCCCGTCGTCGTCGGCGAGCCATATCCATTCGGCGCCCATGGCGAGCGCGTGCAGCATCCCGAGCGCGAACCCGCCCGCGCCACCGAGGTTCCGGTGAGACGGAAGGTAGGTCGAGGCGAGCGGGTAGGCGTCGACGACGTCGCCCGCCGACTGATCGGGACCGTTGTCCACGACGATCAGGTGGTCCACCTGCCGGGTTTGCGCCGCGATGATCTTCAGCGAGTCGGCGAGCAGATCCCTGCGGTGCCTGGTGACGACGACCGCGACGACGGCGTCTTCCTTCAGCGGGTTGCCCTGCATCTCAGTCGCCGCTCATGGCCGGTGCCTCGCCGAGGCGCTCCAGTGCCTCCTGGCTGAGGTTTTCGAACGGGTCCTTGCCCTTGTACGAGGTGAGCACTTCCCGCAGCGAGCCGTGCATCTTGACGTTGCCTTCGTCCATCCAGACCGCCGAGTCGCACAACTCGATCAGCAGCTCGTCGGAGTGGTTGGCGAACACGAGGAGGCCGGATCGCTTGACGAGGTCCTTGAGCCGGTCTCTGGCCTTGTTCAGGAACGCGGCGTCGACGGCTCCGATGCCCTCGTCGAGGATGAGGATTTCGGGGTCGATGGAGGTCACGATGCCCAGCGCGAGCCGTACCCGCATACCGGTCGAGTAGGTGCGCAGTGGCATCGCGAGGTAGTCGCCGAGTTCGGTGAACTCGGCGATGTCGTCGATGCGCTTCTCCATTTCCTTGCTGGTCATGCCGAGGAACAGGCCGCGGATGACGATGTTCTCGAAGCCGGAGATCTCGGGGTCCATTCCGACACCGAGGTCGAAAACGGGCGCGACCTTGCCGACGACCTTCGCCGAGCCTCTTGTCGGCTCGTAGATACCGGAGAGCAACCGCAGCAACGTCGACTTGCCGGCGCCGTTGTGGCCGACGAGCGCGACCCGGTCGCCTTCCTTGAGGGAGAGCGTCACGTCGTGCAGTGCTTCGATGATCGGCACTTTGCTGTCGGTGCCGATCTTGCCGCCGACCTTGCCGAGAACCTTCTTCTTCAGCGAGCGGGTCTTGGCGTCGAAGATCGGGAAGTCGACGAAAGCGTTGCGGACCTCAATGCTGACCATTCAGTCACACCCAATACGAGACGCGAGCACGGTAGTTGCGCATTACGAGCAGTGCCAGCAGCCAGCCGACGATCGTGAAGCCGATGACGACGAACCAGCTGTTGATGCTCACCTGTTGTCCGATCAACGGCGCTCGAATTATCTGTATGAAGTGATAGAGCGGGTTGAACTGGATGAAGGGCAATGCCCACGAAACGGCTTCCCTGCCACCACCTTGGTAGAGCTGGTCGACGGGCCACACGATGGGCGTCAAGTAGAAGAGCAGCTGGATCAGCGAGCTGATCACCTGCGGGATGTCGCGGTAGCGGGTCGAGATGACGCCGAGCATCAGGGTGACCCAGCCGGCGTTGATCGCGAGCAGCACGAAGGCGGGGATCGCGGTCAGCGTGTACCAACCGAGGCCGGGGTGGCAGATACCGCCGGGTGTGCAGACCCCTTCTTGCAAGCCGTACTGATGGTTCAGGCTCGTGAAGAAGATCGACACGATGATCACGTAGACGATCAGGTTGTGCGCGAACATGAGCGTCTGCCGCCACACCGTGCGCAGGGCGTACACGCTCAGTGGCGCGGGCATCTGTTTGATGAGGCCCTCGTTGGAGATGAAGGTCTCCATGCCCTCCGAGAGGCAGCCGCTGATGAACGTCCAGACGATGAAACCCGTGCTGATGTAAGGCAGGAAGGTCTGGATGTGCAGGTTGAACAGCTGCGAGTACAGCAGGCCGAGGCCGAGTGCGATGACACCCTGGCTGATCGTGATCCAGAACGGTCCGATCACCGACCTGCGGTAGCGCTGTTTGATGTCCTGCCAGCCGAGATGGCCCCAGAGCTCTCGATTCGACATACCGGTCTTGATGTCGTCGACGGCACGTTTCCACGTGCGGCTATCGGATGCTGGTGGAGCCGTGTTCATGGCTGCTGTCTCTGGGGGTTCGACGGTGCTGGTGGCGTGCACGAGATACGAGGGTACTGGCGAGGCGGATCGGCGGTCGCGCGTGTCCGCCTCAACCGGTGATTCGTACCGCGACCTGGCAATCCTCGTACGAGTAGGCCACGTAGGCGAATCGCACGCCAGTGTGGGTCAGGTACTCCTGCCATGCCCTGTGCTCGTGCTCGCGCCAGCCCGGGTAGTTGAAGTACTCGTCGAACACGATCACCGATCCCGGGCCGAGCCGGGGCCCGACGAGGTCGAGCACGGTTTTGGCCGAACTGTACAAATCGCTGTCGATGTGGACGAAATCGATCGGTTCCTGGTGCTCGGCGAGGAATCCGGGAAGCGTGTCGGCGAAAAGTCCGACGACCAGCTCGGCTCCGGGGACCTCCGGCAGGTCGGTTCTGGCGAAGGTTCCGGCAGGCATTCCGCTGAGCCATGCCTCGGGAAGTCCCTCGAACGAATCGAAACCGTACACGTGTCCTTCTTCGCGAATGGCGGTTATGCGGCGCAACGTGTTGCCAGACGCGACTCCGAATTCGAGAGCCATGCCACCTTTCGGGGCCAATGACACGGCGTAGTCGAGTGTTTCCCATGGGCGCCGGAAATGGCGGACACCGACGAGATGGACCGAGGCGAACCGGCAGCTTTCCGCCGCCGCTTCCTGATCACCGGCGTAGATGATGTCTCTTCTGCTGCGCACCTCGAATTCGATCAGCCGGTCCGACAGCCTGCCGAGGTCGGCGCGCAATTCGGACAGTTCGCGATCGAGTTGATCAAATCGGATGCGCTGCGCCCGGAAAAAAGGTGCTTGCGCGGTCTCGATCGCGCGAATGATTTTCGCTCGTAACGCGCTTCGTATTCGTCCGCGCATCAACGGATGATAGGAGCCTCGCGGGGTGGTGTGCATCCGGTGGTGATACGTGCACTCTTCGCGCCCGGTTTGCGTAGTGATACCTTCCGACACCATGGATTCTGGTGTCCTGGCGCCGAGTTGGCTGCGGAACCTGCTGGAGGCATACGCCGACCGGCCGGATCCACGTTCGGTCGCCGTCGTCGGCAACCAGCCGCTTCCCGCCGACGAGCAGCGCGCCAAAGCGATCGACAGCTGCGACATCGTCTTCCGGGTCAACGGTTTCGTCTGTGACGAACCGGGGGGCCAGCCGGCCGTGGGCAGCCGCACCCACGTCGTCGTGTTCAACCGCGCACTGCGCGCGACGAAATGGGTTTTCCGCGACTATCGCTCGCGGCTGTACCTGCTTGTCGAGCCCGGCAGGCTGCACTGGGAACCGGACAACATCCCGCAATGGTGGCCGGAAGACCTCGGGTTCGTACCCGTCTCCAACAGGGACGTCACGCTCCCGCTCTCCGACGCTCTTGGGCTCGACAGCCGCACCGAGGAGCGCTGGGCCACGACGGGAACGATGGCGGCATGGATGGCGAGGACGGCCTTCCCCGAGGCCGATCTTGTGCTCTCGGGGTTTTCTTTCGTCGACGACCCTCACCAGACATCGTGGCAGCACGCCGCGGGAGATTCGTGCATTGTGGGACCCGAGCATCAGATCATGGCCGAGGGCAGGCTGCTCGGTTCCTGGACGAAGACCGGCAGGACCAAGCTGCTTCGCTAGTGCCGTTCACAAGTGAAGGAAACGTGTCAATGGCCCCAGTCAATCCGTTGAAGCTGGTTCGCGAAGGGTTCGGCGACCGGCTTGCCCGGCTCGTGGACTTCCGGTTCGACCAGCGGATCCGTGACCACGCGGCGCGCGTTGCCGACCACGACGAGCGCATCACGGAACAGGAGCACTGCACGGTGGACCACCGGCGCAGGCTCGCCGCGCTGGAGAGCGGGCTCGACAAGGTGCGTGGTGACCTTCGCTGGACGGCGGGCGAGCTGGAGCGCTTGGTCCCGCACGTCGCCGCACAGGAAGCCCAGCTTGAGGATGTGCGCGCGAAGATCGCGGTGACGCCGTCCGCCGACAGTGGGCAGCTCGTCGAGGCGAGGGCGCTCATCGAGGAGGTGCAGCGGCAGCACGCGCAGATCAGGGTGCGGCTCACCGGCATCGCCAAGTACGAGGAGCGGCTGGCGAGGCTTGAGGAGCAGGCCAGCGTCAATGCCGGTGAGTAATGCCGGAGGGTGAAGGCGGCACCGCCGCGCTGACCGCGCGCTCCGCCACAGAGGCGGACGCGGAACTGCTGCTCGAATGGCGCAACGACCCCGTGACGCGGCAGTGGTCGCGAAACACCGAACCCGTCGCGCCTGCCGACCACGAGGCGTGGCTGCGGCGCGTGCTCGGCTCGCCGGACAGGCTCCTTTTCGTCGTGGGCGCTCCCGAGGGAGACGTCGGCACGGTGCGGTTCGACCGCACGGGGGAGAGCTCCCGGACGGCGTGGGAGGTCAGCATCACGCTCGCGCCCTCGTTCAGGGGACGGGGAATGGCGGCCGGTGTGCTCGCGGCGGGTGAGCGCGCGTTGCTCGCCGAGCACGACGCGACCGCTGTGCTAGCTACGGTGCACGAGGACAACGCGGCGTCGATGGCGCTGTTCGAGAGGGCCGGTTACCGGAAGCAGCAGTCGGTCGAAGGCCGGTTTCCGGTGCTGCGCAAGGAACTGGAGAATCGGTGAGCATGTCGGTCCGCATCGGGAAGCACGAACTCGGCAGGCAGCACCCGCCCTTCGTCATCGCCGAGGTCTCCGGCAACCACAACGGTGATCTCGGCAGGGCGCTCGCGATCGTCGACGCCGTCGCCGAAGCCGGTGCGCAGGCGGTGAAACTACAGACCTACCGGCCGGACACGATCACCATCGACGCCGACGGTCCCGCTTTCCGGCTCAGCGAAGGGCACGAGCTGTGGGGCGGGCAGAACCTGTACCGGTTGTACGAGAAGGCCCACACGCCGTGGGAATGGCACGAACCGCTGTTCGCGCGTGCCCGCGAACACGGGCTCGAAGTGTTTTCGAGTCCCTTCGACCCGACGGCCGTCGAACTGCTCGAATCACTCGACGCGCCCGCGTACAAGATCGCGTCGTCGGAGATCGTCGACCTGCCGCTCGTCGAACTGTGTGCCGGTACGGGCAAACCGCTCGTGATTTCGACGGGAATGGCGACCGTCGCCGAGATCGACGCCGCCGTGCGCGTGGCGAGGCAGGCGGGCAACGATCAGCTCGTCGTACTGGCCTGCACGGCCAGCTACCCCGCCGCTCCCGAGGAGAGCAACCTGCGCGGCATTCCCGTGCTCGGTGAGGTGACCGGTTCGCTGGTCGGCCTCTCCGACCACACGCCGGGAATCGGTGCTCCCGTCGCGGCCGTCGCACTCGGGGCGTGTGCCATCGAGAAGCACGTGACGTTGTCCCGCGAAGACGGAGGTGTCGATTCGGCGTTCTCGCTGGAGCCGTCCGAACTGGCACAGCTCGTCACCGAGACCAGGAGGGCATGGCAGGCGCTCGGCGAGCCGGTACTCGGCCCGAAGCCGAGCGAGCTGGAAGGGTTGCGGCTGCGCCGCTCG
Organism: Prauserella marina; assembly: GCF_002240355.1. Classification (GTDB taxonomy): domain Bacteria; phylum Actinomycetota; class Actinomycetes; order Mycobacteriales; family Pseudonocardiaceae; genus Prauserella_A; species Prauserella_A marina. Next base: position 195,457 of record NZ_CP016353.1, read on the forward strand.
CTCTACGTCGTCGCCGACGTCCGCGAGGGCGAGCGGGTCACCGAGCACAACGTCCGCTCGATCAGGCCCGCCGGTGGACTTCCGCCCGCCGACATCACCAAGGTGCTCGGTCGCACCTTCCGCGCCGATGCCGTCAAAGGCACCCCGCTCACCTGGGATCTGATCTAGGCGTGTCTGACAATCCCGTTGCCTACTGCGCGAGGCCAGCGCGGCGGCTCGCCGCGTTGTCGGAAGGCCCGAGTACGGCCCGGTACGAGGACCTTCCTCCGCCTTGCGAGCCACCACGCTGATCCCCGCTCGCACGGCAGAGGATCATCAGACACGCCTAGGCACCCAGAAACTCGCGTACCGCGTCGATGACCCTGTCCACGTCGGAGTCGGTCAGGCCGGGGAACAGCGGCAGCGACAGCTCTTCCTCGTAGTAGCGCTCGGCGTTGGGGCACAGCCCTCTGCGGTAGCCGAGGTCTTCGAAAACCGGGTGCCAGTACGCGGGGATGTAGTTGACCTGAACGCCGATGCCTTTGCTCCGCAAATGCTCGAACAGCGCCTTGCGGCGGCCGTCGCGCGCGCGCAGCGGGTAGAGGTGCCACATCGGGTCGGCTCCGGCCCTGGTGACCGGGGTGCGCACCTGGTCGAGACCGGCGAACGCCTTGTCGTAGCGCTGGTGGATCTCGGCGCGCCTGCTCTTGAAAGCGGCGAGTTTGCGCAGCTGCGCGATGCCTAGCGCGCACAGTACGTCGGGAAGCCGGTAGTTCAGTCCGAACGCGTGCACTTCCTGGTGCCAGTCGCCCTCGTCAGGGTAGCGCTGGGCCGCCTTCTCGCGCACGAGGCCGTGGTTGCGGAACGCGGCGGCGTTGGCGAGCAGGTCGGGCGACGGCGAGGCGACCGCGCCACCCTCGGCGGTGGTGAGGTTCTTGGTCGCGAAGAACGAGAATGTGGTGACATCGGCGATCGAGCCGACCGGCCTTCCGTTCAGCGCTCCACCGATCGAATGGGCCGCGTCCTCCAGTAGCAGTGCGTCCGCCGATTCGGCGACCGTCCGCAACGCGTCGAGATCGGCGGGATGGCCCGCGTAGTCGACGGCGGCGACGACCCTGGTGTTCGGTCCGGCCGCTGCTCGGGCCGCTTCGGGATCGAGGTTTCCGGTGTCCTGCTCGACGTCGGCGAAAACTACCTTCGCCCCGTGCAGCGCCGCGGTCGCGGCAGTCGCGACGAAGGTCAGCGGGCTCGTCACCACCTCGTCGCCCGCACCGACCCCGGCGGCAGCGTAGGCGACGTGCAACGCGGCGGTACCCGACGTCACGGCGACGGCGGGAGTTCCCCCGAGGTGTTCGGCGAGGTCGGCCTCGAAGCGGGTCACCGAAGGGCCCGTCGTCAGCCAGTCGCCCCGCAGCACCTCTGCCACGGCGGCGATCTCGTCGTCGCCGAGCGACTGCCTGCCGTAGGGGAGGAAATCGCTAGCCATGTTCGGCGATCAGCTCGTGCAGCTGGTCGGTGTCGAGCCACAGGTCGTTGGTGTCCGACCGGTAGGCGAAACCGTCGGCGACGGGGCTGCCTTCCGTGGGGGGTTCGTAGCCCCAGCCCGCGATGTGCGGCTGAACGACGTAGCGGTCGGAAAGCCGAAGCGTCCGCCGCGCGTCGTCGGGCGCGATCATCTCCTCGTGCAGCTTCTCGCCGGGCCGCACCCCGACCTCGTGCATGGGGCTGCCTGGCGCGATGGCCTGCGCGAGGTCGACGAGCCGCATGCTCGGAATGCGCGGAACGTAGAGCTCCCCGCCGTTCATGAGGTCGAACGAGTCGACGACGAACCGCACGGCCTGGGGGAGCGTGATCCAGAACCTGGTCATCTCCTTGTGCGTGATGGGCAGCGACTCGCCCCGCTCGGCGAGTGACCGGAAGAACGGGATGACGCTGCCCCTCGACCCCATGACGTTGCCGTAGCGCACGACGGCGAACCTGGTCGGGTGGGTGGCGGCGTAGTGGTTCGCGCTGATGAACATCCGGTCGGCGCACAGCTTCGTCGCGCCGTAGAGGTTGATCGGGCTCGATGCCTTGTCCGTCGACAGCGCGACGACCTTGCGGACACCGGTCTCGATCGCGGCTTCGATGACGTTCTGCGAACCCATCACGTTCGTCTGGACGAATTCGAACGGGTTGTACTCGCCGGTGTCGACCTGCTTGAGCGCGGCTGCGTGCACGACGTAGTCGACGCCGTGCATCGCGCGTTCGAGCCTGCGCCGGTCGCGGACGTCGCCGATGAAGAACCGCAGTCGTGGGTCGTCGCCGAACTGCCTGCGCACCTCGTACTGCTTGAGCTCGTCTCGTGAGAGCACCACGAGCCGCCGTGGGTCGAGTTCGGTGAGCGCGAAGTTGATGAACGCCTTGCCGAACGAGCCCGTACCCCCGGTGAGCAGGATGCTCGCACCGTCGAGCTCGGCCATCGCCTAACCTCCGTGTCGCCGCGGCTTTGCCGCGAGCCATCATGTCATCCATGCCGAACAGCCCTGTCGTGAACGTCGTGGTTCAAGCTCGGGCGTCCTCGACAAGATTGCCAGGCAAAGTGCTGCGCTCGCTCGGCGGTCGCAGTGTGCTCGGCTGGGTCGTGCGTGCCGCGATCGCGAGCGCGCAAGGCCGAGTCATCGTCGCCACCTCGGAAGCGGCCGACGACGACGCCGTCGCCGACGAGGCCGCTCTGCACGGTGCCGAGGTCGTGCGAGGGCCGCTCGACGACGTGCTCGGCAGGTTCCTGCTGGCCTGTGAGCTCCATCCAGCCGATGCGGTGGTCCGGCTGACCGCGGACTGCCCCCTGCACGATCCGGCCCTGATCGGCCAGCTCACGGCCATGTGGCTGGCCGACCCTTCGCTCGACTACGTCAGTACGACCTTGGTGCGCACGTTGCCCCGAGGATTCGACGCCGAGCTGGTGCGGGTTCCGGTCCTCGCCGAGCAGGGTGAGGTATCGCACGGCCCGCACCGCGAGCACGTGACGTACGGCGTCTACGGGGACCCGGGGCGTTACTCCTGTGCTGGTCTCGTGGTCGCGCCGCCTGCCGACGACCTGCGGGTGACCCTCGATACCGCCGCGGACTGGGACCTGTTGACCGGCGTCGTGGCCGAGCTGGGCGACCGGCCTCCTCGCTGGCAGGACGTCGTCGCGCTGCTCAGGGCACGGCCGGACCTCGTCGCGCTGAACGCGGACGTCGAGCAGAAGGAAGCGGGCAGCGCGTGAAGGTCGTATTGCGTGCGGACTCCTCACGCCTGATCGGTGCTGGGCACGTCGCTCGGATGGTCGCGGTCGCGGAGGAGGCGAGTGCTCGCGGCTGGTCGGTGAGCTTCGCGGGCGACACCGGCAACGCCGAATTCCTCACCGCGAGGCTCGCGGAGCTGGCCGTCCCAGTGCTTCCGCCCGATGCGCCCTCCGACGGCGCGGACGCGGTGATCGTCGATCACTACGGCATCGGTGAACTGCGGGCCGAGGTCAACGCGACGGGGGCGCTGCTGGTGTCCTTCGAGGACGGGCCGTTCGGGAGGAGGGCCGCCGACATCGTGGTCGACTGCGGGTTCGATCCCGCGCCCCGGCCCGACGACGGCTCACCGATCGTGCTCGCGGGCGCCGAGTTCGCGCCGTTGCGCCAGGTCGTGGTTGCCGCGCGGGCCGAGCGTGCTCGCCGAGCCGCCGACACCTCCGACGTGCCGAGCGTGCTCGTCGTGCTCGGCGGCGGGGGAGTCTGGCAGGACACGGTCGTCGAACTGCTCACCGCGTTGCGGGACACGGGGATGCCGTTCGCCGCCGAAGCGCTCGTCAGGGGAGAGCCCGCGTTGCCGGAACCGGCGCCTGGACAGCGGTTCGTGCTGTCCGAGCCGGGAGACGGCTTGCTCGGCAAGCTCGTCGCCAGCGATCTCGTGGTGAGCGCGGCCGGGGTGACGCTGTACGAGCTGTGCTGTGTCGGCGTGCCGAGCGCACTTGTTCAGCTCGTCGACAACCAGGCGGCGGGATACGAGTCGGCCGTCGGCAACGGGCTGGCCGTGGGACTCGGCAGCGCGGCCGACCTGCGTGACGCGGCCGGGACACTCGCGAAACTCCTCGCCGACCCGAGCGCGCGCTACCGTATCGCGAGCACGGCGGCAGGCGTGGTCGACGGTAAGGGAGCGGGAAGAGTGCTCGATGCGCTCGCGGGGGCACTCCGGTGAATCGGCTCGGCGCGCGGCTCGCGATCCTGCTCGTGATCTTCGCGTTCGGCACGTGGGCCGCTTGGTCGTTCGTCGTGGACGACGCCTACATCACCTTCCGCTACAGCGCGCATTTCGCAGAGGGCCACGGTCCGGTGTGGAACGTGGGCGGCGATCCCGTCGAGGGGTTCACGAATTTCGGCTGGATGTCCTGGCTCGCGTTCCTCGGCTGGATGCAGCTCGATCTGCTGCTCGTCGCGAAGCTGACCTCGCTCGTCGTCGCGGTGATCATCCTCGTGTTGCTCGTCAGGGAAACCGAGGACGGCGCCTGGCTGGCGGGCGGGGCGTTCGTCGTGTTCCTGCCGACCTACTTCCATCTCTCCGGCGGACTCGAAACCATCGCGTTCGCCGCCGTGGTCCTGCGCGCTGCCATCGTCGGCATCAGGGTGTTGCAGGACAAGCGGGTGTGGGATTGGGAGCCGCCCGCGTTGCTGCTCGTCGCGGGGTTGCTCCGTCCGGAGGGTGTCCTCGCGACGTTGCCGGCCGTCGCGCTCTGGTTCTGGTACGAACGTGACCGGCCTGGCCCGAAGCGGGCGCTCGTCGCCGCGGCCGTGCTCGGCGCGGCCTACTTCGGCTGGCGATGGATCTACTACGGCCAGTTCCTTCCCAACACCTTCTACGTGAAGTTCGGCGACCTCACGGCAGGCGGTGAATGGACAAAACAGACACTCGGCCTTTTTCTGCCGTTGTTGTTGCTGATGCTGGGTTTGTTGATCCGCAAGGAAACCAGGGCGATCGGCGGGCTCCTGATCGCGATGGTGGTGCTCACCTACGCGACCTACGCACTGTCCGGACCGTCCATGGACTACCTCGGCCGGTTCGCGTATCACGCGTTTCCCGTGCTGTGCCTCGGCGCCGGGTTCGCGGTGACCGAGATCGGGAATCGCTGGGTTGCCATCGGCGTCAGTACCGTCGCGGTCGGCTGGGTCGCCGCGACCGGCGCGACGGCGAAGGACCTGCCGACGATGGCCAACTACGGTACGGATTTGCGGCGCGCGCACGTCGCCATCGGTGAAGGGCTCGCAGCTGCCGACGTTCCCGAGGAATTCCGCACCATCGCGGTGAGCGACGCCGGAGCCATCCCGTACTTCAGCGGCTGGAACGCCATCGACTACATCGGACTCAACGACGAAGCCATCGCGGGAGGAGCCGATCCGACCGACGTGGTGAAGGCCGCGTCACCGATGGTGATCGTCGTGACCTCGTACACGCCAGAGGTCTCCGACGTGATGTACGGGCTGCGGGTCGCCGAGGCGACGGAGGGCTACGTGGACGTCGTTCAGGTGCGGATGCGGGAGGGGTACTGGCAGCACGTCTACGTGAAGACCGGGTGGGCGCCCCAGGTCGGCGACGCAGTGCGCGCGAGCGTAGAGGAAGCCCAGAGCACCATCGACCCCGGACGCTACGACTCGACCGTCGACCGCTGGCTCGACCGCCTCCGGACCGGCCGCGATTAGGACTGTTTTCGGGTCGGCTTGCGCGGGGTGAGTAGCGGAACCCGCGGCGGCGCCGGTTGCTTGCCACCCAAGCGACTTCGTCGCACATGACGTGACAAGCGACCGGCCCGCTGGTCGGATCAGCTGCTCAGAGGTACTGCCCGGGGTTGCCGATGCCGCCGGGTGCCTCGGCGCCGCCCGTGCCGGGAGGCAGGCCGCGCCGCATGTGTTCGAGCTGGGAGCGGGCCGCCATCTGCTGCGCGAAGAGCGCGGTCTGGATGCCGTGGAACAGACCTTCCAGCCAGCCGACGAGCTGAGCTTGGGCGATCCGCAGTTCGGCGTCGGAAGGCGTGCTGCCGTCGGTGAACGGCGATACCAGCCGCTCAAGCTCCTCCTGGAGTTCGGGCGCGAGCGCGTTCTCCAGTTCCTTGATCGACGTCGCGTGGATCTCGCGGAGCCGGTTGCGGCTGGCCTCGTCGAGCGGAGCCGCGCGCACCTCTTCGAGAAGCTGCTTGATCATCGTGCCGATGCGCATCACCTTGGCCGGTTCTTCGACCATGTCACCGACCGATTCGCTCTTCTCACCCTCCGCGGTCGGTCCGATCCGCGCCGCACCCACCGGCGAACCATCGGGGCCAACGACCACCACGTGGTGTGATTGTTCACCCTCCTGGCTACCGGCTGTATGTGAATTCGGGGAATTGGGCTCGGTCATATGCTCCATCCTGGCTTATTTCGGAACGTGCTCACATCGCGTCCGGATACCCGATATCCGAGCGTAGCCGTATCCGTCGCTGCTTGTGTTCACCAGGGCAACCCCGAACGCGCAGCGAAATTACCCCTCCGTACGGTGTTGCCATGGCGTTTGACGTCGCTCGGATCCGTGGGTTGTTTCCCGCACTGGGTGACGGCTGGATTCACTTCGATGGTGCTGCCGGAATGCTGGTGCCCGAACAGGTCGCTTCCGCGGTTTCCACGGCGATGCGGGCTCCGGTTTCCGGGCCTGGCGGAGCATTTCCGGCCTCCCAGCGTGCGGAGACCATCGTGGCTGCCGCGCGCCGTTCCGTCGCCGATCTCGTCGGAGGCCACCCTGACGGGGTCGTGCTGGGGCCAAGCGCCTCCGTGTTGCTCGGCAGGCTTGTCGACGCGCTCTCCTACCGCTGGACCCTCGGCGACGAAGTCGTCGTTTCCCGCCTCGACGAACAGGCCAACATCGCGCCGTGGGTGCGGGTCGCGAAGCGAATCGGTGCCAACGTCCGCTGGGGCGAGATCGACATCGAGAACTGCGAACTGCCTGCGTGGCAGTACGAAAACCTGGTCAACGCCCGCACCAAGGCCGTCGCGATCACCTGTGCCTCCGGTTCCGTCGGCACCAGGCCCGACGTGCCGACGGTCGTCGAGATCGCGAAGCGGGTCGGCGCGACCGTCATCGTCGATGCCACCTACGCCGCGCCGTTCGTCCCGCTCGACCTGAACGCGCTCGGGGCCGATGTCGTTGTGCTCTCCGCGCAGGCGTGGGGAGGACCCGCGGTCGGGGCGCTGGTCTTCCGCGATCCCGAGTTGCTGGAGAAGCTGCCTTCGGTGTCGCTGGAGCCAGGGGCACGTGGTCCGGCGCGGCTGGAACTGGGGCCGCACGCCTACCCTTTACTCGCCGGTGTCGTCGCCTCCGTCGACTATCTCGCCGGCCTGGACGACGCGGCGGGCGGTTCGCGCAGGGAGCGGTTGCTGACGTCGCTCGGCTCGGCGAAGTCCTACCATGCGGGTCTTCTCGCCCAGCTTTCGACGGAACTGCGGTCGCTGAGGCACGTCATGGTCATCGGCGACGCCATGCGGCGCATCCCGGTGCTGGCTTTCACCGTCGCGGACAAGAAGGCGGCCGAGGTCGCCGAATACCTTGCCTCGCAGGGACTGTGTGCCTTCGCGGACGAGGGCACGAGCGGGTTGTTCGCCGCGCTTGGCGTCGGTGAGGTCGGCGGAGCCGTCCGCATCGGACTCGCGCACTACTCCAACGTCTTCGAGATCAACCAACTGGTGCGGGTGCTCGAAGAACTCGGCTGAGCGCGCCTACTTGGCCATCAGCAGGATCTTGCCGAAGACGCCGCCCTCTTCGAGTGCCCTGTGCGCGTCGGCCGCTTCCGCGAGTGGCAGCACCTGACCGATCACCGGTTGCACGGTTCCGCGCTCGACCAGCGGCCACAGGCGTTCGCGGACATCGGCGACGATGGCGCCCTTCTCCTCGACGGGCCGTGCCCGCAGCGTCGTCGCGGCAACGCTCGCCCGTTTCATGATCAGCTTGCCAAGGTTCAGTTCGGCCTTGATGCCGCCCTGCATGCCGATGACGACGAGCCTGCCGCCGGTGGCGAGCGCGTCGATGTTGCGGTCGAGGTACTTCGCGCCCATGTTGTCGAGGATGACGTCGGCGCCGCCGGTTTCCTTGCGCAGCTCCTCGACGAAGTCCTGCTCGCGATAGTTGATCACGATGTCGGCGCCGAGCTGGCGGCAGCTTTCCAGCCGCTCGGCCGATCCCGCCGTCACCGCGACCGTCGCGCCGAGCGCCTTGCCGGTCTGGATGGCGTGCGTGCCGATGCCGCCCGCGCCACCGTGTACGAGCAGTACATCGCCTTCGCCGAGTCCGGCGAGCATGACGACGTTCGACCACACCGTGCAGGCGACCTCCGGCAGCCCCGCCGCCGCCGCGAGCTCCACCTCACCGGGAACCGGAAGCAGTTGGACGGCGGGTACCGCGACCTTCTCCGCGTAGCCACCGCCGGCGAGCAACGCGCACACCTCGTCGCCGACCTGCCAGCCTTCGACACCTTCACCGAGCGCGGCGATGGTGCCGGAGCATTCGAGGCCCATGATGTCGCTCGTGCCGGGAGGCGGCGCGTAGTTGCCCTTCCGCTGGAGCAGGTCCGCGCGGTTGACCGCCGTCGCGGTGACGTCGATGAGCACCTCGCCTTCGCCTGCGACCGGGTCGGGAACCTCGGTCCACTCCAGGTTTTCGGGGCCGCCTGGCTCGCGGATCGTGATCGCGTGCATGGGTGGACCCTATGCCACCACGCAAGTCGGCGAACCTTCCCGACTCCTACTAATGGCCCTTGACCTTCACTTCACACCCGGGAACAGTGACCGCACTTGGACACGAAGGGGACGTGTATGTCATCTCATGGAGGCAGATCGAGGTCGGCGAAGTCGGCGGTAGTGCTCGCCGCGTGCGCGGGGCTCGTCCTCACCAGTGCGGGGACGGCAGTGGGAGCGCAGCAGGGATCCCAGGGCGGACTCGCCGACAAGCTCGCACGCAAAGTCTCGGTCGACAACATCAACAGGCATCTCATCGCGATGCAGCGCATCGCGGACGTGGAAGGCGGAAGGGCAGCGAGCACGAACGGGCACGCCCGCTCGGCGGAATACATCGCAGGCAAGCTCGAAGCCGCTGGGTACTCGGTGACAAGGCAGGAGTTTCCGTTCACCTACACCGAGACGCTCGCCGAGAGCCTGAGCGTCGACGGAACCGATGTCCCGATCATCGTCATGAGCTACAGCCCCTCCACCCCGGAAGGCGGCCTCACGGCCCCGCTCGCCGTCGTCGCGCCCGACGACACTCCAGGGTGTGAGGCCGCGGACTACGGCGACGCGACCGGCAACATCGTGCTGGTCCAGCGCGGCGCGTGCTCGTTCGCGGAGAAGCAGGCCGCCGCCGCCGACGCGGGCGCGGTCGGCGCCATCATCTACAACAACGAGGAGGGCGACCTCAACGGCACGCTGGGCGATCCGTCCGCTGCCAGGATCCCCACCGGTGGCATCACGATGGCCGCCGGTCAGGAGCTCGCCGGGCAGGACGGCGCCGAGGTGAACCTCGATCTGCGAACCTTCCAGGAGGACCGCACCAGCTACAACGTCATCGCCGAAACCAAGACGGGCCGCAAGGACAACGTCGTGATGGCCGGTGCCCACCTCGACAGCGTGCCCCACGGGCCTGGCATCAACGACAACGGTACGGGCTCGGCCGCGCTGCTGGAGACCGCGCTACAGCTCGGTGGGAAGCCGAAGACGAGCAACGCGGTGAGGTTCGCGTGGTGGAGCGCCGAGGAGTTCGGACTCGTCGGATCGACCCACTACGTCAACTCGCTGTCGTTCGAGCAGCAACTCGACATCGCGTTGTACCTGAACTTCGACATGATCGGCTCGCCGAACGCGGGGTACTTCGTCTACGACGGCGACGACTCCGACGGCGAAGGCGCGGGGGCAGGCCCCTACGGTTCGGCACAGATCGAGGCGTCCTTCGTCGACCGGCTCGGCGCGCTCGGTATCGAGACCGAGGGCACCGACTTCGACGGCAGATCCGACTACGGTGAGTTCATCGCCGTCGGCATCCCCGCAGGAGGTTTGTTCACCGGAGCGGAAGGTCTCAAGACGGCCGAACAGGCGGCGAAGTGGGGCGGACAGGCCGACGTCTCCTACGACCCGTGCTATCACCAGACCTGCGACAACCTCGGAAACGTCGACAGGGCGGCACTCGACCGCAACGCCGACGCCATGGCGTGGGTGACCGGCAAGTACGCGACCAGTACCGAAGAGGTCAACGGGGTCGTGCCGGAGAAGGGCAAGAACAGGGCGAAGGTGGCGGACCAGCGGGCCGCGCAGCGGACACTGGCCGCTGAGCACTCGCACACCGACGCTGCCTGACCCCCAAGCAGAAACCTGAAGGGCCCGTTGTGCGCGCGGCAAGCGCGGGCAACGGGCCTTTTTCAGACGGACGTCCTTTTTGTCTGGAACGTCTTTTGGCATAAAAAGCCTGGGTGCGGAATTACCGGAAGGCACCGCACCCAGGTCTACCGAGGTTGTCCAGTTGTCTAACGGTCGATCGCTTTCCCGGGCCGGTGCACAAAGCTGGGGTGTGGCTCCGATGCCACACCGGAAAACAGCTCACAATCGCACCGTTGTGCGCGAGAAGACGCTTGAATACCCGTGCTGTTCACAATCGCGGCTGGACTGGTTCACGCCATCCCAACCGTGGGGACACAGCGGGCGATCAACCGCGGGCGAATCATTCGTCACGGCACCACCTGAACCTCTCCCGGGGGCGACCGAACCGGCACTCCGGGTAGGAGTCGGTGTCGGTTCGGTACGACTCCTCCGTCCCCTCCAGGATCCACCTTTCGAACCAGCGTCACAACCATTTCGGTTCGCCACAATCCGGTGATAACGGAACAGAGTCGACCGCGGTGGCCGCTTTGTCGGGCGGAGGTTTTACTCTCCGTAGCATGACCGAGGTTTCCGACGATGTGCGCTGGCTCTCCGATACGGAGATGGTCGCTTGGCGGTCATATATCGTGTCGACCTTCATGCTGCGACAGCGTCTGCATCGCGAACTCGCCGAACGGCATGACGTCTCCTTGATCGACTACGAAGTACTCGTATGTCTTTCGTCGACACAAGAGGGGCGCATGCGGATGACCGAGCTCGCCAGCATGCTCGGCTCCACGAAGAGCAGGCTGTCGCACCAGGTCGGCCGGATGGAGGTCGCCGGCTACCTCAGGAGGGTCAAGGATCCGGACGACCGAAGGGGCGTGACGGCCGAGCTGACCGAAGCGGGTGCCGAGTTGTTGCGTACGGCCGCGCCGACGCACGTCGCGGGCGTGAGGGCGCACCTGATCGACCTGATGACCACCGAGGAGCAGTTGACGATGGGCAGGGCGTTCAGCAGAGTGCTCCAGCACCTGACGGACCTCGAAGACTGAGACGTTAAGCTTGCCGACAGGGAAGCGTGGCAGAGCGGCCGAATGCACTCGCCTTGAAAGCGAGCGTGGGTAAAACCACCGGGGGTTCAAATCCCTCCGCTTCCGCGTCGATGACCAGGGCAGACCGTCGAGCGTGGCACTTGCGCCACTGAGCGACGATCTGCCCTGGTCTCATTCTTGGTCTCAGTTCCGAGCGGGTGCCCGGCCGGTGGGGCGCTCGGCGATGATCTCCATGCCGCCGGAACTGTCGAGCAGCAGGACGCAGGGAACAAGGTCGCCGCTCGTGTCGGGTGAGGTGCGCACCCAGTCCGTGATCTCGTCGACCCAACCCGAACTCGCACCGGCCACGTAGATGTGGTCAGGGCTGACCAGCGCCACGACGAGCTTGTCCTCGCCGACCAGTTCGGCGGCGCGCTCGTGGAACTCGCCCAGCACGATCGCGGATCCGGCGCAGAGGTTGTTGTCGCTCCGCGCAACGGTGAGTAGCTGCCCCTTCGTCCCGTCCTCTTGTCCCTTGAAGACGAGGCCGCTCTTGAGGTTGTCGAGTGCCGCGTTGGCGAACTCGAAGAACTCGTCCTTGCTCATCTCCTCGAACTGGCCACGCAGCAGGTGAGACATTCCGATGTGGCCTGAGGGCGTGATCGTCGTCTTGGCGAACCCGAGGTACAGCCTGTTCTTCACCAGTGGCAAGGAAGCGTAGAGCTTCAACGGGCCGTCATAGGTATGAAGAATCGGCAGCCACGTGTCCTCTTCGGCCTGCGGGGGCGTCTCCTCGGAGTTTTCGTTGCCCGCTTTGCCAGCGAGTTCGAAGGCTTCGCTCCAGTCGTCGCCGTCGGGCCGATCGAACTGATAGCTGTACTCGGCGCCGGGGAACATCCCCGCGAGGAAAATACGGTCCATTCGCGAGGCTTGCCAGGTGCTTCGCACTCCGGTCACGTCGGATGCCTGTATCTGTCGCGCTTCGCACACCTGATGCCATGCCTGCCGAACGGCGTCATCGGCCTTGGCCGGCGCCATGCCCTGGGGCGGGTTGTCGTCTTTGTTTTTCGTCTGGAAAACGATGATGTTGGTGTCCATAGCCATATTCACGATCCGGCGATGCTACCCGACCCATCGGCGGCCCTCAGACGTTCTTCGAACAATGCGAGTAAACCGTTGGGGGAGCCAACAACGCGGGGCAAGCCGGTTCGCCGCTGTCGCCGAGATCCGCACTCAGGACGGCGAGATGCGCGCCCAGACCGTCGAGATCCGCGTTCGGCGAAGGCCGAGCAGACCTACACGCGCTCTGCCCATGACGTCGACGGGTCACACCCACCGGGCGAAAGCCTCCTCCGGTGGTGTGGGAAGGGAGTACTCTCCGCGCCATGAGCGACATGGAGATGGCGAGCGCGGAGCGGGCCGACCTCGCCGACCTGCTGAGCACGCTGACTCCGGAACAGTGGGACACCCCTTCGCTGTGCGAAGGATGGCGGGTGCGCGATGTCGTCGCCCACGTGGCCGGTTATGAGGATCTTGACCGGTTCGGGTTGGCCCGCCGCTTCGTTCGCGGCTGGATCGTCAACACCAACCAGGTGCGAGTGGAGGAATTGCGCGGGTTGACCAACGAGGAATTGCTCGATCGGCTGCGTTCCCATCTCGTTCCTCGCGGCGTCACTTCCGGATTCGGTGGGATGATCGCGCTCGTCGACGGCACGATCCATCACCAGGACATCCGGCGACCGCTGGGATTGCCCAGGGAAATTCCAGCAGCCCGGCTGCGGCGCGTCCTCGACGCCACCATGCGCAATCCCCGGCTTCCGGCTTGGCGCGTCACCAGAGGGCTGCGCCTCACGGCAACCGACCTTGACTGGAGCCATGGCAAAGGCCGCGAGGTCAGAGGTCCCGCGGAGGCGCTTTTGATGGCGGCGGCGGGCAGGCAGGACGCCGTCACCGAGCTCGAAGGCCCAGGTCAGCGAATACTGGCAAACAGGCTCGCCCGCTGATTGAACCACATCGCTCATGGGGGGCAGCGTCCCGTGGTCCACGGGCAACTCAACGGTTCGTAGTCCTCGGTGAGGTGCTGCTCGATGAATGCCGCATTGCTCCCGAAGGTCGGTCGCAGGAATCGTGCGATGGAAAGTATCGAAACGGTTGCCGCGCCCGCTTTTCGTACGGCGAGTGCCGCCGACTGGGCGTGGCCGCCCTGAACCCAGGTGTCTTCGACCACCAGTACATGGGCGCGGTGAGGCAGCGTCGAGGCGGTTGCGAAATGGTCCCCGCGCAAGGCCCGAGGGTCGACGACCTCGGCAGTGGGTGCGGAGTGCAGCGGCATTTCCGGAAACTGTGTCACCAAGGACCGCAGTAGCGAGCGAAGCGGGTGCTCGCCGGGTTTCGTGGGAAGAGAAGGCACGGCACACCAATGCGATACGGGGTTGGCCGCAATGTGGTTGAGGCAGCGAACATGATGGTGGAGCGCGAGAGCGACCAGCATGCCGACGACGTTCTGGTGTTCTCTGATCGGTCTTGACGCTTTGTACATGCGCATGAGGTAGTGCGACTGCTTCGTTTCGATCGCGTAGGCAAGGGTGCCGACGTGATCTGCCTTGTCACCACGCGCTGCTTCGGAGTGCCTTTTACAGGCAAGACACCGGTTGTAGCCACCGGCGACGGGTGTTGAACACACGGCGCAGGTGATGCCTCGGAGCCGCATGGTGTTTCGCAGGTAGCCGCCTGCGGCCTCGATCAGCCTTGCTCGCAGTAGGCTCGCGGGGTCGTTCATTTGAGAGCTGAGGCGACCCGCTCGATCTCGTCCTCCACGTCAAGTCGAGTCGTCGACGCGTGTAGAGCGAGTTCAACGACCTGCTGTAGATCGTCCGCCCTGTGCACTCCGGGCCGCCCGCACAGCTTCTTGGCCCACTCGTTCTGGTCGATAACGGTGCCGACGAGTATCACCGTCCTGCCGTGCTCGACCGCCATACGTGCTTGTACCCGTGTTCCGCTGTTCTCTCCCGCCTCCACCACGACCGTGGCCAGGCCGTATCCCGACATGGTCGCGTTCCGCATCAGGAAGGTGTGCTTCTGTGGCGGAGCGTCCGGCCAGAACTGGGACAGCAGAAGCCCTCGCCGACCGATTTCGTTTTGCAGCTCGTGGTTCTCCGAGGGGTAATTGCGATTGATACCGGTTCCGAGTACGGCGACGGTTCGTCCCCCCGCGTCGAGCGCTGCCCGGTGAGCGGACGTGTCGACGCCGTTCGCCAGCCCTGCGATCACCGTGAGGCCACGGGAAACCAAGGCCCTGCTGATGTCACCCGCGATTCTGAGGCCACGGTTCGTGGCAGCACGTGACCCCACGATCGAAACGGCCGGGTCGTCCTCGACGAGACCTCCGCGCGCGAACAGCAGGGGCGGCGCCTGGTGGATTCCTCGCAGCCGCTGCGGGTATCGGTCATCAGTGATGGTGAGGACCGTGAGCCCCGAAGACTCCCACTTCCGCAGGCTCGCCTCGGCCGAGGTGAGCGCGTCCGGGCGGCCGGGTTCGTCGAAAAGCGCGGGAGGGCGATGTTCGTGCCACACGTCGAGGGCGCTCCCGTTGGCGAGAACGTCAGCGGTGATGTCTGCCCAGGTCAGGCCGTTCGGCTGAGTTTGAAGCAGGGCGATGAGAGCTGCCTGCTCCAGACGATCCACCTTGCCCACGTCCTCACCTTATGCTCCGCCGTCGAACCCGGCTTACCGGCACGCCAGGGCCATAGTATCGAACTTACGTTCGAATAGCCAAGCTGGAAAGTAACGAGCTTGACCCTGACGTCGCGTGAGGCTTCAGGCTGTCGTCATGACCGAAACATTCTCCGCGTTCTCCATCAGCCCGGTGCCCGTGCCCGGCCCCGGCACCGAGCCAGCCGAACTGTTCCGAGGCATCTACGGGATGCCGACGTTCGTCACCGTTCCCACGGCCGACCTCGCCGCGTCCGTCGACTTCTGGACGCGGGGGCTCGGGTTCTTCGACCTGTTCTCGGTCGAGGGCGCGATCACTCACCTGCGGCGCTGGGCCTTCCAGGACGTGCTACTTGTGCCTGGCGAGCCGGCCGAGGGGACTCCGGCGCTGAGCGTGACCTTCTCCTGCGTGCTCAAGCAAATCGACGAGATCAAGGCCGCGTGCGAGCGTCTCGCACCCGGCAGCACGCGGGGCCCGGAGACGAAGCCCTGGAACTCGGTCGAGCTTGAGGTCCGCACACCGGACAACACCAGGGTGATCATGAGCGCGGCACAGCCCTACGATCCCGACAGTCCCGAGGCGGCGAACCTCAGGGACATGGGGATCGAGGGGCCCGGCAGGTAACCGGCGAGGCTCGAATGACTGTCACACTGGGCGGCATGCCCCATCGAGCCCACGACAACGCGTCCTCGGCGGGCACCGGCCTCACGGTCGGTGCCGTCGCGGCGCGCGTCGGGGTGACGGTCAGGGCTCTGCATCACTGGGACTCGATCGGGCTCGTCCGGCCTTCGGGACGAACGCACGCGGGATACCGGCTCTACACGGCGCAGGACCTGTCCAGGGTCCACCGGGTGCTGGTCTATCGCGAGCTCGGCGTCCCGCTCGACGACATCTTGGCGTTGCTTGAGGCGCCTGGGGCCGACGCGGACGCGTCGTTGCGCAAACAGCGCGACCGGCTGCGGGAGCGCATGGCGAGGCTCCGCGGGATGGCCGAGGCGCTCGACAGGGTCATCGAGGCCAGGGAGTCCGGAATCCTGCTCTCTGCCGATCAGCAGGTCGAGATCTTCGGCGAGAACTGGGATCCGTCGTGGGCGGGCGAGGCGTACAAGCGCTGGGGCGACACCCGGCAGTGGGCTCAGTACGCCGAGCGTTCCGCTGAGAGGACAGCCGAGGAGTGGCGGCGGATCGCCGACGGCGTCGAAGCGCTCACCGCCGATCTCGCCGCCGCGTTCAGAAAGGGAACGGAGGCCGGAAGCGAGGAAGCCAATGCCCTCGCCGATCGGCACAGGGCTTCGATCGATTCCTATTTCGACTGCACGATCTCCATGCAGGTGTGCATCGGAAGGGGCTTCGTCACCGATCCCGAGGTCGCCACCTTCTACGACGACGTCGAACCGGGACTCGCCAACTGGCTGCGGGAGATCATCGAGGCGAACGCGCGCGCCAACGGGGTCGATCCCGAAACGGCGACCTGGAACTGATCAGTCGGCGACGAAGCGCAACCGGAGCCCCGGCCTCGCCTGCGCGGCCTTGTCGACGTCGGCCGAAACCACGACGGCGATGGCGGGGTAGCCGCCGATGACGGGGTGGTCGGCGAGAAAAAGCGTGGGGCGGCTCGACGGCGGCACGTGCAGTGCGCCGGTGACGATGCCTTCGTTGGGCAGTGATTCGTCGCGGACCCTGGCAAGCGCGGGGCCGTCGAGCCGGATGCCGATGCGGTTGCTTTCCGACGTCACGCGATAGTCGCCGGTCAGCAGGGTTTCCAGCGCGGATTCCTCGAACCAGTCGAGGCGGGGGCCCGGCAAGACGCGCAGGGTCACCTCGTCCGAGGGCGGTGGGGGCACCGAGGCGGTGCCGGTGGAGGATTGCGTCGCGGGCGCGGCGCCGAGTGGGAGCCGCGTGCCCGCACGCAGGAGGGGTGGACCGAGGCCGGTCAGCAAATCGGTCGAACGTGACCCGAGAACGGGTTCGACCTCGATGCCGCCGGCCACGGCCACATAACTGCGCATTCCCGATTTGGGCGAGCCGAGCCGCAGTACCGAACCAGCCGGTACCCGGATCGCGGAGTTCAGCGCGCCACCGCGGGTGTCTACTGTGATCGGACAGGGCGCACCCGTGATGGCCACGACGAGGTCTTCGTCGGCCCGTGCGGTGAAGCCGCCGAATGTCACCTCGACGGCCGCCGCTCCCTCCTCATTTCCGACGAGCTGGTTGGCGAGCCGCAGCGAGCCGCGGTCCGCACCTCCCGACATCCCCACTCCGATGTCGGCAAGCCCTGGCCTGCCCAGATCTTGCACTGTCGCAAGTGGACCAGGCTCAAGCACTTCCAGCTCGTTGTTCATCAGGCAGCCTCCTGGAACCGCACTCGCACGCCCGGTCGGAGCAGCGCGGGTGGGTTGTGGTCGGCGTGCCAGATTTCCATTTCGGTGTGTCCGATGAGTTGCCAGCCGCCAGCGGAATCCCGAGGGTAGATACCGCTGTACTCGCCCGCGAGTCCGACGGCACCTGCTGGAATCCTGGTGCGAGGTTCACTGCGTCTTGGCACGGTCAGCGCCTCGGGTCCACCGGAGAGATATCCGAAACCCGGGGCGAAACCGTCGAATCCCACCGTCCATTCCGAACTGGTGTGCGCCGCGACGACCTCGTTTTCGGTGAGGCCGGTCAACTTCGCCACAGCGGCGAGGTCGGCGCCGTCGTACACGACAGGGACGCGTACGACTTCCGGTGCGCTGTCGCTGTCCTCCGTGCAGGGCCGTACGGAAAGCACGGCCTGCTCGACCTCGGCGATGTCAGCCAGCCGAGGATCGAGGAGCAGCAGCAGTGTCCGGGGAGCGGGAACGAAGTCGACGACGCCATGCGGCCTTTCGTTGGTGAGCGCCTGATGCAGCGCGCGCACCTCGGCCACGTCGTCGACCTCGATCAGCAACCCGGAATCAGCGCACCGCAGCAAGCGCATCGCGGTTCACCGCCTCGCGGGGCGGTGCGAAAGACGTCAGCGTGATGCCTGCCGAAACGAGCTGCTGTCGCACCGACTTCGCGACGCGCACGGCGCCTTCGGTGTCGCCGTGTACGCAGATCGAGTCGGCTCGCACGGTGATGAGGCTACCGTCGATGGCTTCGAACGGTTCACCGTTGGCCAGCTTCACGCATCGCGCCGCGATGAGCTCGGGATCGTGCAGCACCGCGCCGGGTTCCCTTCTGGACACGAGCGTGCCCTGAGGGGTGTAGGCGCGGTCGGCGAACGCCTCGTGGAACACGCGCAACCCTTCGGCTTCCGCACTGGCAAGCCATGACGCACCCGCGAGACCGAGTACGGCGAGTTCGGGGTTGTACTGGCGAACCGCGGTGATGACCGCTTCCGCCTGCTCCGCGTGCGACACGATCGCGTTGTAGAGCGCGCCGTGCGGTTTCACGTAGGTGACCTCTGTGCCCGCCACCTTGGCGATCCCTTCGAGCGCGCCGATCTGGTAGATCAGATCGTCGATGAGCTCGCGGGGATCGATGTCGATGAACCGCCTGCCGAAGCCTGCCAGGTCGCGATACCCGACCTGGGCGCCGATCGCGACACCTTGTTCGACGGCGAGGTGACAGGCCCGCCGGATGACACCAGGGTCCCCGGCATGGAAGCCACAGGCGACGTTGGCGCTGGTGACGACCCGGAGGAGTTCCGCGTCGTCACCCAGCTCCCAACGGCCGAAACCTTCTGCGAGGTCCGCGTTGAGGTCTACCACTTGTCAGATCAGCTCCACAGGTCGGCGATACCGCTGAGCGAGTTCCAGCCGAGGTACAGGGTCAGCACCCAGGCCAGCACACCGATGACCAGCAGGTAGCGCGGGTAGCGGTAACCCTTCAGCAGGTCGGTCCGGCGAGCGGCGACCCACATGAGGACACCGAAGCCGACCGGCAGGATCAGACCGTTGAGCGCACCGGCCAGGATCAGCAGGTTCGCGGGGGCCTGGTCCAGGAGCAGGAAGAAGCCAGCCGAGATGGCGATGAAGCCGACGACGAGCCAGTTCTGCCTCTCCTTGAGCTTCGGCGAGAACGTGACGATGAACGACACCGAGGTGTAGGAAGCACCGACGACCGAGGTGAGCGCCGCGCCCCAGAGGATCACGCCGAACATCCGGACACCGACTTCGCCGGCGGCGTGGCCGAAGGCTTCCGCTGCCATGTTGTCACTGGTGAGTGCGACACCACCGGCGACGACGCCGAAGATGGCGAGGAACAGCAGGACCCGCATGAGGCCGGTGACCAGTAGCGAGATGATCGAGCTGCGGCTGACGTCGACGATGTTCTTCGGGCCGGTGACGCCTGCGTCGACGAGCCGGTGAGCACCGGCGTAGGTGATGTAGCCACCCACGGTGCCACCGATGAGCGTGGTGATGACGAGGAAGTCGATGTCGTCCGGCAGCACGGTCTGCTTGATGGCCTCGCCGACCGGCGGGCCCGCGACGATCGCGACGTACAGCGTCAGGCCGATCATGATGACGCCGAGGAGCACGACGATGCGGTCCATGGCGAGGCCGGCCTTCTTGCTGAGGAAGATGCCGATCGCCAGCGCCGCCGAGATGGCGCCACCGATCTTGACGTCGAGCCCCATCATCGCGTCGAGACCGAGTGAGGCACCCGCGACGTTACCGATGTTGAAGACGAGGCCACCGAACACGACCAGTACGGCCATCAGGATGCCGAGTCCTGGCAGGACCTTGTTGCCGAGTTCCTGTGCGCGCATACCGGAGACACCGATGACGCGCCAAACGTTGAGCTGCACCGCGATGTCGACGATGATCGAAATCAGGATGGCGAACGCGAAGGCCGCGCCCATCTGCACGGTGAACGTGGTGGTCTGGGTGATGAACCCGGGGCCGATGGCGCTGGTCGCCATCAAGAAGACGGCACCGAGCAGTGTGCTGCGCTTGACGCCGCTGCCCTTCTTGCCGCCCGACTCGGGGTCCGGGGTTACTTCCGTGGATTCTGACGCCCTTGAGCTGTCAAGGTTTTCGCTCATTGCTACTCCGATCACAATCAGTGCGACGAAAGGTACATAGTTGTTGAACAATCCTGCAAGCCTCTTGTGCAACTTTCGTGTTAAGATGTTGTGCTAAGAGCAGGGGTAGTCCTCACGAGGCGAAGTAGCCGCGACTACCTCGTTTTTGCTTGTCTCTGATCTGGATTCGCGCTGGTGGCTGCCCATATCCGGGAAGATCGGCCCGATCGGCTTCGTCAACATACGCCTCGGATGCAAGCGCTCTCCGTAACCGGACGACTACCGAACGGCGCTTGCGATCGACGGGATGTGGAGGTAGCGGCCGCGACCACCGGGTACCAAGGCGATCGCGCGGCACCGGTCAACCGGCGCCGCGCGATCGGCACGTCCGTTGTGGACGCCGTGAAACCGTGGTCGGCCGGGTCGGGGCTCGGCCTCCCACGGCGCTTTCCGGGTGTCGGATCCTCAGCGTGCCGAGAGAGCGTTTGCCTGTCGTGCCTTGGATCCCGATGTGTTCCAACGCCGCCGGAGCCAGGCCGCCGCGGCGTCCTTGAGTCTCGCGCTCGGTCGCTTTCTCGCGCGGTCGCCTGGTCTCGGCTGGTGCACCGTGGACGGCACCGACCGTGCGGGACGGGTGGAGCACGCCTTGCAGGGGACCTGCTCCGAGGTGACGAGGCCGGTCTCGTGGTCGATGACGGTGTCCAGCAGCCAACCGCCCGCGTTTCCGCCGTCCCGGCAGAGGTCCGCTCTCCTCGCCATGACGTTCCGCCTTTCGCCATTCCGGTTCGGCAGCGGTTCTGACCCTACAAGGCAATTGTGGTCGAGAATCCTGACGAATCGGCCACGACTGCCCCTGAGTGTTCTTTGTGGAAAAGGCGGTGGTCACGGGTTTGAAAGGAAGATCGGAAATGTATCTGCTACGGATCTACTACGGTAGCGCTGTCATGGCTACTGCGTAGTTTTCCTTCTGCGGACGGCGAGTCCGCCGACGAGGAGAGCGACCAGCACGAGCACTCCCGCGCTCGCGATGACGATCCACCCGGTGGTCGAGACCATGCTGGTGCTTGCGGCCGTGTTGACCTGATTCGCTTCGGAACGCGCATCGCCGTCGTCGGCGGGTGTGCCCGGTGCCCGTTGACCGCCGAATGGTCCGTTTTTCCTGTCCTCATCGGAGGCGAACTGATACGAGGGGCCTTGTTCGATCTCGTCGGTGACGGTGAGGTCGAGCTTGATCGGCACGGAGGGAGCCGTTCCGTCGTCGGTGTGCGGCGGGCTCACCTTGACGGCGATGTAGTACCAGCCCGCGACGCTCTGACTCCTGGCGTCCCGCACGTCGGCGTCCCTGTTGTTGTAGCGAACCGGGACCGTGGAGATGGCGGGGTCGTTCGCGGGCAGTGTCTTCGCCTCGCCGGTGTAGACGGTCGTGTCCCAGTCGATTTCCTCCCGGTAAGGGGAATAGAACGTCGTCGAGATGTTGGAGACCGTCCTCGTGCCGTCCTTGGGCGTCTCGTCGAACCGGACCCGGTAGGCGAGGCCCTGTCCCCAGTCGAGCTTGACCTTGTAGAAGACGAACTCGCCCCGCTGGACGGTGTCCGCGTAGGTGTGGGAGCCGTCGATCACGCCCGCGACGTTGAAGGAACCACCGCCGACGACGGGAATGTCGGCGCCAGAGGGTTCGCTGAACTCGACCTTCGGCTTCACCGCGACGGGGCCGGTCTCGGTGGCGGCTGGTTCGACGCCGACGAGCAGTTCGACCGGAAGCCGCTCGGGAACCCCGGACGACACGGTGGCCCACTCCAGCGCGAAGTAGTAGCGGCCACCTCCCTGGCAGCGGTCGCGGTTGGTTTCCCCCGTCTTCTCCTCGATGGCGCCCTTCCACGTCGTCGCGACGGTCAGCGGGATGCCGTCGCTGGAACGGGTTGCCATCTCCGACGCGAACTCGTGGCAGTCCTGTCCGTTCTCGCCGTAGGTGCGCAGTTGCAGCGAGTTGATGTCGTCGGTCATCGAGACCCCGGAAAGGCGGGGGAAGGAGACGGTGGCGCTGAAGTACGCGGTCGCACCCTGCGGAACGTCGACGGCGTAGTAGCGCTTTTCCTTCTGCCCGATGGTGTCGAGGTGCTGGCCTGGCTTCGCGGCCGGAGCGGGATCGTAGGTCTCGGTCCCCGTGATCGGCGTGCCGGCGGGTTCGTAGTTGCGCAGCGCGGTCGCGGTGACTCTCGGGAGGGTCTGTTCGAGCGTCTTGGCGTCCGGTGCGTCGGTGTAGGTGCCGCCGGTGCTCTGCGCGACGCAGGTCAACTGCTTCCTCGCGGCGTCGTCGACCCCGAAGCCGACGGTGTGCACGACGAGTTCGACGCCCCTGCCGTCGAGTTGTTTGACGACCTCACAGGGCTCGGGTGGCGCGCAGGTGTCCTCTCCGTCGGAGACGAGCACGATGGAGCGCGGACCATCCTCGGGAAGTTGCTCCGCCGCGACCTGTAGTGCCTTGCCGATCGGCGTGTAGCCGCTGGGGGACAGCCCGTCGACGGCTTTGGTGAGCGCGTCCTTCTTGATCGGCTGGGGCTCGTGCACGACCGTGACGTCCTGGCAGCCCCGTGCTTTCTCGGCGGCGGAGTTGCCAGTGCCCGTGCCGTAGGCGGCGAGGCCGACCTGGGAACCGGTGGGCGCGGCTTCGACGACGCCGTGGACGGCTCGTTTGGCCGCGTCCATTTTCGTGCCCCCGCTGGGGTCCTCACCCGCCATCGAGCCAGACGCGTCGAGCACGAGCATGGTCGGCGCGTACTGCTCCTTCGGCTCGGCCTCTTGTGCCTGCGCCGCGGTAGCGGGCAGGGCGAGGAAGGTCGCCGCCGCGAGCGCTGCCGTCAGCAGCTTGGCCGGCCTGGCGGGTCTCGACATCGTGAGTCCTATTCGGGTTGTCAGTGGATGCTCCGCTCGGACGGCGGGACACCCCAGATGGTTCCACGTGCAAATGTCTAGTTGGCTAACGTTATTCCGCGCGGCTTGAGCGGTGCTCGCGTTCCGGGAAGGAACGCGCTTGGCGACCTCGCCCTCTTCGACGATGATCACCAGGTCGGTGCGAAACGTTTCGCGAGTCCACTTCTTGTGCGAGAGTCAGCACGGCGGTGTGGCCGGGACGATCGCGATGTCTCTTCCCAGAGCCTGCGCCCCGAAGCGCGGCCGAGGTCACTGCGCGGTCATCCGCCCGACCCCCGAGCGAAGAGTACTGACGTCGTTATCAGGATGGCGCAGGACCATGTCGGTGGACTGCTGCCATGCTGGCACCGGCATGGACAACGAGCGGCTGTTGGACCAGGTTGACTGGCAGCGAAGTACGGGAGGGCTACGGAGTTGGTGAATCAGGTGCCGGTTCGGCTCATGGGCGGGTCGCTCATGGGAGCTATCGTTACCGCGTGGCAGCGGCTCCACACGCGATGACGCCCGGCAGCAAACCTGGAGGCAGCACGAACGCCAACCACCCGCAGGCCCGCGCTACCGCTCAACAGGATCGGAGCCGCGGACGCGAGTGGTTCAGGCCGCGTCGTGCCCCAGGGCGTTTCGGCGTGCTCAGCATGACCCGGCTTCTCGTCTTCGAGGTGACGCTCGGCATCGTCTTCTTCGTCGTGCTCCAGCAACCCTGGGCCATGATGGTGGGCGGGGTACTTGGCGTCGCGGCCGTGGCGGCCATGTTCGGCAGATCCAACGGCCGCTGGTGGACCGACACCTTCATGTTATGGCTGCGTTACAAGATGCGGTCAGGCTCCTCGGGGTCCAAGAGACAGGACCCGAGGCTGGCCGCGCTGTGCGAGCTGGCCCCCGACCTGGTCATCGAGGACATCGACGACCAGGACGACAAGAAACTCGGCATGGGCAGCGACAGCGCGGGCTGGTTCGCCGTTCTCGAGGTGGCGACCACCAGCATCGAGCACGCGCTCCCGCCGGTCCCGATCGCCGCGCTCGCCAAGATCGCTTCCGAGGCCGAACAAGCCGGCGTCGTGATGCAGGTCGTCTCGCACACGTCCGCGATGAACGGGACTGCCGCCCGTGACCACGTCATCTGGGTCGCCGTCAGGCTCGATGCCAGTGCCGTTGCCCAGTCGATGATCGATCACGCCGGCAAGGACGTCGACATCCCCGCTGTACTGGCGGAGGTGGTGCACCGCGCGGAGCGGCTGCTGCGCCGTCGCGACCTGCGAGTGCGGACGTTGCCCGCCGAGGAGCTCGTCGACGCGCTCGCGCGCTCGTGCGATCTGCTCCCCACCGCCCAGACCGTCGTCAGGGAGGACTGGGACGCCTGGAACTCGACAAGGCTGGTGCACGGCTGTTTCTGGCTGCACACCTGGCCCGACGCCGAGCGCACCGCGTGGCTGCTCGCGATGCTCGCCGAGGTACCGGCCGCGTTGGTCAGCATCGCGTTCATCATCGAACCTTCCTATGAAGGGACAAGCATTCGCTGCTTGGTGCGAGTTGCCACAACACGGGAGCATTACCGGCAGACCTGTGACAGGGTGATGCGTGTTGCCGGATGGGCGGGCGCTCAAATGTCCCGTTTGGATGGCCAGCATGCGCCGGCGGTTTACGCCTCGGCGCCGAGCGGAGGAGGTGCCCGGTGAATTCCGGTCAGCAGCAGCAACCGCCGCCCCGGCCGATGCCGCAGCAACATCCGCAGCAGCCGCCACCGCCTCAGCAATATCAGCAGCAACAGCAACCAGCGCCGGGGCATCCGCAGCAGGCACGGCCGGCGGCTCCTCCGCAGACGCCCCCGCACGGAGTGCAGGCGCCTGCTCAGCAACAGGGTGCGAACGTCATCGGGGCGGCTCCGCCGCCGTCGCGGACCCAGCAGCAGTCTGGAGCGCAACACCAGCACGTCGGCAACGAGCTGGCCATGGCGGCCACGGCGGAGGTCGCGCGCCCGCAGCCGCTCGCGGTCAGCGCGCCGGCTGGCATGCCTCCCGCGCCGGGCGGTCCCGCACCGGTCGAGGACCCGCAGGGCAGCTCCAGGCAGCACAGGGACTGGCGACTTCGCAAGCACAGGGCCATGCCCCGGCTGCGAATCGGTCAGCACTACGCGCCGGAAGAAGCGCTTGAGCAGCTCCAGATGGTCGGCGGCACGTTCGGTTTTCAGCTCGGCAGAAACCAGTCGGGCTTCCCGGTCACCCTCACTCTCTTCCGGCCGCGCCCCGTGCGGGCGTACCTCGTCGGTGGGTTGTGGGCCGCGCGGCTGATGGCGTTGCGGGCCTTGCGGTTCGGCGTCCGGGTCGTCGTGTCGACACACCAGCCCGAAGGCTGGGCCGCGCTCGGCAGGTCGGTCACCGGTCGAAGCGACAGAGTCATCGTGCTCGACCACGGCGAGGCATCCGACGTGGTGGCCTCCCCTGGGGCGCCAGTGCTGCGCCTGCACGACGCGCCGCATCCCGCGGCCGCGGAGGATCCCATGCCATGGCAGACGCAGATGACGGTCATCCGCAGGCTCGGTCCAGAGGGAATGCAGGCGCTGCCGCAAGCGGACATCGTGCTTGCCCAGCGGCTCACGGCCAACGAGGCCATGGTCGCGGCCTCCGCTTTGCGGCTGTCGCAGAACATCACGCGTCAGCTCCAGGCGTTGCGGGACGACATGATGGCGAGTCTCACGCACACCGAGCGCTCGGTGTTCTGGCTGAGCGCGGTTCCCTTCGAACGCGAGCGGCTCGGCAACCCGGTCCGGCACTGACGCTGCCCCTGGCAGGGGCAGGCTGATTCCCGCGAATCGCGGCACGATGAGCTGGTGAACACGACACCGGCAGCCGATCTCGGCGGCTTCTTGCGCAGCAGAAGGGAAAGCCTGACGCCGGAGGCGGCGGGCATCGAACCGGGTCTGACCCGTCGAAGGGTTCCCGGGCTGCGCAGGGAAGAACTGGCGGAACTCGCGGGCGTCAGCGTCGGCTACTACACGCGGCTTGAGCAGGGAGTCAGTGTCGGTGCCTCCGACGCCGTCATCGACGCTCTGGCGGCAGCGCTGAGACTCGACCCCGCTGAGCATCAGCACCTGCGAACGCTTGCCGGTCCCCGGAAACCGACGCGGTCCCGTTCTCGAAGGAGCAGGCTGAGGTCATCGGTGCGGGAGCTGATCGACGCGATCCCCGGTGTGCCCGCGATCGTCATCGATCATCGTGCGGACGTCCTGGGGTGGAACCGCCTCGGGCACGCATTGCTGGCAGGACACCTCGATGTCGATGCCCCGGATGCGGCTGTTCGTCCGAACGTCGCCCGGATGCTGTTCCTGGACCCGCACCACAAGGCGTTGTACCGCGACTGGCAGGCCAAAGCGCAGGTCACGGTCGCGGCTCTACATCAGGCCGCCGCACGGTATCCGGCCGATTCCGAACTGCGACAACGGATCGGCGGGCTTGCGGCCGACAGCCCCGAGTTCGCACGAATGTGGGCACGGCGGCCGGTCCGAACCTGTTCGTACTACGTGCGCGAACTCGACCATCCGCTTGTCGGGCGGCTGACTCTGGCCAACGAAACCCTTGCCCTGCCCGACGACGACCAGCAGCTCGGACTGTTCTATGCGCGTCAGGACAGCGCGGCAGCCGATGGGCTCGTACTGCTGGCCCGGAGCATCGTCCCCGGTGGCTCGCGGCAAACCCGCTCACGGAGGGAGAACGCGCGATGAGGGTTCTCGCGGTCGGTGGTGCGGGCACCATCGGGAGAAGGCTGGTCCCCGCGCTGCGATCCCGTGGTCACGAGGTGGTCGTCGCGGGGCGCGAATCGGGTGACGTACATGTGGACCTGGCTTCGCCGGGCACCGTCGAGGACATGTACCACGCTGTCGGCGCTGTTGACGGGGTCGTGAGCATCGCGGCACACGGCGCTCTCGACGAGTTCGGCTCACTCACGTCGGCGGAACTGCGGGAGAACATGCGAGCCAAGTTCTTCGGGCAGGTCGATCTGGTCCTCGCCGGTCAGCGACATTGTGCCGACGGCGCTTCGTTCACGCTGACGTCGGGCATCTTCGCCGACGAGGCGTGGCCGGGTGTGACCGGTGGCGCGGTCATCAACGCCGCGCTGCACGGTTTCGTCCTTTCGGCTGCCGTCGAGCTGCCGAGGGGCATGCGGATCAACGCGGTCAGCCCGACGATGATCGGAGACTCGGTCGCAGTGTTCGTCGACCACTTTCCAGGGATGCGCCCCGTGCCGATGGATGAGCTGATCGGCCATTACCTCCACTGCGTGGAAGGTGGGGACACCGGGCACATCATCCGGGCGTACGGCTGAGCGCGCCTGGTGTGCTAATCTCTGACCGTGCGGTCAGAGATTTCACCAAAAGGTCAGCGAGAGCTGACTTTCACCGAGCGGATGCGGCGTGCGCAGATCATCGACGCCGCGACAAGGGCGCTCGCCGCTCACGGTTTCGGTGGTGCCTCGCTGACCAAGATCGCGGCCGAAGTGGGGATCTCCAAGGGTTTGGTGCTCTACCACTTCGGCAGCAGGACCGAGCTGATGCGCGAGGTCGTCTTCGCGCAATACGGGAGAATGGCGGGTGCCGCGCTCGAAGGGATCGACTGGAAGGGCTCGGCCACCGCGATATTGCGCGACCTGATCACTCGCTCCATCCGGGTCAGTCTCGAACGCGGGGAAGTGCGCCGCGCGATCGCCGAGGTCATCGGCAACCTGCGCGATGGCGATGGTCGACACGTCATCACGTTCGACCAGAAGGACGACATCTACACCGGATTCGAGAAGGTCTACCGGCAGGGCCAGGAGTCGGGTGAGTTCCGCGACTTCGAGCCACGACCGATGGCCGTCATTCAGCAGTCCTCCGTGGACGGTGCGGTGAACTACCTTGAGTCGCATGTGGATACCGATGCGTCTGACTTCTCCGATAGTGTTGCCGATCTGCTGATCGCCGCCGTGCGTTCGGAAAACCAGGGACATCCGGGGGAAACGCCATGAGCCACGCCGAAACCACGATCATCAGCAGGGTCCGGGTTTTCACCGGCGAAGGTCCCGTCCGCGATGACGTCGACGTCGTCGTCTCGAATGGACGGATCGAGCGAGTGTCGGTGGAACGAGTCGACTTGCCGGGTGCGCGCGTCATCCACGGTGCGGGCAAAACTCTCATTCCCGGGCTGATCGACGCACATGTGCACCTCGACTACCTGACCGCCCGCAGCAGGCCGCACGCTGCTGTGTGGACGCGTTTCATGCTGCGATCCGCGTTGCGCAAGCTGCTGGAGAACGGGATCACTGGGATCCGGTGTATGGGCGATCCGCTCGGTCAGATCACCAAGCTGAAACGAAAAGTCAACGCGGGGAAGATCGCTGGGCCGCGCATGTCGGCGGCAGGACCGGTGCTCACCGCGCACGGTGGCCATCCTTCGAGCACGGTGTGCGGGGACAATCCGTGGCTGCGAAGGAACATGGTCGTGCACCTCGACAACGAGGACGACGCGCGCGCCGCCGTGCGGCGCCTTCACGGCGCCGGTGTCGACGTCATCAAGTTCGTCTATCAGGGCGGGCGGTATGCCGAGAGTGACGTGGTGCTCGGGAAACTGCCGCTGGACGTGGTCAAGGCGATCATCACCGAGGCACACCGGCTCGGCCTTCCGGCCAGCGGTCATACCCACTACGAGGACGATGTGAACGATCTACTCGACGCCGGTGTGGACAGTCTTGAACACGGCGTCATCGAACACGACCTTGCCGAAGGCGACACCGTGAGTCGCTGGAAAGCGGCGGGAACCAAGTTGGTGCCCACGCTGACCATTGCCGCGTTCGTCAAGGACGAAAACGGAAAGCCTTACCTCGATCGCGCGAGCAGGAACCTCGCCCGTGCGGCCGAAGCGGGGGTGCCGATCGTCGCGGGCACCGACAGCATGGTCGGCGCGATGCCGGCGAACTCGCTGCACGACGAACTCCGGCACATGGTCGCGGCTGGGCTTTCGCCCGCCGACGCGCTCAGCGCGGCGACCGCGGATGCCGCGAACTTTCTCGGCCTTGAGGGCCGAGGAATGATCGCCGAAGGAGCCGTCGCCGATCTCGTTTTGCTCAACTCCGATCCGTTGGAGGAGATCGAGAACGTCGGCGACATAGACAGGGTCTTCCAAGACGGAAGGATCGTCTATCACACGCAGGTACCCAAACGCCCGGTACTGCGGGAATACGTGGCTCGTGAACCTACACTGTCCTTTGTTGATCGGACAAAGGCCACCGCGTCGAGTGAGGCGTTCCTGCGATATGACACCAGTCAATTCGCCGAAGACGGTGTCCGGGTGCTCAGCTATGTCGACTCGGAAACCGGTACCCTGCTGCGAAGGGAGTCGGTCACATCGGGGCCGGATCTGGTGACTCTACAGTGGACCTGCGAGATCCCGGCCGACGACACGGAGCTCCACGCCGAGCGGACCGAACGGCATGTGAAGCTTGAGGGGCGGTTCCAGGGAACGCCGGTCTCGCGGACGTATCCGTTGCGGGGCAGGATATGGATGCAGTCGCTGATGTTCGATCCCGCCACGTTCGTCGTCGGTCCCGACGAGAAGCTGTCGATCGTCTCGATGGGCACCTCAGGTCGCGGCGCGTTGGAGCTGACTGATTTCGAGGTGGCGAAGACCGGGTCCACTTCACAGGGGCGTCGCGAGGTGGTCACCGCCGAACTGGTGATGCCGCAATGGAAACGATTCTGGGGAGCGCTGCTCACCTACGATGCCGACAGCGGAGATCTGCTGCGCTACCAGATCAGAGGCAAGAAAGCCTCCACTGTGGAACGAGTGGTGTGAGCGATCACCTGTTCCGCTACGTGCCGAGTGCCCTGGGTTCGGCGCGATAGCCCTCTTGTTTGTTGCTGGAGACGACAGGGCCACCCGGATTGGCGACATCCCAGGCGTCGGCCGACGGCGTGTTTTCCGTGGAACGTAGGGCGCGGTCAGCCTGTGTAGCCGGGGCCTTGCCCCGATCCTGCTCGTTGTTCCCCGAGTAGGCCGGTCCCCTCAATGCGATCGGCACGTCTCCGAGCGGCTGTTGGTCCGGTTGTCGGCGCGGCTGGGCCAGCCGTCCCTCGAACACCGGCACCGTGCCGGTGGGAACCTCCGCGGTGAACTCGGACTGTGTTGGTTCCGCAGGACGAGTGGGTCGCTTCCGGCGTGCGTCGCCACCGGCCTTGGTTTCGATTCTCGCGTTGGAAAGGACGGGGGGAGTGGCTTCGCGAACCGAAGGCGTCCGCAGCTGCTCGGCGGCGGAAGCTTCGCTTCGTGCCCGCTTCTTGGTGTTCCTCTTCGTGTCGACGATGGACGGCGCGGTCGGCGGCGGAGGCCGGAAGGCATTGTCGTCCGATGGCGGCGCGGCGCCGTTGTCAGCGCGAACGGATTTTCGTCCGTCCTTTCTAGACGGTGGAGCGCCAGCGGGAGGTGGAGGAACCGAGCCGGGGTGTCCCATGCCCGGAGCCGGATTCTGTTCCTTCCTGCCGAGCGTTTTGCCCTTGAGGTTCGGTCTCTGTGGGGCCCCACCCCCGGGAGGCGGCATGATCGTGCCTGGCATGCCGGTGTTTCCGCGCGGTGTGAAGGTCCCGGGAGCGTTGGACCCAGGTGCGGCTGGTGGGGTGTTGCCGGGCGCTCTCAGCCCGGACACCGGTGGCGCGGGGCGGGCGGAAAGACCGGCGAGATTCGGTGCCGGTGCCGATCCTGTGCCGGGAGGTCGTGGGCCGCTCACACCGGGCGGCGTTGGCGGAATCGCGACCGAACCTCGCGCGAAAGCCGGTGGGATACCCGGCGAAGCCGGTGTCGCTGCTGGTGGGCGAGGAGCGTTCCCCGCAGGGCGTGGATCGGCGAACGTCGGTTGCCCCGCGCCGTTAAACGTCGGCGCGGGAGGTCTGCCCGCAGGGGGTCCCGGAGGCGCCGTGTTGAACGCGCCAGGCATCGCCGGAGGTGGGGGACCACTTCCGATTGGGGGCACGTCTATCGGTATGCCGGCCGCCTCGGGGTGCAGAATCGCGTTCATCGGGGTCATGCGCCGTGCTCGCGCTGTTTCCAGCTTGGAGATCGAGGTGGCATAGGAGTCGGCTGTTTCGCTGATCAGTTCCCGCGCTTCCTGGTCGTATCGCCAGCGCACGTTGGACGCCTTGTTCGAGTTGCCGAGGATCGAGTCCTTGTGTGATGCGCGGACCCGGTCGCGGCGGCCAAGATCGGCCTGCCGATCGCCGAGTGGTCCTTCCGTCGCGTCCTGTAGCGCGCGCTGATAGCGCTGCCACAGCTCTTCCATCTTGGTTTGTGCGCTGCGCATGGCACCTGCCAACATGGCCAGCCCCTGGTGGTTGGCGGCCGCTGCTTCCCGCCACACCTCGACGTGCGCCAGCGTTTCGCCCACCTTTCTCAGGTAGGCATCCTTGGCCGCCGGCGATTCCCAGTTCGCCTCAAGAGAGTCGGTCTGCCTGAACAGCTCACTCTGCAAGTAGAAGAGCATGGATTCGACGTTGTACCACTGCGTTGCTCTGTCCGATGCGGTGCCGGGTTGCTCGCCCATGATCTGGTCGTAGATCTGCTCGATCGTGAGCGATTCGGCTCTTTCGTCGCCGGGGGCGGGCGTCTCCGCGTCAGGGGACAGTAGGGGCATACTGGATTGCTGGTCGAACGGCTTTCCCTGATTCCAGTAGCTGCTGTAGCTGACCGGGTAGCTGGGAACCCATTGTGTGATACCGCTTCCGGACATGTCTTGCCGGAGCCGGTCGACGTTATAGCCGAAGAAACGCCAGTTCGGGTCCATGGGTCAAGCTCTCTCGGGAGCCTGGTCGGCCCGGCCCAACGATCCGAACCAATCTGCGTTGAGTGCCATCGACTTTCCTTCGAAGTTCGAGTTGGGCGGCAATGAATACAGCCCCGCACGAGAAGTGCGCTGTCGGTCGACGGCCGCGCCTGGGCGGGTGCTGGGCTGGTGAGTTATTGGGAAACCCCGCTGCCGCAACGTATTCGAGCTCGCCAGGCTGCTCGTAACCATCATTACCACAACGCGAGCTGATGAGCCAAAACTGACTTTTGTCATGCCGGACGTGATCCTGTTGAATGCTGTCCAGCTATCCCGTACCTGCGCCGTACCGAATTGGCTGACCAGCTTGTTCTCGTCGGGTTTCCGTGGGATTCCGGACAATCCGGCCGGGCAACATCGATGCATTGGGAACCCCGGTGGGCGTGATCGGTGTCGTCAGGAATGGTTGTACTGAGGGGAAAATAGTCATGAGCAAGTTGAAGCGGGCCGCGACGGTGGCAATGGCGACGTCGGCGATGCTGGCTGGTTCGGCGTTACTGGCTGGGCCCGCGAACGCGGTCGCGTCATCGCCTGAGGAGGTGTGTGGTTCGGGGTACCGGGTCATCAACACCGAGTCGATCGGTGGCATCTCGACGCTTTACCTGCTGTACAACGGAAACACAAACTGCGTGGTCAACTGGAAGACCAAGTATCGTGGTACCGCGTCTTCAGTCAGCGCGGGGCTTCAGGTGCAGAACGGCGGTTCGGACCGGGACGCCGGAAGCTTCAAGTACTACGCGGGCCCCGCGAAGGTGTCCGGCGCCGCCGGGCGCTGCGTCAGGTGGGAAGGAACGACCCGAGACCTGAGCGACAACACCGACCACGGTTGGTCCTCGCCATGGGAGCACTGCGGCTAGTGGTTGTCCTCGAAAAGTCGACGGGGCCTGACCCGTGAGCCAGCGATACTCACGGCGCGGCACATCGGCGTATCCTGCCGAGGACTGTTGTTCCGTTCTCCGGGGAACCCGGTGATCACCGCACGACGAACGAGGGGCGGAGCCCGAAAGCCCCGCCCCTCGTTCGTTTTCAGCGTTCTTTACTGCTTTGTTCCCAGTGCCTTCTTGGGTTCCGCGCGATACTCGTCTCGTTTGGTGCTGGAGACGACAGGGCCGCCAGGAGTGTCGACGTCCCAGGAATCCGCGGTGCGTTGCTCCGGCTGGGATGTGCCGTTGGTGCCGGAGCGCAGTACCGAGCGGGTGGTGCGGTCGGCCTGTGGGGTGCCGTGCCGTTGGTGTTCGGCCAGCGTGGCCGCAGCGGGGCCGCGCAGCGCGATGGGAACGTCGCCCAGCGGTTGCTGACCGTTCTGAGCCTGCTGTTCGGCGAGCCTGCCCTCGAACACCGGTGCGGTCCCGGTGTCGATGCCCGCCATGAGCTCGGCAGGCACCGCGCCTTCGGTGGCGGGACGCTTGCGTTGCTTCTTGGCAGCGGCCTTGCTCTTGGGCTCGACGCGTGCGCCGGACAGCACCGGCGGAATCGCCCCTGGAACGGAGGGAAGGCGGTCCCGTTCAGCCTCGGCCGCGGCGGCTTGGGCCTTCGCGCGCTTCTTGGTGTTCTTGTTGGTGTCGAGCACCGGTGCCGCAGGCGGGGGTGGCGGCCTGAACACGTCCTGGGATTCCAGCATCGGCGGGAGCCCAGGCAGAGGGACACCGGGCTTGTTGTTCTGCCTCCCCGGCGGTGCGCCCGCGGGAGGGGGCGGCACGGAACCGGGCCGGCCCATACCGGGAACGGGCGGCTCGCCGTCCTTGTTGCCCAGTACCTTGCCCTGCTGTTTCGGCTTCTGGGGGACACCTCCGGCTGGAGGCGGCATGACCTTGCCCGGCATCGCGCCTTTGGCCGGTGGGGCTCCGCCGGGAAGGCCGCCTCCTGGTGGCACCGGCGGCGATCCTCCCGGCGAGCTCGCGCCGAGGGTCGGCGGTACGCCCAGACCCTTGCCGCCCAGTCCAGGTGGCGCGCCGAGGCCCGGCGCCATGGGTGGTGCGCCAGGCTGGCGTAGCCCACTCGCACCTGGCGCTACGGGCGGAGCGACCGCCGGTGCGCCAGGTGGCGCACCGACAGGTCCCGAGGTGGGCGCGTTCGGAGGATTGAGGACCGGCGTCGCCGTCGGTGCCCGAGGAGTCGCGGTCGGCGCGACAGGAGGCCGCGCGCCGGGGGCCCTCGGCGCGCCTCCGGGGGGCTGCGCCCCGCCGAACATCGGAGGCGGCGGAGCGCCATTGAACGCGGGAGCGGGCGGCCTTCCGCCCGGTGGTGTCGGCGTGGGACCGCTGAACGACGTCGGACCCGGGCCGGGCGGGGTCGGACCGCCACCGGGAGGCATTGGTGGCAGCGGCATACCGGTGGCCTCGGGGTGGAGGATCGCGTTCATCGGGGCCATCCGGTTCGCGCGAGCCGATTCCAGCTTCGAGATGGCGTCGGAGTACGAATTGGCCGTCTCGCTGATGAGCTGCCGTGCCTCTTCGTTGTACTTCTCCCGCTGCTCCTTCATGAACGGCAGGTCATAACGATCGAGGACGGACTGCCGCACGGCGGTCCTCGCGTCACCCTCCAGTCCGGCGAGAGGGCCACTCGTCGCGTACCTCGAACCAGCGGGTGGGGCGTTGAGATAGTCGTCGGTCGCCTGCCACATGGCGTCCTTGTAGCGCTTCCACAGGTCCTTCATGTTGTTCTGCGCGGTACGCATCGCACCCGACAGCAGCGAAAGGCCGAGGTGGTTGGCTTCGGCTGCCTCGCGCCACATCTCGATGTGCGCCAGAGTTCCGCCTACCTTCATCAGGTAGGCCTCTTTCGCGGCAGGCGATTCCCACTCGGCTTCGAGCGAGCTGGTCTGGTTGAACAACTCGTTCTGGACGAAGAACAGCATCGCCTCGATGTTCCACCACTGGGTGGCCCTGTCCGACGTTGTCCCTGGCTGCTCGCCCATGATCTGATCGTTGATCTGGTCGATGTCGAGCGATTCGGCGGCGTCGGAGTCGGGCCCCGGCGTCTGGGCGTTCTCCAGCAACATCGGGGGAGAGGACTGCTCGTCGAGCGGTTTGCCCTGATTCCAGTAGGAGCTGTAGGTGACGGTATAGCCGGGGACGTGCTGGACGGCGACGCTCTCGCCGGACAGGTCCTGGCGAAGCCGGTTGATGTCGTAACCGAAGTACTTCCAGTTCGGATCCATGGCTCAGAACCCTGTCTGCCTGCGAGACTGCTCCATCTGCTGATCCATCCGCTGGCGCCAGTCGTCCATGTCCATGGCTTCCGGCTGCGCGCCGATGTAGCGCTCGCCCGAAGTCACGGGATCCCCCAACTCCTCCGTGTCCGGGTCCCACTTCTCTGTCTCGGTGTAGTACTCCCTGCTCTGGGTGCCGTCGTCGTGCTCGGTGGTGATCATGTGCTGGGTTGTCCGGTGGGTGACTTCACCATCGGCGTTCGTCGTCTCGGTGATGTTGCGTTGGTGTCCGCCGTCGGTCTCGGTTCGGCGTTCGGTGGTGTTGGTCGGCTCGCCGTCCTGGTTGTAGTTCGTGGTCGTGATGTCGCCGTTCTGATTGCCGGACGACTCGTAGATGAGGTTGCCGTCCTTGTCGTACAGCTTCTCGGTACGTCCGTTGATGGTGTTCGTCACGACCCGCTGGCCACCGCTCGCGGTCCGGTACGTCACGGAGTTGCCGCCGGTGAAAGTCGTGCCGCTGATTCGGACGTCCTGAGCGGGGTTGTTGTCGGCCTCGCCGCTCTCCTCCATCGATTGTTCGATGGTGGTTCCGTCGATGTACTCCGGCAGTTCGACGCCCGGCGGCTTCTTGTCGGTGAGCGCGAACGCGTAGTCGATGGCGGCGAGGGAGGCGCCGCTTGAATTGTCGGTATTTTCGTACAGTTCGGCCAGAATGAGCGCCGCGGAAGGAATGGCGAGCAGATTGGTGCTCAAATCCTGCATGAAACCGGACATTTCGGAAGCATTTCGGCCTGCCAATTGTTCGCAGTAGCCGCCTTCGGGCATGCCGCCCGTGCTGAGCGAGATGTCCTCGCCGCCACCGTGCAGCAGCATGACCGGGCCCGTGAGGTCGTCCCGGAAATTGCTGCCGAGTGCCGCGATGTTCTGCCCGTAGCCCCGGAAGGAATCCGGCTCGGCGTCGAGTGTCTTCTCCCCCGAGTAGACCCATTCCGGATAGGAAGGCCCTGTTGGCTCAGGCTCGACCATGATTTCCTCCGAATCCCCTGTGGTCAACGGATGACTGGCGCGCACGACACGGGCGCGCCGCAGGCACCCGCGTTCTTGAGATAACCATCACGAGGCAACCCCCTCCCTGGCCATGCGGTGTTCAGTCCTCTTGAGGTAGATGTGCGAACTGCACGAGCCGTTCCCCTTCGCCACGTGTAATCAGCCAGCCTCGGCCCGGCGGCAGTTCCTCCGGCCTCCGGTTGCCGATCAGCGGGCCCTCCTCCCGCTTCCCCGACATCATGATGCCAGGAGAAGCGAGATCGCGGATGCGTGAAACTACGGGATCGAACATCGCCCTTCCCGCGCCGCCTGAACGCCGGGTCAGCACGAGGTGCAGACCGATGTCACGGCCCTGGGTGAGGTAGTCGAGCAGCGGGCGGAGCGGGTTGTCGTGCGAACTGGGCGCGACGAGGTCGAAGTCGTCGACCAGCAGGAACAGCTCTGGTCCTTTCCACCAGCTCCGCTTTTTGAGCTGGTCAGGGGTGATGTTTCCGCCCGGCAGCCGCTTCTGCATCGCGCCGATGGTCACGTCGACCATTTCCTTGACCATCTTGTTGGTCGTCGAGTAGCCGATCAGATACTCGTCGGGAATGAGGCCGAGGAGGCTTCGCCGGTAGTCGATGACCGCGATCTGGGCGCCCTCCGGGCTGTACCGGTTCATGATGCCGGTGGCCAGTGCCCGCAGGAAGTTGCTCTTGCCGCACTCGACGTCGCCGAAGAGCAGCAGGTGCGGTTCCGCCTCGAAGTTGAGGTACGCGGGCCCGAGGTCGTGCTCGGAGATGCCGACCGGGATGCCGGGACCCTCGGAAGCCGGAGGAAGCTGCGAGAAGGGCAGTTCGGCAGGCAGCAGCCTCACGCGCGGCGCCGTGCGGCCGGTCCACGTGCCGTTGATGGCATCGGCGAACGCCCCGATCGCGTCGGCGAGGTCGGTGTCGCTCGACGTGTTGTCGATGCGAGGGACGGCGGCGAGGAGCTGCCCGCCATCGGGGGAGAGGCCCCTGCCTGGCGAATTGGCCGGAACGCTCGCGGCCTGCCTCCTGCCGAACGAGGAGTCGATCGGGTCGCCGAGTCGCATCTCGACCCTGCTGCCGAACATGTCGCGCACGTTCATGCGCAGGTCCATCCAGCGGTTCGCCGCGGCGAGGATGTGGATTCCGAAGCCGAGACCCCTGTTGACCAGCTCGTTGATCGTGGGTTCGACCTTCTCGAACTCACTGCGGAGGGTCGCCCAGCCGTCGATGACGATGAAGAGGTCGCCGAACGGGTCGTCCTTGTGCCTTCCTGCCTTCCGCTGCTTGCGGTAGGTGGCCATGCTGTCGATGCCGTATTCGGTGAAGCGCTGTTCCCGCTGCATCATCAGCGTGTAGGCCTCGGCGATACTGCGCCGCACCTCGTTGACCTGCCTGCGGCCCGCGATGCTGCTGACGTGCGCGAGGTTGCGCATCGCGGCCATTCCGCCGCCGCCGAAGTCGAGGCAGACGAACTGCACTTCCTCTGGTGTGTGGGTGAGCGCGAGACTGCCCATGATCGAGCGGAGCGCGGTGCTCTTCCCGCTGTGCGGTCCGCCGATGACGAGGACGTGGCCGCCGGAGCCTTCGAGATCCAGCCAGCACACGTCACGCCGCTGCTCGGCGGGCCGGTCGATGATGCCCGCCGCCGCGCGGAGGTTGCCGTGAAGTTCGGTGTTCTCGGTCGTCAGGCCACGATCCCTCGTGGCGACGAGCGGGCCGAGCAACTGGTCGAGCGTCGACGGCTCGTCGAGTGGCGGAAGCCACACCTGGTGGGCTGGCCTTCCCCTTCCCTCAAGCCGTTCGACGAGAACATCAAGCAGTGTTTCGCCGACTTCTTCCGACTCGTCCGGTTTGGCCTCGGCGACTGGCTCCTCCGCGATCCGGGGCCTCGCGTACCGCGTCGAGTAGTCCTGGACGGGGTCGAGCTGCCTGCCCTGGTTGTCGGTGCGGACGGGCGCGCCACCCTTGCGGTGAACGCCGGAGACATAGGCGGCCCTGAACCGCAGCAGATCGTCCGTGCCCGAGCGCAGGAAGCCGTTACCCGGCGAGCGCGGAAGCTGGAAGGCGTCCGGAGATCCGATGGCTGCCCTGCTCTCCATGGCGGAGAAGGTTCGAAGGCCGATGCGGTAGGA
Organism: Prauserella marina; assembly: GCF_002240355.1. Lineage (GTDB taxonomy): Bacteria > Actinomycetota > Actinomycetes > Mycobacteriales > Pseudonocardiaceae > Prauserella_A > Prauserella_A marina. Next base: position 233,652 of record NZ_CP016353.1, read on the forward strand.
AAGGTGCGAGTCGAGGCCGCGCAGCTTGCCTTCCTCCAGCCGCTGCGAGGCGAGCAACAGGTGGACGCCGAGTGAACGCCCGACTCGGCCGATCTGCACGAACATGTCGATGAAGTCGGGGCGGGCGGTGAGCAACTCCGAGAACTCGTCGACGATGACGAGCAGGGCGGGAAGCGGGTCGAGTGGAGCACCGGCCGCGCGAGCCTTCTCGTAGTCGCGCTGTGACCCGTAGTTACCCGCGCTACGTAGCAATTCCTGCCTTCGCAGCAGCTCGCCCTGTATCGCGTCGAGCATGCGGTCGACGAGGTGCAATTCGTCGGAAAGGTTGGTGATCACGGCGCTCGTGTGCGCGAGCCGGTCGAGTTTCGTGAAGGTGGCGCCACCCTTGAAGTCGACGAGCACGAAGTTGAGGATCTCGGAGTCGTGCGTCACGGCGAGCGCGAGCACCAGTGTGCGCAGAAGTTCCGATTTGCCCGAACCGGTCGCGCCGACGAGTAGACCGTGCGGGCCCATCCCGTCCTGGGCCGACTCCTTGAGGTCGAGTTCCATCAGCCTGCCATCGGAGTTCAATCCGATCGGCACGCGAAGGCGGTCCCTGTTCGATCGCGTGGCCCACGCCTCCGACAGATCGAATTCGTAGGGATCACCCAGACCGAGCAAATCGGTCAGCTCAAGCGAGTTCGCAAGCGGTTGCTCGCTTGTGGACAGTGCGGAAAGGCGCATGGGGGCCAGGCTGCGGGCGAGCCCGTAGATGCCCGGGATGTCGAGGGCGTCGGCCTTGCCGATCGTGCCCTCGCCGTCCATCGTGCGGCTGTTCATCGCCCCCTCGGCGTCGATGTCCAGTACCAAGGTCGTCGCGTCGAGGATGCGGGGAGGCGGAGCGGAAAGGCTCACCAGCGTGACGCCCTCGACACCGCCGTCGATCATGAGGTGTTCGGAGCCGGCCGTTTCCCCTCCGTCGAGGAAAACGACGACGTGGGTGTTGCCGTCGCCGGTGATGGCGCCTGGGCTGAACCTCGGCCGGTTTGCCAGTACGTCGTCCAGCATCGCTTCCACCGAGCTGATACTCGGTGCCACCAGGCGAATCGGGCCAATAGCGTCCTGTTTGGACGGATGGAGGGCGTGGGGGATCCATTTCGCCCACTCCCACTTTTCCCTGTCGTCGGGGTTGATGCAGAAGGCGGCGACGACGTCGCCGGGTGCGTGGAAAGTCGCGAGCTGGGCCATCAACGCACGCGCGAACGCGCGCTTTCTCTCCTGATCACCGGTGACGTAGATCCTCGAGAATCCGCGCAACGCGACGGCGACGGGAAGGTCGGGAACGGTCGAGTACGTGGTGACGAACTTCCGGAGCGCCATCGCGCACAGCGGCTCCAGTTCGTCGACCGGTTTCGTGTCGGGTGGCACGAGGGGTGTCGCCAGCTCCTGGCTGCCGACGCCGATCCGCAAGATCGTGAAGTCCCAGTCGTCCGGCCTTCGCTCCCATAACCTGGCACTGTGCGCCGTCGACCACAACTGGTCCGGGTTCGGATGCCGGTAGAACATGGCGAGGCGCTGCCGTTCGATGGTGTCGCGCACCTGCGCCCTCAGCTTGCTGAGCCGCCTCATGTACTTGCGCCGGTTCTCCAGCATCTCCTGCTTGCTGGGGCCGCCGCCTGCCTGGCTCATGATCTGGAACAGGATCATGCCGAGAATGGCGAATCCGTACAGACCGCCCGCGACGTACATAAGGGGGCCGCTACGGCCGGCCGTCATCATCAGGGCCATACCCGCCGTTCCGGCGAGCATCGGCAGGATCATGAGGGTGCGGGTCCAGTTCTTTTGCCCTGGTCCCGGGTTTTCCGGAGGTGATTCGAGAACGACCTCGCCTGAGGGGAGGTCAGGCGCGGGCCGGCGCAGCGGGCGCTTGACTATGATCGTTCCCAAGACCGAACCTCCCGAACGCGGTTTTTCCCGTGGCCCACTTCCGTGGCGCACATTGTTACTCTGCCAGGCAAGCCTGGGTTCCTAATTGGAGGTATGTGCCATGACGTCCGCGATGGGCACGAGGCTCACCAAGGTGACCATTACCACGCCGAAACGTGGTATAGACGTCGCCTTGCCTGAGGACGTCACCGTCGCCGAGTTGCTGCCCTACATTCTGCGGCACGCCGGTGACGACGCCGCCGATACCGGCGAGCGGCACGGCGGCTGGGCGCTGCGGCGGCCTACCGGCGAACGACTGGATCCCAGGCAGACCCTTGGGGCGCAAGAAGTCCGCGACGGCGAGGTCCTGCACCTTGTTCCGGGCCAGGTGGAGTGGCCCGAGCTGGAGTATGACGACCTGGTGGAGGCCGTGGCAAGTGGCGCTCGCCGCTACGGCCGAAGCTGGGGAAGGGTGGCGACACGCAAGGCGGGCCTCGCGCTGTGCGTCGCCGTGCTCGCGCTCGGCACCCTCGTGACCTTCCTGTTCCGGTCGCCGTGGCTCGTGCCCGGCCTCGTCATGCTCATCGCCGCCGTCGTGCTCACCTCGGTGGGCGTCGTGCTCGCCCGCGCCGTTCCCGACGCGAAAGCAGGGGCGGCCTTCGCCGGACCCGCGCTGCTTTACGCCTTCGTCGGCGGGCTGGTCATCACGGCCCCGAACCATCTCGGTCTGTGGGAACTCGGCGCACCACACCTGCTGCTCGGCTCGGTCGCGCTGTTGCTGTTCGGGATCATCGGCTACGTCGGTGTCGGTGCGACCGGGCGCATCTTCGTCGCGGCCATCATGATCGGAGTGCTCAGCGCACTCGGAGCGCTCTTCGGCAACTCGATGTCTCCTGACGGTGCCGCCGCCCTCGTGCTGACGATCGGTATCGCGTTGCTTCCCGGCTACCCGATGCTGGCGATCAGGATGGGAAGGCTGCCGCTGCCCGAACTGCCGCAACGTGCCTCGGACCTGCTGGAGGAGGACAAGCCGAAGCCGACGCCCGTGGTGTTCGCCGCGGCGGCCAGGGCGGACGAGATCCTTTCCGGCCTGCTCCTCGGCCTTTCGGTGACCAGCGTCTTCGCCTCGTTCTACCTGCTGGCTCACGGCGGAGGGCCGTGGCTCATCATGCTGACCCTCGTCGCCGTGGCCCTGCTGCTGAGGGCCAGGTTGTTCCCCGTGCCGAGGCAGCGTCTTCCGCTGTTGCTCGGCGGAGTGCTCGCCGGGGCCATGCTCGCCTACTCGTTCATCGACGCCCCCGAGGACAACGCGCAGGTCGCGTTCTTCCTGATGGTCGTTGGCGCCATCGCGATGCTCATCGCGTTCGCGGGGGTGGTGTACAGCAAGAAGAACCCCTCGCCGTACCTCGGCCGGTTTGCCGACATACTCGACGTGGTCGCCATCCTGGCGTTGATCCCGTTCGCCGCCTACATCACCGGGTTCTTCGGTTACGTGCAGGGCCTGATGGCCTCGATTGGTTGAGGGAATAGAACGTGCCCACTCGGAAGGACCAATTACAGGCATACCAGTTCATGATGCGCCGGGTCACCTCCGCGCTCATCGTGCACGAGACCGATCCCGAGCAGACCCCTCTGCGCAGAGGGGTCGGCGCCGTGTTCGCGGGCGTGATGATCGCGGTGCTGGTCGCGGCGGGTTTCGGCATCTACGGCATCTTTACCGGCATGGGCGGCAACTCGTGGCGCCAGGACGGCACGGTGATCATCGAGAAGGAGACCGGCGCTACCTACGTTTACAGTGGTGAGGCGCTCCAGCCGGTGCTCAACGTCGTGTCGGGCAAACTGCTGAGCTCGGGCCAGAATCAGGGCGCCGAGCCGAAGCGGGTCTCCGGTTCCGACCTCGCGGACATGCCACGGAGGCCGATGGTCGGCATCGCGGGCGCTCCTGCCTCACTCCCGCCCGCCGACCGCGTCGCGAGTGCGCCGTGGACGATGTGTTCCGTCGGTGGCGAGGACATGGCCGGCTCCCCGACGACAAGCACGACCCTGATGGTCGGCGACCGGCTTTCCGACGACGTTCCGCTCGGATCGAACGGTCTGCTCGTCAGGGATGTCGAAGACGACTCGCTCTACCTGATCTGGAACAACCACAGGTACCGGATCGCCGGTGACCGTCCCGACGCCGTCGTGCGGTCGGTCTTCGGTGCCCAGGCCGCCGTCATGGACGTGGGCACCGCGATGCTCAACGGGTTGCCCGTCGGCCAGGACATCGGTCCGATCCAGGTCGATGGAAGGGGTAATTCCTCGACGGTCGTCTCCGGTTTCCAGGTCGGCGACATCGTCTTCCACCCTGTCGGCGGCGGCGAGCAGTACTACCTCGTGCGCGGGGACGGGCTCGCTCCCATCACCGAATTGCAGACCCGGATCCTGCGTGGTCAGTACTCGGTGGAGCCCAAGGAGATCTCGGCTTCGGTCGCCAACTCGGCTCCGACGAGCGACGCGTTGGCGCCGGCGCAGGGCGAGGCAGCTCCGCCGCCGGTGGCACCGCCGCTCGCCGCCCCGGAGAACGGCACGGGATCCGCGTTGTGCGCCAGCACCTCGAACGCGCGCTCCGCGCCCGAGATCACGCTGGGCGGCGACACGTCGGCGCTGGACCACGGCATTGGTACGACCTCCGAAACCGAAGCTGGTACGAAGCTGGCCGACCAGGTCCTTGTGCCACCTGGCCATGTTTCGGTGGTCAGGGCCATGCCCTCGACAGGGCAGGGCGCCGGTGCTTTCGCCATCGTCACCGACGTCGGCCTGCGGTATCCGGTGCCTTCGCCGGATGTCCTCGCCGCGCTCGGTTACTCGGCCGAAACTGCCATCGACATGCCTGCCGCGTTGGTGCAGCGCATCCCGGCGGGTCCAACGCTGTCGCCAGAGGCCGCGATGCAGACGGCGCCAGCGCTCCCGTAGCTGGTGTCAGACCGCGCGCAGTTGCTGTCAGCCTGCCCGTAGCGAGGCCGCACTCGCCGGGATCGTTGTGGGTCGCGTCGAGCCTTGACCTGCATTTTTGTGATGACTTTGCCCGGAATCGCCACGACGGGGAACCGTCAGCTTTACGATTTAGTCTGAGCAGTAAACGGCGATACCTATACAAACTTTGGGGTGACGGGCGTTGGCAGGAGATCTGAATCTTGACCCGGACTTGGTCACGCAACTAGAAGGCGAGATCGGGGAGACCGGCGAGCAGGCCGCCGAGAAGATGAACCAGATCCGAGAGGCATACCTCTCGACGGTCGGTGCTTCTTGGCAGGGTGGCGCGGCGAACAAGGCGCTGGAGAAGCAGGAAGAGTTCAACGAGGTCTGGCTCCGGCTGAAGGGCATCCTCGTCAACCTCCAGGAAAATCTGGGCGGCGCCAAGAAACTCCAGATGGAGACGGACGCCGACGACGAACTTCTCCTCGGCCAGGTCGACCCCGCCGCGGCAGCCGCCGCGGAAGGCTACGGTGGCGGCATGGGCGGCAACGTGGGCCGGCTCTGATGGTCCGGACAACCAATCAGCTAGCGACTTCCACAACGAGTTTCAGGGGGTAGGACATGGTCCTCAAGTACACCGGAGCTGTCAGCGAGACCGGTAGCAGCGCCGTCGCCCAGGCAGAACAGATGAAGCAGCTCTTCACGGACCTCATGACGAGGGTCAAGGGCATCGACGAGGTCACCTGGAGCGGGCAGGTGCGCCAGTACTTCGAAGAAGCGCAGATCGCATGGAACAACGAGGCCGACGGCCTGAACAACGCCAACACCGACATCGGTCGGCTCACCCAGCAAGCGTACGAAAACGCCATGGGCGCCGACGCCAGGGGCGGAGCGATGTTGGCCTAGCAGGGGCCCAGTCGAAATCGGCCCTGGAGTCAACTACTCCAGGGCCGATTTCGACTGCTATAGGTAAGAGCAGGGAGTAGCCAGGCATCGACGGCTGCCGGGGTCACTGCGAGAGGTGTGAGGGGGAGGATTCACCGATGCGCGCGCGGGGAGCAGCTTGCTCACCTTGGGGGAGCTTCGCGGTCGCCGAACAGTTCGGCCGGCGGCTCGGGCAGGAAGTCCTCCGGCCGGTCGTAGGGATCTTCGGCGAATCCGGACTTCCAACGGCGGCGCTTGCCCTTGGGGCCGAAGACCATGAACGCCACGACACCGAGCGCGAGCGCGGCTCCACCGCCTGCCATCGCGATGGCGAGCGAGTTGCTGCTGTCTTCCGCGTTCGCCCTCGCCTCGGCGACCGGGTCGACGGGTGTCGGCTCCAGCGGTCCCAATTCGGTGGGATTTCCCTCCATGATTTTTTCCGTCACCGCTTGATAGGGGTTGACGAGGCCGTAACCGTAGCGGTCGCTTCCCGTTCCTTCCGGCGCGGGTGCCGCGGTGGCCAATACTTTCCGCACCGTTTCACTCGCGGACAATTCGCCATGGTAGGAGCGCGTCAGCGCGACCGTACCCGCCACGTAGGCCGCGGCGAAGGCGCTACCGGCCGCAGGCCCTACTCCGCCGTCCGGGTAGCTCGTGATCACTCCGTCACCAGGGGCCACGAGGTCGACGTCAGAGGCGCGGGCCGACTGGGATACGACGCCCTCCGGGCCCACGGAGCTCACCCCGATCACCCCGGCGTAGGCCGCGGGGTATGGCCTGGCCGAAGGGGGCTCGTCGCGGGAGACCTCTCCGGTCGCGGCCACGACCACGATGTTGGCGTTGAGCGCCCTGTCGACGGCGGAGCGCAGTGCTTCGTTGTCCTCGTAGGTCACCGTCGACACGGTGATCACGGTCGCGTTCCTGTCGACGGCCCAGTTGATCGCGGCGGCAATGGGGCCGGCACCGATGGTTTGACCCTGGCCCGATGGGAACCGGTCTCCGACGACCTTCGCCGACAGAATCGATGCTCCAGGCGCGACTCCGTGAAAGCCGTTGCCTGGGGTTTCCTGCGCGGCGACGATGCCAGCGACACCCGTACCGATGCCGATGCAGTCGCGCTTGCCGCTCGGCTCGCTGTTGCGCTCGGGGGGCACGAACTCCGTGCGCTCGGCCACGCGACCCGCGACGCTCGGGTTGTCCCCGACACCGGTCCCGACCACGGCGACTCGCTGACCGGAGCCGTTCGTGAGCGGCCAGACGCGCTCGGGCGAGAGCAGCTCCTGCGACCAGGGGCGAGGAGCCGAATCCGCGCCCGCCGTCGCGCAATCCTGTTGGGCCTGCGCGGGTGTCGCGGTCAGAATCGGTGCGCCGACCGCGAGAAGCAGACCACAGGTGGTCGACGCGAGGGTGCCGCGCAAGGTGTGATTCACATGCACGACCGGCATGCTAGCGGAACCGGGCTGGCCGTCGCGGAAGTCGAAGCTGGGTAAGGAGGCAAGAGCATGTTCGAGTGGCAAGGCGAGAAGTTCGAGTTCCATGAGGAGAAGGTCGATCCGATCTTCCAGCAGCTTCTGGACCAACTACAGCAGACGATGAACAACGTGCCGGAGATCCAGCGCAAGATGACGGAGGTCACCGGGACGGCGTGGTCGGACGACCGCATGATCAAGGTCGTCGTCGGTCCGCGAGGTCAACTGGTCGATCTGGACATTGATCCGCGGATCTTCCGCAAGCCTGATGCCGCCGCCATGCGGAGCCAAATCCTCGCTACGACACAGAAAGCCGTGCGGGAGGCCACCGACAAGGTCAACGAGCTCATGGAGAGCCAGTTCCCGCCCGAGATCGAAGAGATGCGGCAGAAGTACATTCCGGAGAGGGAGAGCTCTGCTCCGGAGTTCACTCGTACCGATGCCGAATTTTACGCGGAACGAGAGGATGGCAAATGAGTTCCCAATTCAGCGTCAATACCGGTTTCGCCGAAATCCAGGCAGCAGGTGAACGGCTGGCCACTCTGGCCAGTGAGTACGCCGAATCGGCCGGGAAGATCAGGGGTGAGCTCGAGGACAAGATGACTCCCGCCGTCTACGGCAGCGACAAGCCCGGTAGCCACATGACGTCGAACCTCCCGGATCTTGAGCTGCTGTACGGCGGTCAGCGTGATCTCGGGAACCAGGGGAGCGACATCGGCGGCACTATCCAGACCGTCATGTCGGAGCTGGAGAACGTCGACAACGGCGACCGCGATGAGATGGGCGGGGTCCAAGCCTGACCCTTCTCGCAGTACCCGAGTTTCCACTCTCTGAATTTGTTCGCTCGTCGATGACCCGCTGAGGAGGTGCGCGTTGGGTGTCAACCCGCTTGATGGCCCAATAGCCGCCTTCGCACAGGCCATGAAGGACTTCGGCGGGTCCATCGACGACTTCGTCAGGGAGTTCAACGACTGGCTTGGCTTCAGCGCCGCACCTCCGGTTGCCGGAATGATGATCGAGGGTCTTTTCGGCCCGTATCCGGAAGCGCTGGACGAGAAGGTCGCCGAGATTGTCCGGCTGGCGATGGAGGACGCCGAGAACAGCGCGGACTTCTTCGAGAACATGGCTTCCGCGGTCGAGGGCATCGACCTGAACTGGCAGGGTGACGGAGCCCCGCAGAGCCTGCAGATCCTGATGTCGAACTACATCATGAGTGGTAACGACATCGTGCGGAGCAAGCTCGACATCGCGAAGGGTAACGCTGACTTCTATCAGCAGACGATCCTTTCGAAGAACATGTACCAGGCCAACTTGATTTTCCTGCTCTTCGAGTTGGTCAGGGCCGTGATCGCGGCGATCCCTTCATTGGGTACCTCGCTCGCGGGGATTCCGATCGCACTGGGGGTGGCCTGGACGGCGGTCAGGTCAGTGGCAAGAGCCCTCGCGAGCGGCGTTTCGTCGATCAGCATGCAGGTCGCCTTCCGTGGGCTGGCCAGGGGTACTGGCGTCGTCTTGTACAACGCGGGTAAAACGGCCGTGACAGCCGCCGGTAGGGCGGTGCCGGCCGCGGGTAGAGGAATCGTCACGGGTGGGCGGAATTTCGCCCGCAACTACAGCATCAGGCCCAGTTCGATCGCCGGGCGTATCGGTGCCTCGCAAGTTCAGCGGCAGGCGGTCAACAAGGCCATCCGCGAAGGGGCGACGCGCGCCACGGTGCGCGAACTGAAGAGCGCGGCGGCCCGTCGGGCGATCGCGCATCAACTGACTCAGCAGTTCAGGGGAAGAGCAGGGGCCACACTCGCGAACTCGCTCTCCAACCCGGCAAGGGCCGCCATCACCAGCGGCATCAGTCAGGCATTGGTGGCCTCGACCGCGAGGCGCGGCTTGATGGGCAGGGCTCTCGGTATGAGCGCCACGCACACCGTCAAGGGCATGAGTACGTGGAACGTCATCGGGCAGAAGCTCATGGGCTACGGCGTGCGCAGTGCCTTCATGTTCGGTTTGGCATCGGATCTTGCCGGTCAGGGCATGACCATGTGGGAAACCCGGCAGATCGAAGGTAACGCCGATCTCCAGAAACTCATGCGGTACGACTACAACGGCGTCAGTACCGCGGCTGCCATCGTCGGTGCCGGCGTCGGCGGTGGTGGGCTTGCCTTCGCCAGCGGGATACCCGGATACATCGTGACGGGTGCGGCGAGCGGTGTCCTCGCGCATTTCAGTACCGTCGCCCTTACGGCTGCTCTCGACCCGAATGCGACGTTCTCTCTTCCTGGCAGGGCGACGGCTGGTGCCGACCCGAACCAGATGACCTGGGAAGAGGTTGCCCAGGCAGCCGTCGGTGGCGCGATGGGCGGTATCTGGGAAGTCAAGGTCGGCGACGCCAGCTTCCGGGACTTCGGCCATAACCTCGCGGACGCCAAGCACGCGTTCTCCAACATGAGCTTTATGAACGACCTGAGGGGCAACTCGGTCGCGCCAGGGGGCTACGTGGCCAGTGCGCCTCTCCCCATGGGAGGGGCAAGCGCGGTGGCCGGAGCGAACACCGCAGCCGCGAACCTTCAGGCCCAGAACGCCCAGAACGCGGCCAACACCGCATCGGGTTCTGGGCAATCACCAGCCGGAAGGGCAACCGGACCGTCCACAGGGGAGCAAACTGGCAATACGGGTTCCCGTACCCCTGGGGCGAGCGACAACAACGGAGCCGACCGGCAGACAGACGAGAATTCCGTTCCGCAGCAAAGGGCCGAGTCGCCTGAGTCGGGTGAGACCGAGTCGCAGGTGCCCGAAGCGCAGCCCGACTCCGGTACTCCGCAGACCGGAGAGAGTGCAGCGGATCGCCAGGTCAATGTCCTTCCCGATGGGTCCATTCCGGACAGTGCGCAGCAGTCGGATGTCGGAGATCCGGGAACACAAACACAGTCACCTGAACAGTCTGATGTGGACCGAGGTGACCCGCAAGCTGGGCAGCAGGCCGATCAGGGAGATGGCTCGGAGGGAGCGGGCCAGTCTTCACAAGACGATCGCGGTGAAACAGCGGATCAGCCTGGGGCAGCCGTCACGGCCGAAACCGGCGACGGGGCGAACGCCGACGGTGCCACGTCCGAAACGGGCGACAGCGCGGACACGAGTGACACTTCTCAGCAGGCGACCGGCGACAGCGCAACCGACGGTCAGACGCGGCTCAACGAGCCGACGCGCAACGAGGCGCAGACGTTGTCTCCGGGCGAAGCGCTAACCGACTCCGTGGAGTCCCCTGACAACGTCAAGGCATTCATCGCGCGGGAAATCGACGCGATGACGAGCGCCGGCTCGGCCTCGGTCGACCAGAGCACGGGAGTCATTACCTTCACCTCGGCGGGGCAGGTCGGGCACGCCGTCGCTACCCTCAACTCGGACCTGGCGCCAGGTGAAGCGAGGTTCGTTCCCGGCGAGTACATGCTGACCTCGGAAGGCTGGGTCGAGACATCGCCCGCGCAGCTGCAGTATTCGCCCGAGGTTTCGCCCGACTTCACCGAGGCCGCAACTCAGATTTCGAGGCACACTGTCCAAATGGGAGAGTTGCTGCTCTCCGATTCGCCGATTGTCGATCCGGCGAACATCACGGCGAAGTCCGGTGTCGCGGCTGCGGCCGCGAACGACCCGCGTCCTCCCGTCGACGGTGATGTCCAACGGCCGCTGGCGCGATTGATCCGTTTTGGAGGGACGTCGGCGACCACGGCGGCGACATCCGAATCCGATGCCGTACGTACGCTGAACGCGGCACTTCAGGACGTGCAGACCTCGCTCAGCAACGGCACGGAATCCGGTTCCGGAAGCGATCGGGTCGTGGCGCTGGTCGGTGACGTCGAGGCCGGAACGTCGGAGCAAGTGGGGCAGGGAGACAACGGCCAGCTCCCGTTCGGCATGGGAACGAGCTCTTCGGAAGGAAGACTCGTCGCCTATTTCGCCGATGGGACGGGGATTCCGGTCGACATCGGTATCGATGGAGACCTCGCGCCCGGCACCGCGCGGGTGAGTTCGGCGGAATGGTATTTCACGAACGGGCAGTGGACGACGCCGAACGGAGTCGCCGAGGTTGCGATCGCACCTGGTGGGACCGAGGCACAAATGCGGTCCGCCGTTCTCGAAGCCCTCAGCGGTCTGCGAGAGGACGTGCCGGGTAGCGGCAACTCCGACGTAGGCCAATCCGCGAACCGGTACAACATCCACGCCGCACGGTCACTGGCGCAGCAGCAAGCGGTTAGCAGGGACGTCGGCAGTTCGGAGAGCCACACCTCGCGCCAGGGCGAGATGTCCGCACATTTGCATGCTGCCATCGATCGGTTGTCGCAGCCTGGTGCGCTCGTCGTGTCGGACGCCGATTCCAGCGTGGCGCAGAACAACGACGAGAGACTGCCGACGAAGGCGGAGTTCCTGACGTCGACGCTGGTGCGATTGCACTATCCCAACGCGACAGTCGACATGCGCGTCATGGTCGGCGGGGAGCAGCAGGTCATCCCGCCCCAGGTCGATGTCGTCGACGGGGTACTGGTTCAGGTCGGCCTCGGAATCATGCAGTTCACGGGCAACGGTCCCGAGGGTGCGATGGCTCAGCAGTTGCTGGCGAATGTCCAGGCGCGGCAAGCTTTGGTGGACCTCGGGGCGATGGTCGAAGGTCAGGGCAACGTCGCAGACGGCCGGATGCAAGTCGCTCTCGACAGCTCGCTTTACTCGATCTCCGAAGCGATCCGGACGGCGGTCGACAACGCGTCCCAGGTATCGGAGCACCTCACCTCCGAAACCCCGGAAGCGCACCGGGCGAGCCTGTTGCCGGATCACCTCGCGCCGCGGGGCGAGCAAGGGTATTACGCGGTGCGCCTTCCCGGGCACGGTGTCTTCGCGGACCAAGCGCAAGCGGCATTGGCGGCCGTCGCGGCACAGGGCTTCCGGCTTCTGGGCATCACCGATGGCTGGGCACAGGGCCAGCCCGGTGTGGTTTCCTCGTGGCATGACCAGGCGACCGGCCGGACTCTGCATCTGCGGTTGACGACTCCGGACGGTATCGTCGCGGCGCGCAGGGCGGGCGAACTCGGCGAACTGGCGGGGGAAACTCCGAGTGCCGACGTCCTCGAACAGCGCCAGCAGATTCTCGAAGCGGTCAAGCGTCCGTCCGATGTGGACGCTGTGCTGGCTTTCGACCCGTCGGGCTCGGCGACACCCAATGCGTGGGACATCGTCACCGACTCCCGCCATCCGGAGCCCTCCTCCATCGCACTGTCGAGTACGACGCTCGACGACATCATGACGACGCGTGGCCCGGAGTCCACGGCCGCCGAACTGGCGAGGTTCGCGCCTGAGCTGTTCGCCGAAGGGGAGAGCCCGCGTGACCTCGTGCGGGACATCGTGACCAGCGTCGCGATGAACCCGGACACCGTCATTGGGCGTGACGACGATGGCAATTGGACGGTGCGCGGCCAACGGCACGGCGTCACGGTCGAGGTCATCGTGGCGGAAGACGGGGCAATCACCAGAGCCGTCCCCACTGACGGTGACTTGGTCAGGCAGGGTGGCGAAGTCCGAACCTCTGGTGAACAGTCCACGGCCTCACTCCTTGGCGGGTCACTCACCTCTGAGCAGCTCGCTACCCTGACGTCGGCGGTGAACGGCGTCGAAGGTGCCGCGCTGACTCCCGGCCTCGCCACGACTGACGGCGCGGCGCGGTTCACCGTCCGGCTTCCGGAAGCCGGCAGCTTCGTCGACAACGCGGCGACGGTGCTGCAATCTCTCACGAACGACGGCTATCGGGTCACCATGCTGCCGGAACAGGGCCCGGTTGGTGCGCGGAACACCATGCTCGTCGGCGTCAGGCAGCCTGATTCGAGCCGCATGATCTTCCTGCGGTTCGATGTCGAGGGCGCGCCCGCAATCCCCGCTGAGGCGGCTTTCGCCGACGTGGTGAGTGTTGTCGACGACGTCGACAGCAGCTTCACCGTCACCTCGGTCGGCGAACCAGGAGGCGCTGCCGCCCCGCTGAAAGTCGAAGTGGCCGCGAAGACCTACGTGAGGGATTCCGAGGCAATCCTGCAAAGTCTCGCCGACAGGGGCTATCGGCTTGTCGGTGCGAACAACAACTGGGGCAAGCCGGGGCAGGCAGGCTGGGGCACCGTCTGGCAGTCACCGCACGGCGGAACCGTTGCTCTGCTGCTGACGACGGCGGAAGCGGATGCCTTCAACGCCGACCTCGCGGAGCGGCTGGAAGAGATGCCGGAAGGCGACCGGCGTCGCAGGGTGTGGCTGCGGAACCAGCAACTCTTGGGCCGTCTGGGGGAGACTCCGATCCCCCTCGGGGCCGACCGGCTGAGGCTGCCCGACCTTCCGATGGCCGAGAGCCAGAGCGGCGCGACTTTTGACCAACAGGCTTCACTGGACGCGCAAGCCGATGTGCCGATCAAGGTGCGCATTCAGCCGGGTAAGTACGTGACGATCATCGTCTCGGCCGATCCCGGTACCACGCCGCTCGACGCCGCGGAGCGCGTCGCCGCCGGGTTGCGGCAGGGAGCGAACCGACTGGATGGCGAAGAGGTCGTCGTCACCGTGCCCAGCGGGGTCGACCCGAGCACACTCGGTTTCGATCTGCGGGCATTCGGCACAGCGCTGTCCACCAAACTTGGCGGGGCCGACGTGGGGAGCGTCGCACCGGCCAATTGGCAGCCGCCGCGTTATCCGGCAGATAACGTCACCGTCAGCGACGTCGCCCTGGATCGTGTCATTGCCCAGATCGGGCCGGAATCGACGGCGCCGGGAGCGCTCGCGCTTGACGCCTCCTGGTTCGGCGGCGACGACGTTCGCGCCAGGATGACGTCGGTCATCAGTACCGTAACGAGGCTGCCAACCAGTGTGCGGGCGGAAGGCGAGGGGCTGTTCCGGCACTGGGTGGTGGAAGGTACTCATGCCGGTGTCACCTTTGGTGTCGTCGTCAGGCTGGACGGGTCCGTCGAGAGTGTCCACGTCCTCGACGGCAGCCAGGGCGACCTCAGGAAGGTTCCGAACGTCAGGCGCTCGGGCAGCGCCAGCTCCTGGCGGCCGCCCGAGGAAGAAGCTGAGCAGGAACCGCACCAGCCTCCGCGGTTCCCGCCGCGGCCACCACAGGCTCCCTCACGCTTCGATCCGGACGGTTTCGATCGGGATGCGTTCGGCGATGCCCGCCAGGGACCGTACCGGCCGCGGGATCTCGGTCTCGGCGACGTTTGGTACTACGACTCGGAATACGCACCGGCGCAACAGCCGCTGATTCCGGTTGCCCCTGACGCGTTGGCATCGCCGAGTGCCGACAGAGCGCCCTCGGATGCGCCGACGACTCCGATCAGCACCGAGAGTTCCAACCCCGTGCTGCGCGTGTCACCGGGGCCGACGGTTCTGGACGCCGCCTCACTCGACCTTGAGGAGACAGCACAGCTCGTCGGTGGCGCCCTTGCCGACATCGAAGGTGACGCGGTGATCACCCATGTCCCGGATCAGGACAATCCGGGACGGTGGAGGGTCGAATCGTCCGATGGCCTGCGGTGGGAGTTCCAGGTCGGCACCCAGCGCGGCGTGCCAAGCATCACCGTTCCCGAACTTCGTCTCGTGGACGGCAAATGGGAGTTGACCGGGCCGGTCGAGGTGATGCTTCCTACGCTCCCCATCGGTAGTCAGGCGCAGGCCGAGACTGTTGGTCCGGTGTTGAGTGCAGCCCTCACGCAGACTCCTTCCGAGATGCGGAGGCTGGTTTCCGAGGTACCGGCAACCAGCGACGAGGCGCTACCGCCGCTCGGTGACCTGCTCCCGCAGCCACCGCCCGCGCCGGGATCTGCTCAGTTGCCCTCGGTCGTCCCCGACGGCAACCATGCTGCCGCGCGCATCGGCAACGGGGCTGACTGGATTCGTACCTTGCCCGCGAATCAGCAGGTCGCGTTGCAGGACGCGATCGCCCTTCGTTCCGACGAACGCAACAATGCGTTGCGGACGCTCACCGGCAACTTGACGCCTGCGCAGCAAGCCGAGTTCTCCCGTCGCCCTGTCACGGGACAGGAATTGCTGGAATCCGGCGCTTTCGCCCGTCATTCCGATGAAACAGCCGCAAGGACAGCGGAAACCGAAGCCAACACCGTCAACAATCTGGATAGGGCGTTCGCCGGCGCTGTGTCCTCGACGGCACCCGCGAAGGTGCACTGGTGGTCCGACAGCGTCGGTGCTGTTTTCGGCGGCGACCTCACGAACCTTGAGGGCCGACGGTTTGTCAACGCGGGGCACACATCCACCAACCTCCACCAGCCGACGACCGGTCAGCCCGAGGTTCGTGCCACGGTGCTCCTTCCCTCCGGCACCAAGGCAATCCATGCGGGCGAACTCTCCGACAACACGGTCCTGCTGCCCCGTGGGTCGGAGTTCACGGTCGTCAACGCGGAGCAGGCCGTTGTCGACGGCAGGGAAGTGCTGCTGCTCGAACTGGAACTGACCGGCGGTCCCGCACTCAGCGGAACGGAAATGTCCAGCGTCGCGGACATGACCAAACTGGAGGACTGGACAGGCCAGGCTTCCAGCCCTTCGGCGATCTTCCAGGATGCCGAAGGTCGGCAGTGGTACGTCAAATCCGCCGGCTCCGCGCTGCACGCGGAGAACGAGGTCGCGGCAGGAGCGCTGTATCGTGCCTTCGCCGACAACTTCTACCAGGCCACTGGCGTTCGGTTGCCCGCGCCGGAGACGAAGGTGGTCCGGCTTGAGGGAGAACTCGATCCGCGTAGTGAGTACGGTGTCGCAAGCGCCTGGCTGGAGAACGACGGTGCGCTGACCGCCGACGCGATGGCCGAACTTTCCGCCGAGCAACAGCATCAGGTGTGGGGTGGCTTCGCCGCCGATGCGTGGCTCGCGAACTGGGATGTCGCGGGCCCCCAGCACGTCGATGTCTCCGGTGGCACGTTCGAGAACGTGCGCTCGACGGGACGCGGTCCGGCGCGCATCGAGTTCGGCGGGGCGATGTTGTTCACCGGCCTCGGCATCGAGAAGGGAGGTCAGTTCGGCGGGGATGTCACCGAGCTGGCCGGTTTGCGCAACTCTGCCGTCAACCGTACGGCCGAGCGGATGTTCAGGGATATGCCGACTGAGACGGAGCGGGAGTCAGCGCGCGCGTTGGCAGCTCTGTCGCCGGAGCGGATCGCGGGCATCGTGCGGTCGACGGTCTCCGATGCGGCCGTTGCCGAGCGGTTGGTGACCGATCTCGTCGCCAGGCGTGAGGACATTGTCCGTCACTACGGACTTCCGGCTGAGTCCGCGGAGCAGGCTTCGCCGGAAGCCGCCATGCGATGGGAGCTGCGGGACAGCGCCGCGCAGAGCGCGCGGATGACCGAGGCCATCCGCGGGCTCGGGGTCGGCCGGCACGGGACGGCATTCAGCAATCCGTTCCGGTTCCCCCCGGGAGCCTCACCTGATCTGCTTGCCGTGCTTGGCTTGCGGCCTGGCCCGATCGAGGCCACGAGGCCGTTCGACGAGGACACCGCGATCTTCCGAGATGTCGACCCAAACCAGAATCCTCTGTTTCGGACGCACCGCATCACGCCACAGGAGCTGGAAGCGGCGGGCGGATTCAAGCCGCTCGCTCCCGGTGCCACCACGTGGGAGCACTTCGACGCGCATGTCGGTGGTGGTGCCACCGCTACCGGTTTTATTTCAACGACGTCCGACCTCATGGATGCCGCGGACCGGGCGAAACGAGCAGAGGAAACGGTATACACGTACGTTCACTTCACCCCCGGTGGACTCGACGTGGACGCCACGAAGCGTTATCACGCCTGGGAGGACAACCTCACCCACGGTGAGAGCGAGATCCTCCTGGAGGACATCCCGTTCGAGAATATCGCGGGCTGGTGGACGCACGCCCAGAGCTTCAGCGGGCATTCCGATCCGATCTGGACTCCGAACCCGGCCTTCAAGGGCTTTCTGCCGATACCGAAATCCACGTCACCGACCGGTCCCTCCGCCGATCAGGCGGCTGTCGATCCGTTCGCGGGCCAGGTTCCCGCCGATCCTTTCGGCTGGCGGGACGAAGCATCGGAAACACCCACTGCCGAACCGGCCGGGAAGTCGCCGATCAGCCGCTTCTTCCATCGGGTCGGCGAATTGTTGTCGAGGCCGATTCCGCAGTCCTCGGTGCCGCTCGACACGTCCATGACGTTCACGGACGAGTCGAAGGACGTGGTGGAGGCGTGGGCGGCGAACCAGGCCGAAACGATCGTCGAGACCTTGCGGGAGCAGGGAATCGATGTTTCCCCGAGGCGCGCGCGCAAGATCGTCCGGCAGTTGTCGCAATCGCTGTTCGTGCTCAGCGAGGATGGCGTCAAGGAAGCATTCCTCAATCGACACTGGAGCCCGCTCGGCAACCTGCGGGACGCGATCAACGATCCCACGGTGCGATCGGTTCTCTACACGGAGCGGGATCCGTTCTCGGCTGTCCACTTGGGACTGCGTGACGGCAGGTACGACGTGCACGGCAACTTCGTCCGCGAGTTCACGATCGCCGACGCCGTCAATGCCGTGCTTCACGAAGCCACCCACGTCCTCCAAGGCGACCCCAAGGGGCTCACGCCGAACCAGGTCGTGGCAAGGGAGACGACGGCACACGAGGTCGAACGGCGGTTCCTCAACGGAATTCCGGAAGCCGATCTACGGGCGCTGCCTTCGGAGCTGCAAGAGGCGGCGCAGTTCAGTGCCGAGTTGTCGGCGGCGATCGTCGCCTTCGAGGTACACCCGCCGGAATCCGACTATCTCCAGGCGTTCGAGTCGCTCAAGACCGGTGCGCCGACCGTCGAGTACTCCCGTTCCGAGTTCAACCGCCCGCAGGACCTCGAACCCCTGTTCACGCTTGCCCGCGACGCGATGGTCGGCGAGGCGGGCCGTCGGGCACGAGTCTCCGATGACGGACTCGCCGCCCTGGTGGCGGAAACACCCGTCGTTCTCCGGCACGAATCGGGTGACGACTTCATCCGCGTAATCGGCGATGACAGGAGTGAGCTCGGCGCCTCATATCGCACGCAGCTTGCCGGTTTCGTCGCCGCGCAGCTTGGGGTTCCCGCTGCCGAGCTGGACCTTCGTGTTATCTACGACGGGCGTTCGTTCGAGGTTCTGGATTCCTCCGGTGACCGGCACGCTGTGCTGACCTTCGATCGGAGGATGGACCGGTTCGCGCTGAAGCTGGCGGCGTACGAGAGGTTCGGCAGGGAGGACTTCGAACACTCCGTCGTTCCGGACGTTATCGGTGCGGGCCTTGTCGCTGGTACGGACAACCAGTTCTCCTTCACGGTGACCGCGGCACGGCCAGGGCGGACGATCTCCGAGATCATCGACGGGATCACCGAGGCCAGTAAGGCGGACAGGCCAGCCAGGATCGAAGAGCTCCGGCAGATGCTGAACGCCTGGGCCAAGGCTTTCGCCGAGCTTCACCTGCGTACCAGCAGGATCCCTGACGGGCCTGCCGGAGTTCACTGGGGCGAGACCGCAGCCGAGATGTTGCGTGTTTTGCACGCTGAAGCCATCCGGCTTGGCCAACCCGGCCTCGTCAATGGTCAACTGGCGCATGCGGTCGATCGATTTGTTTTGGAGAGCCACCAGCTACCGAGTAGTTGGATAGGACTTCGTCACGGCGACGCTCACGGCGATAACGTTCTTTTCCATGTCGACTCGGACACGGGCAGAAACGAGCTGACGATCATCGACCTCGAAGAGGTCTACGACTCGCTCGATCGGGATGGCTTGCCGCACGGTCAGCGCACAACGTTCGACGAGATCGATGACATCGTCAACGAAATCCAGGATGTCCTATTCGTCGATGAAGTGGACTTCCAGGGGCCGAGGGAGAGTTGGCCGAACTGGCCCGAAGCGGTGCTCGCTGCGCTCGCTCCCGAGATGGTCGATCATTTCCTCAACTCGTACGAGTCCGCCGTTCGTGGTTTGACGATGGACGGCAGGAGTACGAGTGTCGCGATCCTCAAGGCGACTCAGGACGTCGTCTCGGCGTTTCGGGAGTACGCCGACAACGGGCAGACCGCGTACGCCGAACGGAAGCTCGATGCGACAGTTGGGGTTCTGCGTGCGCTGCTGGGACTTTCGCCGGACCTGACACCGCGACTCACTCCCGAACAGCAGGCCGAATACGCGGCGTCCTTCGCGGGCGCTCACGACGGTGAGCACGCGCGAAGGGACGGGCTGCTCGACTGGGCTCGTGAGCGCGCCGTCGATGGCGCGGGGGCGGCCGTCCGGTTGACCGGACCGGATGGAATGCGGTCGACGTCGAGTGACTGGGCTGTCGTCTACCTGCCGGTCGACGGGCCGGAGGGCCTGTTCGGCAGGGACGTCGACCTGGCGGGCGAGATGCTTTCCGACCCCAGCATGGCCGGTGCCTCGATCCATCCCGTCAGCGGTCCACAATCGACGGTGCTCAAGGTGTACCTGCCGCCGGGCACTCAGGCTCCGCAGATCAGTGCCGACGGCACGGTTTCCCTCGCCGAAGGCGGGATGTACCGGGCCGTGTCGGATGGCACCGGCCAGAACGGCGGCAGGGAGATCGAGCTGGTTCTCGTCGGAGGACCGACACTCGACCAGCCGGTCAACGCATCCGCGATCAATCCGGCGGGCCGGCATGGTCACGCCGTGATCGACTGGTGGCAGGCACACGAGGCGCACGCCAAGGCTGTGCTTTCCGGGGCATCGGCCGACACCATCGCCAATTTGCGGGCCATCGTGGACGAAACATGGCAGCGCGCTCGGGTGGCTGCCGGAGTGCACCTGCTCAACACGAGATTCGCCGTACCGGCCGACGGAATCCTGGTCGGCAACATCGTTGACGGGCTGCGGCCCGACCTGCCCTACGTCGCCGGTTACTCGCCGAGCACGGCAGGCACCAACCGGCTTTCGGTCATCGCACTCGACCCTGCCGTTGCCGACCAGCTTGACCGTGGTGAGTTCGCGGACGAGCAGCTTGCCGAGGATGGTTTGCTCCGGCAGCGCGTGCTTGAGGACAGCGCGTTGACGAGCTCGCTCCAGGCGGGCAGCAGGCTCTCCTTCGACAGCGCACGCGGTCTCGTCGTCGAAACGCCCTTCATCGACGGTCCTGATTGGACGAATGTTGCCCTGCGCTCCCAAGCGGAGGCGGCGGCAACCGAACCCGCCGGGGCACGAACGGAACGTCCCGAGTCGCCGCCGCCTGAAGCGCCACCGGAGTTGCTCAACCCATCGGTGCCGCTCGACGCCACCCTTGACCTTTCGCCACAGCAGATCGCCGAGATCAGGAGACTGGGCCAGAGCCTTGCTCCGCTGATCGCCGAAGCGCCCGGTGTGGACGCACGGGCCAGGCAGATCGGTGACATGCTGACCGCGATGCTCATGCGGCCGTTCGAGCTGCACCACGACGCGACTCAAGCGTCCTCCGGGCTCAGCAAGGGACAGTGGGAACGGCTGAAGGGCGCGTTCGCCGACCGGAGCGTGCGTTCGGTACTGGATTGGCAACCGGGAAAGCGCGGCGGAAAGAACGGCTACTTCCGCTTCGGCGTGCGGCTGACGCGCGTGATGCCGGAGAACGGCAACGCGGAGCGGCCCGCCGTGCTTTTCGACGCCGTCCTCGATGCCGTCCACGAGGTGTACCACCAGCTCACCGGCAAGCCCGTCGGCTGGACCGCCCAGCAGGTTGTCGACAACGAGGTGGCGGCGCACGAGCTGATGCGCCAGGCCATTCGGATGTTGCCCGCCGACGTGCTGGAGACCCTGCCCGACGACCTGCGCGCGATCGCGAGGCCGGAGTGGGACGCCGCGCTCACCCGCAGTGTCGTCGAGGAGGTCGTTCACCCGCTCGACAGTGAATACGTACGGACACTGACGCAGCTCTCCGAAGGTCAGCCGCACGTCCGCTACTCGGCCAATGGGCAGACCGGCCGGGGCGACCGCGATCTGGTCGAGGTCTACCAGCGAGCCCAGCGGCAACCGGTCACCGAGGTCGAGCGTGAAGCCGAGACGAGGGAACTGTCGTTCTCCGACGTCGACGGCGCTTTGTCCGACCGCAAGGGCACTCGAATGACCAAGGCGCTTCGCGAGGTTCTCGCGAGCGTCGTCGCTTCGAACGAACTGCCGTCCGACATCGCGGAAATCCAGATCGCGCGGCGATCCGGCAAGCACCTGCGCGTCTTGCTGCTGTTCGAATCGGGCGCGATGGCGGAGGTTCGTTTCTCGACCGAGCAATGGGTATCGGATTCCAATGCCCAGGTCCGGCTGCCCTTGACTCGCGAAGGCGAGGACGGCGTGTGGCACTCGGCTCGACCCGTCCTCGTCAACATGAGCACCGCGTTGCCAACGGATCCGGCCATGGCGCTCGATGTCCTGCGCGAACGAGTGATCGGTGCGCTGAGTGTGACCGCCGAGCATTACATGACTCCGGTCAGGGAGGAGGCCACTCCGGAGCCTCAGCAGGCCGCGCCCGTGATCGACCCACACGCCGACTTCGTCACCAGGGTCAGGCAGGCCGCCGAGCAGCAGGCCGGATGGTCCGAGGTTTTCGTCTCGGCCGAAGACGCGGCGATGTTGGCCGACGACTCCCGTGGCTTGCAGGGAACCCGCGTCGTCGCGGAGCGGCCGGTCGATGTCGACGGGGCGCCCGGCGAAGGCGCCTCGGTCAAGGTTTTCGTTCCGCCAGGCTCGCACCTGCCGGTCGGGCCGTCGGGTGCGCTCACGCTGCCGGAGGGAAGCAGGCTCGAACACCTCTCGGGGCAGGAGCTCATTCTCTTCGATGGTCCTGCCCTGCGGCCCGATTCCACCGATCCCGGCGTTCGGCACGCGCTTGCCGAACTGGCGTGGTGGACGGCGGAGGGCGACCTGCTCGCGTCGGAGGCCGGCAGGGATCCCGCGTCGTCTGGGGCGAGGGGCGACGCGCTCCGGTCGGTGGAGCGCACGGCATGGCGCTCGGAACGTCTCGCCGAAGCCGCCCGCATGCTGGCGAGCGAGTACGGAATTCCGGCTCGCGATGTGCTCGTCGGCAACGACGGTACGGGTGAATGGCAGCCGGGCAGGCTGGTCGCCGGCTTCGACAGGGCGCAGAACCGGCTCGTCTTCGTCCGTGTCGACGCGAGCGACGGCACCGTCGTGCAAGACCCGGTCAGCTACCTTGAGGGGCAGTTGCGGACGGACCCGTTGCTGCGTGAGCGGGTGTACCGGGACGCGGGGCTGGCCAGGGCCTTGCGCAACGACGAGCTGACAGTCGACTACCGCAGGCTGCCGAGGCAGGGCAGCACGGAAGCCGCGCGATATCTCGTGCAGGGCCACGCCGCGAGCGACCTGGTGCGGGAAGCGCTCACCGACGACCGCACGCGTGCCACCCGGCCCGGCTGGACTGAGATCAGAGCGGTGCCGACCGACCGGGACTCGGGGCAGATCGCCGTGCTGTCCGATCCGGAGATCACCGTCGCCGAGCACGGGATCGCCGACGCGACCGAGGCCCAGCAGGCTCGTGATGCGCTTTCGGATCCGGTCGCCGACATCAGGGCCGCCGCGGACAAGGGTCCCGGCGCGCTCGCGCTGCGGCGCGCCGTCGACGGTACGGATCCCGCTTCGCATCCGACCCGGTTCGTCGTCAGCGGAGACGGCCGCGTGGGGGCGGACGAGTTCATCTCGACGCCGATCGGTGCCCTCAGTTCGGCCGAACTGGCCGACGTCGTCCGCAGCCTGCCGCAGTGGCAGGGCAGGGGCATCCTGTTGGATGTCGAGCACGTCAGTGTCGAGCAGGCACAACAGCTGGCGGACACCCTCGGCGTCACCGTCGCGTTCTCGATGGACCGAGGCTGGCTGCCGGAACAGCTCACCGCGACCAGGCCGGACGAGCAGGCGTGGTTGCTTGCCGGACCGGGCAAGCAAAGGCCGGACGTCTTCGACCTGCCTGCCGAGCGGGACGCGGCATCGTCGGCCCTGTACGTCGAGAGCGTCACCGGGCAGGTCGTCGTCGACGACATCGCGGGACTCGCGCTCCGCGAAGGACGTGGTGCGGCCGGTTCCGGCGAGGCGGCGCAAGCGCGGCAACCGGTCGCCGATCCCGCTCGTGGTACGCGACCGGCGACGCTGGCCACGCTCACCGATGTCGATCTCAAGGTCGCCGTGGCCGAGGTGGCGCTCGCCGAAGCGCGGAGAATGGCCGACGCGGTGCCGGGAGCGACGGTCGAACAGGCTGAGGCCGTCGTTCGTGATCTCGTCGCTTCGATGTTCGTGCTCAGCGAGTCCGGTGTCGTCGCCGCGTTCGGCAGTGAAGGGGCGGCCTCGCCGATCTTGCGGGCCGCTGTCGCGGACCCCGGCAGCACGGCCGTTCTGTACCGAGGCGACGGGCAACCGGCCGTCGGGGTCAAGCTGGAACGGCGCGACCCTGGTGGCAGGTGGCTGAGGGACGCGACGCTCGGCGACGTCGCAATGAACCTCGTCCGTGAGGCGATTCCGGTCCTGCGGGAGAACGTTGCCCCCGGAGCGCCCGCATCGGATGCCACGAGCGCGGCTCGTTCCGACGCGGTGGTCGATCAGGTCGCGACCGCCGCGGCGAGGCGCATGCTCGCTGGTGACCCACGCGGAGCGGTCGAGTTCGGTGACCAAATCCCCACACTGCGCTTCCGGGACGACAGTGCTGTCGGTGGGATGCCGGACGCCGCGTCCCTTGCCGCTGTCCTCGAAGAGGCCGGCCCTCGTTCCTGGCAGACGCGAGCCGTAACCGGGTTCATCGCCGATCGACTGGGCGTTCCCGGCGACGCGGTGTCGATCGATCTGGACAACGGCACCGTCACGCTCGGCGGCGAGCTGGTGGCCAGGCTGGGGCTCACCGAAACGGCCGAGGGCCTCGCGGGCTTCCTTGCGGGAAGGGACCGCCTCGCGGCCGAGGGCCTCACGTTGGCGACACGGAGCGAACTGCTCGGTCTCGGTCTCATCGACACCGGCGACGCGCGCCTCGGCGTCGCCCTGCTGGCGCCCGACCAGGGGCGGACGCTGAACGAGGTGCTCGCGGATCCGGCGAGCGACGACAACGACGTGCGCGCGTGGTTGCAGAGTGCGGCGAGGGTCGCGGCTGAGCTGCACCTCCGGCTGCGCGAACCGGGAGTCTCCGAAGGTCAGGCCGGTGCCGATCTGGTCGAACGAGCCGCGGCGACCGTCAGGACGCTCGCCGGTACCGCCACAGGGACGGTCACGCTCGCCGGTCAGCTCGCCGAGCTGGCCGATGCGCTGGAATCCAGGGCGCGCGGTATGTCGGCGCGGCCGTTCTCCTCGACCGCTTCCCACGGCGATCTCGCGGGAAGCCTGCGCGTGCACACCGACGAGCTGGGGGTCGTGCACGCGGCGCTCTCGGACGCGGGAGCGCTCCAGCGGACGACTCCCGCCGACGCCGAGCTTCGCTCGGTCGAGAACGCCATCGCCGCGGCACGACAGGCGGATGCCGCCGAACTCACCGACTTCTTCCAGCGGGAGTACGAGGCCACCGTGCGAGCCGCTTCTGGGGCGCTCGCGCCGGAAGCGCGGGCCATCGCCGACGCGGTAGGGCGATTGATCGGCGAGTACCAGAATCTGGAGGGGCGCGACGCCAGCCGGGTGGCGCGCGACATCGCGGACCTCCGCGACCTGCTGGTCCAGCAGGAAACCGATCGAGAAACGGCGGCGGACACCACACCGGACGCGAGGCAGTCGAGGCTAGCCGCGAGCGGTGCCGAGCTGACCGAACTGGTCCGGGTGGGCAGGCCAGCCGACGACCTCGTCGCCAGGTTCGTCGACACCATGCCCGAGCTGGCCGCTCCCTACACCTCCCGCTCGCTCCTCGACCAGGAAGGCACCCTGCTTGGCGACCGGGTGCGGGTGATCCTGAGTGACTATCTTGCTCAGGTCGAGGGCGGCACCGGCGAGCGGGCAGTGCCGGTGGACGTGGCCGTCAAGGCCATCCTGCTCACCAACGCGATGCCCGGCGAGGACCGCACGGCCTACGGCATCCAGCGGGCCTTCGAGGAACACGCCGCGTACTTCGGTTCACCGGTGGCCGCGCGCACGGCCGCCGCGTTCGCGACCACCCTTCCGCTTGCCACCCATCTGCTCGGCGGTGGTTCAGCCGAGGCGGTGCTGACGAGGGCACTCGCCGCTCACGCCGACATCAACGGGGACTCCACCGAGTCCACCACGACGGAGAACCAGTTCGCGGTAAGGCTCATCGCCGAGCAGACCGAGTATCTGCGCGCCACGGGCATTCTCGGCACCGAAGCCGCCGGGGCGCGGGCGGCACGGCTGACCGAACTGCTCAGCGACCCCGGGCAACTGGCGCTCGACGGAGCCAGGCGCGAACCGAACGCCGCTCACCAGTCCTATGTGGACGAGGTGAGGGCGAAGTCGGCCAGCGGTCAGGACATCGGTGGCCTGCTCGGGACGCCGGTCGTTCGTGACGAGGGAACGACGACGACCGACGCGATCGGGCACCTCGTCGATCCGGTCGTCGGGCAACGGCTTTTCCCCGCGTTGCGAGTGCTCGGCTGGCAGGGGCAGACGCTGACCCCAGAGGCACTGCTCGCCGTTGAAGGTGGCTTCTACGCGGGCGAGTCGATCGGCACCGCGAGGCAGGACCTCGCCGCGCTAGAACTGGTCAGGTCGACGGCGGCGCAACAGGTCAGCGAAGGCTGGGTGACGGTCTACGCCGAGATCGCCGATGCGAGCACATTGTTCGGCACGCCGGGTGACGCGGGGGGACGGCAGGCTACCGATCCCGCACCGATCCTCGCGCAGCTGACACCGCCGACTGCTCCCGCGCCCGGCACCAGGGTGGTCGAGCTGCACATTCCTCCCGGCACGGCGGTGCTGGATCTGGCCAACTACGCCGAGGCAGGCGCACCCCGGGTACTGATTCCCGATGGCGCGCGGTTGCATGCCTTCGCCGATGACATCGTCGGCGGAAACAGGCAAATCGAGGCGATCCTCGTCGATCAGACGTCCACAATGGACGCAGCGGCGGTTGCTGACCCCGTCGCGATTCACGAGCGGGCCAGACTCGACTGGTGGAGGGCTCACGACACGTGGCTGGCTACCAAGGCGCTCGCGGCTGCCGAGCAGGGGATCGGCTGGGGCGAACGGCTCGCCGAGGCCCGCTCGGCCGAACGCGCGGCCTGGAGGGCCGAGCGCGACGCCGCGGGAAGGCGGGGCCTCCACGAGAACGGCGTGCGCCCGGAGAACGTGCTGGTGGGCAGGCCGGGGGACATACGAGAGCCAGGGCGCTTGTTCGTCGGGAAGCTGGACTCCGGCGGTCTGGTGTTCGTCGAGACGTCCCAGGGCGGTGCGAGCCACGAGCGGCCGGGAACTCCGGAGTACCTGCTCGATCAGTTACGTACGGATTCCTTGCTGAAGGCCCGGCTCGGCGAGAACCCCAGTGTGCTGCGCGACGCTCCGCACGAGGAGACGTTGTGGCGAGGCCGTCGGCTCACCACCGTCGTCTACGACAGCGCGCTCGAACCCGGTGAGCGGACGGCGAGGACACCAGGCACGCGCACTCTGGACCTCGACGCGGCAATGGAGTCGTTGCACGCCGAGGCCCCAGAATCCACGGGTTGGACGGAATTGCGTGCCGCCGAGGGCGGTCACCCCGACCACGCGCGCCTTCGCGAGCAGTATGCGAGCAGGCCCGAGACAGAGCAGGCGCGGTCGCGCACCGCCGAGGCGTTCTTCGTCAACGAGGCGGGCGACCCCGCGAGCGTCGACAGCTTCCTGGGAAGGGTGTTCCCCAACACCGAGACCACGAGGCACGACGGCCAAGACGGCGCGCGCGGGAAAACCGACGAGCTTTCGGCGAGGTCACGTGGGGTGCTCTCCGACGCGCTTGTGTTGCGCGATCACCTCGTTCTCGGAGGCAGGGAGTCGGGTCCGCGCGACATGCCCTCGCCGCATCCCACGAGGTTCGTCGTGCGGGCCGAAGGGCTGAGAGGGACCGACCGGTTCGTCGAAGCGGGCGGAGCCAAGCTGACCGTCGCCGAACTGCGGTCGATGATCGAGGCGTTGCCGCAGTGGCAGGGCCGCGGCGTCATGCTCGACATCAGTCACGTCACGCCCGTGCAGGCGCAGCAGCTTGCCGACGGTCTTGGAGTGACCGTCGTGTTCACGAGCGAGGTGAGTGCTCAAGGTCAGGCGGGGGACCTGAACCGTGCCCCGAACGTGCCAGGACGTCTGAGCGTGCGCGGTGCGGGCACCTACTGGCTTGCCCGGCCTGGTGACGAGCAGGTCCGCGCCTTCAACGCGGTGGCGGAGAGCATGGCCGCCTACCCGATGCTCGCCGCCGACGCCGAAGGGACGGCACCCGACGACATCGCGGGTGCCGCGCTGCGCGCGGGGCACGAGCAGGCGATGGACGTCCGGCCGAAGACATCGGTTCCGAAACCCACGGCCAATTCCAAACAGCAGATCTTCGATCTCGCGGCCAGTTCGATCGATCCGGACGCCGTCGCACTGTCCAACGAGGACAAGTGGGCACTTTCGCAGCTCGCGCTCGCCGGCGCCGACGTCATGGCGAAGGCAGCGGGCCGTGATGTCACGCCGGAAATGGCGAAGGCGACGGTGCGCAAGCTGCTCCAATCGGTCTTCGTGCTCAGCGAGGGCGGAGTTGCCGCCGCGTACGCGGGAGCGGGTGCCGACGCCGCAACCGCCCGGCTCTCCAGTGCGTTGGCCAGCGATGCCCGCGCCGTTCTCGACTCGGTACCCGGTCTCGCTCCACGCCTCGGA
The DNA here is from genome assembly GCF_002240355.1 of Prauserella marina. Lineage (GTDB taxonomy): Bacteria > Actinomycetota > Actinomycetes > Mycobacteriales > Pseudonocardiaceae > Prauserella_A > Prauserella_A marina. The sequence goes on from NZ_CP016353.1 coordinate 261,674, forward strand.
CTTCGCCTCGACCGCGTCGAAGCCGACGGCACCCGTCGCCCCGCGACGCTTGCCGAACTCGCGCTGTCGGTTGTCCACGAGGCCGTTCACGCGATGCAGCCCTCGCCGACGGGGCTTACCGCCGAGCAGGTCGCCGCTCGGGAGATCGCCGCGGCCGACGCCGAGCGGCGGTGGCTGTGGCAGTTGCCTGCCAACGTCCTCGCGACGTTGCCCGCGCAGTTGGGCGAGGTCGCCGCGTGGGGAAGGGACACCGTCGCCGATGTCGTGCGGTACCGGCACGCCCCGGACAGTCCTTATGTCGCCGCGATGTCGGATCTGCCTGCCGATGCGGCATCGGTGCAGTTCTCGCAGTCGGAGTCAGACAGTGCCGGGGTCAGGCCGACGAGGGCCCAGAACCTCGACGACATCATCGCTCTCGCGGATGTCTACGTCGCGGATTCCGCGACAACTGAGGGTGCGGCGCTGCGTGAGTCCCGCGACGCCTTCACCGCCACGCTTCCCGTAATCAACACCGAAGCCGACATCTGGGAGCTGCGCCACAATTACGGCGGCTCAGGCAAGGCAGGCGGCGTCCGAGCCCAGTTGACCGCGCTGGCGGCGGAGCACCTCGGGGTCGCGCGGTCCGCTGTCCGGCTTGTGCCCGAGGGCTTCGTCAACCAGCTCGTGACCGTGAACGGCAAGACCGTTGCCACGTTGCGGTTCACGCCGGTCGACGACCTCGCGCAGAGGATCCTCGGATACGAGCGGGCCGACGCCGACCGGCAGGACTACCGGCTGATCGATCCGGCGACATTGCTCGCGGCGGGTATCGCGAACGGCCCGAATGAGCGGTTGGCTTTCACACTTGTCGCGACGGGCGATGGCCGCGCGTTCGAGGACCTGCTGCGGCCGGGTATGGGCAGGCCGAGGCAGCAGCATGTCCGGCAGACGGGCGACTGGCTTGCCGCCGCGGGAGAGGCGCTGGCCGAACTGCACCTGAGGACAGCCGATCCGGATGCGTTCGCGGGCTCGGCCGGATCGCGGATGCTCGATCTGGCGGCCGAGCGGCTGCGGGCGACGTTCGACAGAGCGGTTCAGGATGGGAACGCCGCCCAGCTTCCCGGTGATCTCGTTGTCGGTCTCAACGGACTGGCCAGGCTCGCCAACTCGTTGCCTGCGAGCGCGCTGCCCGCACCCGCGTTCGGCGACCCCCTGCACAAGTTGCGCTGGTTCCCCGGTGACGACACCAGCCCCGCGCGGATGCGACTCGACGCGCCTCAGTGGCAGGGCGGTACTCACCACACCCCGGCTCTCGATCTCTCGGACTCCCTGACGACCTTCGAGCAGCGGGCGACCCGCGCGGGGCTGTCCGATTCGGTCGTAACCGAACTGAGCAGCCGGTTCGAGACCGCGTACGCCGATACGATCCGTAACGCGGCGGGCGCCTCGACGCAGGCCATGCTCTCGGTCGTCACAGCGGTAGCCGATTCCTACGCCGCCTTGACGCGGGGCGAACCGAACGAGTTCGCCCAGCGGGTTCAGGACTTGCGGGAACTGCTGAACGACCAGATCGACCTCGCGGCAGGTCAGGAGGTCGAGGCGGATGAACTGCGAAACCTCGGACTACGGTCGCTTTCTGACGAGCTGGCCGTCGCCCGCGTGCAAGGTGCCTCGGCGGCGGAACTCATCCAGCGATTCGTCTCCGCGATGCCCGAGTTCAGGGATGCCTTCGCGGACGCGGCCGTGGTGGCGGAGGGGAACCAGCCTGGCGCGTCCATCGAGCGGTTGCTCTCCGACTACCTCGCCGTTGCCGATGACGGCCCCGGCAGGGTCGTCCCCGTCGACACGGTCGTCAAGGCGTTGCTGCTGCGGCACGCCCTGGCGAACGGGCAGCCGTGGATCTCCCGGGACGGCTATTGGATCCTGGGTCGATTCCACGAATACACCGCCCTTTTCGGCTCTACGGAACAAGCCACGATGGCGCGGGTGTTCGCGGAGCGCGACGTCGTCGGTGACTTCTTGCGCGGGGACACCACACTCGGCGACGCTTTCCGGTTGATCACCGATGCCGCTCGGCCCCCTGAGCCCTTCCTCTCACGCCAGCCGGAGATGCTCACTTCCGAGCAGGCGGACGTGGCGCGGCGACTGGTCACCGAGTTCAACGAGCTGGCCGCCGCGGGTGACCTTCCGAACACGACGGAGCAGGATGTCCGTCTGCGACAGCTCGCCGACCTCTTCGGCACGACCGAGCGCACGCGGGCCGAGTACCTCGACCTGCACTCGGACGCCGGCTACGGGCGGGCGATGGCCGACGCGGAGCGGCGCGAAGGTGCGTGGCAACAACATGCGCGGGTTCTCGACGGGATCAGGAATCAGGCCGTCGACTCCGCCGGCGCGGAACGGCGACTGCCAAGCTCCGGCCTGAGCATTGCCGAGCAGGCGCTGGTCAGAGACTGGCAGAACCCCTCGGTCAGCGCCACGCTGGAGACGGTCGACGGGATGCGAAACCTGCTGGAGCAACAGCAGGGGACCTCCAGCTGGACGACGGTCTACGTGCGGGTGCCCGGCGAGAACCTGATCCCGGCTGGTACTGGCACGTTGTCGATCTCGTCGCTGCTCACCGGTTCACTTGATGCGCAAGGAACCGAGCAAGGCAGCACCGTTCTGACCGTTCGTGTGCCTCCGGGGACGCCGGTCCTCCAGCTGCGGGAACTGTCGGAATCCGGCCCGCGCCATGTGGTTCTGCCCTCGGAAGGCCAGTATCGGATCGTCGGGACGAGCGACGGTGCCGCCGAGGCCCTGCTCGTGTCCACCGGTCTGCCCGCGCGACCGGCCGACGCGATCGCCGAGCACGAACTGGCGAAGCTCGCCTGGTGGGAGGCACACGAGGCGTGGTTGCGGACGACGATCTTGGGTACGTCGTCCGCCGAAGCTACCGCACTTCGCGACCAGTTGAGGGCAGCCGAACGCGAGGCGTGGCGGACGGAGCGCTCCACGGCCGGAAGAGCCGCGCTCGCGGAGGTGTTCGACCGGTTCAGAGACAGCGGCCACGAGGTGCTGACCGGTAAACCCGAGGACGATCTGGCACCCGGCAGGCTCGTCACCGGGTATCACAGGGATTCGGGAACGCTGGTGTTCGTCGAGATCACCAGTGATGGCGCGCGGCCGGGGCGTCCGTTCAGCATGGAGTCGCTCGACCATCAGATCCGTTCCGACCCCGCGCTGCACGAGGCGCTGCGCGATCTTCAGGTGAACAGGGCCGAGTACTACAGCGCTCCGGCGGACGGCCGGCCGATTCAAAGGCACGAACTGGTCTTCGACCAGTTGCCCGGTTTGAAGCTGGCGCTGAACGGCTCCCCGGAAAGTGCCGCGTTGCGGACCTGGATCGAGCTGTACTCCAACGCGAGCGAATCGCCGGGGTACGCGGAGCTCAGGAAAGCCTTCCGCACGGCGAGGGTCAGGTCGCTCGGACCGGCCTCCCAGCGGGCACGCGACGAACTGGCCGACTACTTCAGCGTCGATCGGAGCGAGGACCTCGATCGCGAGTTCGGGCGGTTCTACCCACAGGTCGAGATCGTCGCTCACGGAGCGCCCGCACCGGCAGGCGCCGACGCGCTTCCGGAACGCTTGCGCGCCGTGCTGGAGGACGCGTCGCTGAGCCCGATGCACCTCGGTCTTTCCCGCCCAGGCGAGAAACCGGCCGCGCTACCGTTCCCCAGTCCGAGCCGGTTCGTCATCAACGGTCCGGGACTGCGTGCGCCCAACCAGTTCATCGACTCCAGCACGGGCGAACTTTCGGTGAGAGATCTGGCCGAGATCGTCAAGGCACTGCCGCAGTGGAAGGGCAGGGGCCTGCTCCTCGACGTGGACTGGGTGAACGCGGCGCAGGCACAGCGCCTCGCCGATGAACTCGGCGTCACGGTCGTCTTCCGGGATGTCGCCAAGCAGCCGGGCGACGGCGTGCTCGCGAGCACGCCTGGCCACAGCCGCCTGGTTTCCCGGTTCATTCCGCGTGTGCTTCAGCGGTTCTTCGACACCAGGCCGTGGCACCTCGCACAGCCGGATGAGTCTCGGGCACAGCCGTTCGACGCGAGGCGCGAGGCGGTGACCGTCCTCAAGCAGTTGAACACCGACCGTAGGACGGGACTGCTTCCCGACGATCTCGTCGGATCGGGTCTGCGCGCGGGGCTGGATTCCGCGACCGGTAGCGCGCTCGATTCGGCGTGGACGGCACGCAACGATCAGGGCCCGCTCTCCGAAACGTTGACCGAGGCCGCCACGACGCCCGTCAACGACCTGAGTAAAGCGACAGTCGCCGATGTCACCGCTCTCGCGCTCACCGGCGCGGACGGCGTCGCGAGGCATCTGGACGGTATTTCGAGGGCCAGGGTCGAGCAGACCATCCGCAACCTCGGCAACTCGATGTTCGAGCTGACCGAGGCCGGAGTACGAGATGCTTTCGGAAGGCGTGCCGACACCGCCTCGGCAAGGCTGGCATCGTCCATTGCGGACACCGGGCTGAGGGCGGTGCTGGACACCGCGTCGAACAGGGTGGGCGTCCGGCTCGGCCGCTACGACAGCGATGGCAACCTCGTGCGGCAGGTGACCTCGGCGGAACTGGCGGGTGCACTGCTGCACGAAGCCGTCCACGTCCTGCAAGGCAGCCCCGCTGGCGCGTCGAATCACACGATCATCCAGCGCGAGGTCGCCGCCCACAACGCCGAACGGATCTTCCTGCGAGGGCTTCCGGACGCTGCGCTCACCGAAGAGCAGGCGGCAGCCGCGCAATGGTCGGCGGCATTGACCGACGCCGTCGTCACGCTTGAGGTGCACCCGCCGGACAGCCCCTACGTGCAGGCATTCCGGCACGGCGGCGACAACGTTCCCCAGCAGGCGAGGGGTAGGGGGCGCGGCGGTCATGCCGTCACTGGCGACGCGCGGTTGCACGGCCTGATCAAGCGTTCGGCGAAGGGCTGGCTCGCCGACTACGGGTTGTCCGCCGCGCCGGTGACGGGGAAGCAGCCCGGAACCATCGAGATCACGGTCAAGGGTGAGGGCCAACGGACCTTCAAGGTGATCGTGCGGGACAGCGCCGCACCGTGGCCGTACTACGAGCACCTCCGCAACGGAACGGTGAACCGCCACGACCGGACCTTCGGCAGAAGGGGCAATTCCTACGAGGTGACCCTGCCGATCGCCGACCTCTCGGATTCCGCTGCCGCGATCATTGCCGACCAACTCAGGCTGATCGTGGAAGCCCGTGTCGAAATGGGAAGGACGCTCAAGCCGCCACCGAGCAGCACGCACATCGGCCCCGCCGACCGGACCGCTGCCGACGCCGCCGCCGAGACACTGCGCAAACAGTTCGGTTCCAGCGTCCGTCAGGTCGTGGCTGCCGAGAGCGCGAATCCGAATGTCGTGCGGATGGTGTTCACCGACGCCGAAGGCAGGGAAGCCCGGGTAACGCTCACCGAGCGGAACGGCATCACGAGGCCGAGACTCAAGCTCTCCAGGCTGAACCATGCCGTCCATCGGCTGGAACTGCCCGAGGGGATGCCGCGCGACCAGCAGTACCAGGCCATGGTCAACGAGCTGCCCGCGGTGCTCGGCTATCGCTGGCTGGTTCACGGCGCCGACAACAAGCCACCGACCGGCTTCGAGCGTGCGATGGCGGAGACTCTCTCCGACCCCGACGTCGTGCAACGGCTGCTCGATCACACCGACGACATCGACTTCCAGCAGTTGTACCGGCGGTTCGGAAGTGAACTCCCGAGGGCAGTCGAGCTGACGCTCGTCGGTGGTGACACTCAGCTTGATCAGCAGTTCCGGCAGCACTACTCGCCATCGTGGGCGGGCGCCGACATGGCCAGGCTGCGTCAGCAGCTCGAAGCCTCGCTTGAGAACGCCACGGCGGCCCTGCACACGCCTTCCGACGTGTCGGACGCGGCGCGCTGGTTCGGTTTCGATTCGACCGACGCGGGGGTCGCGAGGTTCAGGACTCTGCTCGCCGACGAGGGTCTTCCCATTACCCTCTCAGCCGACCAGCTCATGACGCTGCGGCACGTCGCGGCCGACCTCGTCTCCATGCACGGTCTTGTCGAGGGCGAGGCTCGCAGGCGGTTCGTCGTCGAGCAGCACCCCGGCTGGCTCCGAGACGCGGTGAGAGTGCGGCCGGACGGTCTCGAACCACTCGGTCTCGTCGCGAACTCGGAGACGGATTCCAACAGGGCGGCACAAGAGGCGATCGGACGGCTCGACGATCCGGAACAGCTCGTGCTGCGCAGGGTCACCGCCCTCGTGCTCGAACGCTTCGGGCCTCCCGTCGTCACCGAGAACATGCGCGCGCAGGTTGAGTCCACCATCTATCTGCACGGCCTCGACGTGGGAACGTGGCTGGCCGCACAATTGCCTGGAGCCACGCCGAACCTTGCCGTTTCGGACCTGAACGTCGCGGCGGAGCTCGGCGCCGAGTCACTGGTGAGCCAACTCCCCACGGCCCCGAGTACCTTGCCGTCGCTGGTCCAACCGAAGGCCGTCAGCGAGTGGCTGGCGCAGATCCCGGAGCGTGCGCCGGATCCCGACCAGCTCACTCTCGATGCCCGGTTCGCGCAGTACAGCCAGGCTGTTCGGGCCGTCGATCAGCGGGTCACCTGGGTGAAGTGGTACGCGGAGCGGTTGGCCGCGTTGGCGGGCGGATCGACGAAGCCGGACAACGCGCTCATCGTCAGTGAGATCGAACGGTCGCTCAAACTCCCGCGCGACGTCATCCTCAGTCTCATCTACGAAGAGCAGCAGATCATCGATCCGCCCCCCTCGAAGGCGACCGAAATGGTGCGGGCGAACGCCGAGGAACTGGTCATTCTCTTCGCCGAGTACTACGGCGAGCTTGAAGCCGGCGTGAACGAGGCGTACGAGAATCTGACCGAGGCCATCATGGACACCGAGGGCGGCGGCAGGAAACGCGCCGCCGAGTTGGTCGTCGAGATGATGGAAAAGGCCACCACCGCCGATCTGGCGCTCGACAAGGACGACCCCAAGAACGATTACGAGGTACGGCCGGACAAGCTTCCCGAGGTCCCCGCACCGAGAAAACGGGGTCTCACCGAACTGCTCGGTGCTCGCCGTCGGCTTTTCAACGCGGTTCAGGAAGCCGAGCCGGCAAGGAGGGAAGCCGACAACAACTACATGTCCAAGGTGGCGGCGGTCCGGCACGCGAGGGCCGAATTGGCGCAAACCCAGACGGCGCTGGCTCCGCTGCTGACCCACCTTGTCGGCGGCTCGATGAGCAAGGCCGCGGGGACTGTGGCGCTCAACTTGGGTGCACCTGTCCGGTTCGTGACCATGCGCGGCGTCGACGTCGGTGGCGACTCGGCCTTTCCGCAACAGGCTTTGCGGCTCGCGAGGGAAACGACGGGGCTGAAGCTGGAAGGCGACTCGCACAGTGTGCTCAGCGAGGTCGCTCAGCACATCCACAAACTCAAGGACACGCTCAACGATGCGGTCCACGAGATGCCGGACGCCCGGAAGTCGCGTAATGAAGCGCATGCCGACTACATCAAGGCACTCAAAGACGCGATGCTGCAAGCCAGTGACTCCGGCGTCACCCTGAACGAGATCTCCCGCCGGACCCGCCTCAACCACATCGAGGTCAGTACCGCTACCCGCCGCGTCGTGACACCAGGCCGTAATGAGACCTATCCGGACTGGGAAGTCGGGATCATCGACAGGGTCGTCGTTCCTGTCGCGCAGCGGATCGAGCGACTGTGGCAGCCGGCTTGGGATCGTCTCTTCCACCAGAAACAGAAGAGCCTGATGCCGTCTCCGGACAGCCCCGCGCTGGTCAACGACGGCGAGCTCATCCAGAAGATGGATCCGACGGCCGAGGGAACCGCTGACGAGCTCAAGGCACTCGGTGTCTACGGGCCGACCGCGGAGAAGCTTGGTACGCCAACGCACGAGTACGTCGGCAGCGACGTGCACGACCACTTCGGTGACTACCCCGCTGGTCTGCTTTCCCCGGAGAACATGGCCGGGTACCTCCAGACCCAGGGCCACGACGGCAGGTTGCTCGTCTCGGCGATCCGGGAGCGCGGTTTCGGGCTTTCGACGGGTAGTGGTGGTTTCTACTACGGTCTCGCCAACGTCGTCTACCTTGGTATCACCGAGGATTTGACGGTACTCGAACTTCAGGGCAAGTACGTCGACGTCGAAATGATCCGGATGTACCGGAAGCTGCCGCCGGAGCTGCGCTGGCGGACGATGATCGGCCCGGTTTCGACCCGCTGGGACATCGCGGGTGCCTTCGGGTACGACCTCGCGCAGCTCATGGTCTACGGCCAGACGGTGAAGGCCGAGCAGACCGGGCTGAAGGAAATGGTGGCCACGATGCTCGGCCACGAGGAGAACACCGCCTTCAACCCCGAGTGGGTCAAGACGGTCGAGAAACTCCTCGCCGCCGCTGTGCGGATCAAGAACGATCTGCAGGCTGGTGATCTGCTCGAATCGGATATCGCGGCTGTGCCTGGCGATCTGCGGTCGGTGTTCTTCACCGAGGACGGGGCGATCCGCGACGGTCAGCAACTGACCGGCACGCAGGCGCTCGACGTCATGGACGCCCTCGTGGCGAACCGCCGCTCGCTGCACACCCTGTTGCTCGCCGCGGGGCACACGACGCTCGCCGACAGCATGCCCGACCTCAGCAAGGGCGTACCCGACCAGTTCAACCCGCATTTCCTTGAGAAGATGCTGGCCGACAAGGTCACCGGACAGGCATCGGTCATGCACCAGGACGCGGGTGCCGCCCGGATTCTGGACAACGGCCTCTACACGGCGGGCAAGCCTGATGAGCGTGGACTCGTGCCCATTCTCGCGCTACTGGAAAAGCACCCGGAGTTCCGGAACAACAAGCTGATCTGGGCACACCTCGGACTCGGCAACTGGACGTCCATTTCGGTCGAACACGTCGAATGGCTGCGCAGGGCGCTGAACCTCGCACCGGGCTTGACTTTCGACATTTCGTGGAACCCGGTCGCCCAGACTCTGTTCGCCAATCCTGATGCCAAGGCCGCCTTCAAGGCTCTGGTCAAGGACTTTCCGGACCGGTTCCTTTATGGATCCGACGCGATCCGGCCCCAGCCTGGGGTGCACGGGCTGCGGCACTGGTCCGAAATGGAGCAATTCCTCGATGAGGTCAGAAAGGAGCCTGACGGCGAAAAGATCTACTGGATGATCGTCAGGGGCAACTTCGACCGAATCAAGGATGCCGCCGACCACGACGGTTCACAGCGGTTCGTCGACGAGTACTTCTCGCAGCACTGGGACGACGTCTTCAAGGAGTTCCCCGAGGAGATCCAGAACGAGATTCACGACAGGGCACGCAGACTGATCGAAAAGGGTTACGTACCTAACCCCAACAACGCGGTCGGCCCGGAGGCGTGGCGGCTCACGACGATGGACAACCCGGGGGGCGACACCGGCGAGCTTCGCCAATCCTGGCGGGACAACAAGCAGCTCAAGTCGCTGATCGTCGCCCACAACCTGATGACGACTGCGGAGAAGACCCTGCTACGTCGTATTGGGGCCGGGCCGAAACGCATGGGCAGTGCGTTCGCGGTGACCGCGAAGGACGGTTGGAACCGGATCGGTCACCGTGTCGACACGAAATGGAGTTCCTGGAAGGACAGGAAAGGTCTCAAACTTCCTGCCACCGCGGAAGAATTGGGTATCGGCAGTCCTGATGGCGTCGTCGCTGCCGCTTTCGCCCGAACGGCGACGGAAAGCTTGCCGACCGAGTCCGAACGCACGGAAGCCACCGACAAGGTCTACGAGGACGTCAACGACGTCGAGCAACGGTGGCGCAAAGCTCGCCAGAGCTTGGACGAACTGGCAAAGCACCGCAAGCCGCGTCGCTGGTTCGCATGGGCTATCGCCGGTTCGGCCACCGTCGCGATCGGCGCCGTCGGCATGCATCTCGGCGCGACGGCGGTGGTGGGTTTCACCGCGGCGGCGGCCATCAACGCGGTCGGTTTCGGTCTGCGCGGTCTGCTCAGCACACTGCGGGTTCTGCACACGCAGAAGATCAGGGTGTACAGCGAACTACTCGTCGAGCGCGCCGGGTTCAATCCGGAAGCCTCGCGGGCGCTCGCGAGGATCATCGTCCTGAACTACCGGTTCGACGTCAGCCCAGGAGGCAAGGCGTTCAGGGAACGGTTCCAAGAGCTCGTCGAGAACGCCGATGCCGAGTTCGTCAGGGCCACCAACGAATTCTTCGTCACCCAGCAGGCCATCCGGTCGCTACCGCTGGGCCCCGGCGAGACGCGTTACGACAGGGCGCTGCACCAATCGACGGCGTTCTCCCGGTGGAAGGACTTCCTCAACCGCAACATGCTGGGCGCCGGCGTCGACGGCCTCAACTCGGCCAACCCGCAAGCGGGCTTCCGAGGAAAGGCTTTCCACGCACTGCTCAACTCCAGTTGGCTGCTGAACGCGTTCGGGCACTCGGTTCAATTGGCTTCCAGCTCGGGAGTGGAAGCGGCGATCGCGGGCGGCTACCTCGCCGTCGACGGATTGTTCCTCTTCGGATCGACGCTCGCCAACATGATCGGCGGCTGGCTCGGGTACGACAACAGCCTGCGGATGCGGTTCCGCTTCATGACCAACGCGATCGCGTTCCCTTTCGTGACGGCGATCAACGCCGGGCTCACGCTGTCGCTATGGGCCGAGGGCTTCGGCGCCAACATGGTGACCGCCGTCGCCGCGACCACGATGACGGCGGCCACCGCGTACCTGTCCAAGATCGGTATCGAGATCGAGCTGAAGCAAGGAAGGGACGCCGCGTGGAAGGGGCCGGCCGCCGGATTCACCGTCGGTCTTTCAATGCTGGCCTTCGGCATCGCCGGATTGAGCCAGGCACCGCTCGCGCTCGCGGTGAGTCTCGGGCTCTCCCTCGCCAGCCCGATCTACCTCGCACGCAGGGCCTGGCTGAAGAACCACGGCGGCGGCAAAGCGGCACCTTACGAGTATCGCGCGATGAAGACCTACTCGCCGGGCAGCGCCCCGTTCGTCCGCGAGTTCAACCCCACCCGTGCGGCCGAGTCGCGGGCGAATCTGCTCAACCAACTCGACGAGTATGGCGACGCGTGGCGGAAGATCATGGCCATGCGTGCCCAGCGCACCGGCACTCCCATCGATCTGTCCACAGTGCACGTATTGGACACGAAGTCCCGGAAGCAGATCGCGGACTTCGCGAACCAGCACGTAGAAGTCATCGCCCAGAGGATGAATCTCGACGAGGACATGGTGCGCGAGCGGATCGATCTGCTCGTCACCTCCGCCTTCGAGCTGAGTGAGCAAGGCTTCATCGAAGCTTTCCCCTATCGCGACGACCCCAACATCGGTGAGAACACCGCGGCACGCAGGCGAATGCGCCCATATCTCAAGGCATCCAGCATCTTCGACTGGGAGACGCAGCGGGTCGGTCTGAAGATGGACCAGCCGGTCGCGCTCGTCGCCACCGGCCTGATGAAGGAAGTCATCACCTCGTTGCGCAACGAGTCCCCATTGGACGCCGCTCGTCGGTTCATGGATTTGCCGCGTACCGAAAGGGATCAGCGGTTCCGCGAGATGATGCTGGACAGGGAGGTCCAGGATCACCTGCACCTGCTTGGCTGGCTCAAGGCTTTCCCTGACCCGCCACGAGAGCTGGCCGACGTCGTCCAGTGGGAAGAGGACATGCTGACGAGGGTCATCGCCTGGCGTTACCCGACGGGGCCGGAATCGCCGCATGCCAACAACTGGGTGGCCGCGCTGATCAGGGGCGAGAATCCGGTCGAGCCGAGTCGCGGGCCGAGGGAAGAGGACGATCCGCTCAATGAGGGCGAGCAGCCGCTGGTCCCGCAAGCGCCGAGCGAGTCGGCGAGCCAGGAATCGGCGCGGGTCAACGCCGATGGTGCCTGGGCACCGAAACCCACGTGGGAACAGGGTGAGGGCGCCTCCGCCGTGGCGCAGGGCTTCCTCTCCGAATGGTTGGCGCAGAACGGTGGCAGGGAAGTCTCCGACGGGTTGTGGGAGATCGCGGAGGGTCGCGGCCTGGCGAGGATCACCGTCGAGGTGGGCTCGGCCCTTTCAGGCGAGGCGGATCCTGTCCCGCATCTGCTCATCGACCAGACCGCCGAAGGCGTCGCGGCGAAGGTGGTGTTGCCCGCGTTGCCCCCGGAGGGTCCACAACGGGACGTGCTGGCCGGGTCGACCCTGCGCGACCTCGTTCTTGGCAAGTTGCCTCCGCACCTGCCCCAGGAAGCGACACCCGACCAGCAGAGCTTCCTTTCGGCAACGGAGAACCAGAATCTGTCCGGGGCAAGGATGATCGTCGAATCCTTGCCGGCGGTGATCGCGGACCGGACCTTCGCGGGCTCGACGGTCACCGCCGAGGTGACACCCGTCGGGAACACCGCTTCCGGGACGGAAGCGGTGCGGTTGCGGATGTTCATCGGCGACGCGCGCGTGGACCACGTCGTGAGCTGGACAGACGACGGAGCGCGGGTGTTCAAGTCGCACCTCGCGGGCGCCGCCACTCCACAGGCCATCAGCGCGGCGGAGGAGTTGAACGACTACCTCAACGCGACTTACCGCGAGCTGAACATCGCGTTCGTCGAGGATGCCGGTCTCGTTCCGGTGAACACGAGCGAGTCCGAAACGGCCATGCGCCAGATCATGACGTTGGCTTCGCTGGCGGACGCGGCCGAAGCCAGGGTCTATGCCTACGCCACCCCCAACACGGAAGCCGAAGTACCCGATGGTGGCGGCGCGCTGACGGTGACGTTCGACATCGGCAAGAACCAGAAGGTCGTGCACGACTACTTCTGGGACGCCGATGGCAGCCGCTGGGTCGAGAAGCGGGAAACCGCCAACGCCGAAAGGCCGGCTGTCGTCGAGTTGACCAGTCTCGTCGACGCGCTGTACGAGGAAGCGGAGATCCGCGTCGTCGAGAACTCCTTGACCGTCATCGCCGGTACGGCCGAGAACCTGAAGGACGCGGCCGCGCGCAACACCCGTTACCGCACGATCGCGCTCACCGGCGTTGGCAAGGACGAGTTCACCGGCGGGTACACCTCGCTCGCGGAGGCCGCGACCGCGGCGCGGGATGTGTTGCACGAGGGTGGAAGGCTCACCGTGCGCGGTCCTTCCAGCGAGCAGGAAGCGATTGAAGCCGCGACGGAACTACGTCGGCAGTTCGCCGACGTCGAGCGTCCTGACGACGGTTTGCAGCTGCGCGCCAGTGGTCCGCTCGACCGGGTTGCCGAGGAGGAGGGCCCCACGGACAACCTGACACCGAGGTTGGTCGTCAATGGTGGACGCGCGGAAGGGATGGCTCCGGTACGCGATGGCGACGTCGTCGTGAATCCGGATCCGGCCGCGCTGGCCGATGAACGGCTCGACATCAGGGATCAGCAGGTCGGTGGCAGGGAGCACTTCGCGGCCGTCAGGTTCCACGCGCCGGACCACACGCAGGTCACGGATTCGGGCAGCGCGGCGATCGCCAACGCCATGGAGACCTTGCGGCCGGGCGGACAGCTGGTACTGGAGACGGCGCCTTCCGCGCTGGAGCATCTTCCCGCGCTCGTGGAGGCTTTCGCCCGGTCCGGGGCCGCCGAGATTTCGGTCAGCAACGGAGACACTCTTGTCGTCAACGTCCGAAAAGGACCTCTCGCAGAGGAAGCGTTGACGCTGCGGTTCGACGAATGGGACTACCGGGTTCTCGAGGAATCGCCAGTGCTTTCCGAGTTGGGGGCGATGCTTGCGGCCGAGACGATACTCGACATCACTACGGGACGGGATGCTCCGGTCGCTGCCATCACGGAGAAGCTTGCGGAAGGTGGCTTCGAGGTCCTTGAGACCAACACGGACAGTGGTGCTCTTCAGCTCTCGGCCGTGCGGACTTCCGAGATCGCCCACACTGCTGTCGCGCTGACTCCGTTCGATCGCTCCGCAGCCGTGAAGCTGGGTCTTCCACTTGAGGTCGTGCGCGTGATCAAGGCAGTTGCCACGAGCACCGGCGCGATGATCGAATTCAGGATTCCGGGGCGGACCGCACTGGAGTGGGCGGCCAGGGGCGCGGAACCCCGGCCGGCGGAGTTGACGGCCATGACGATCAACGAGCTCGATGTGCTGCTGGGTGCGAAGCCGAGCGATCGTGGTCTTGTCGGTTATTTCGTGCCGAGTGTTCCGTACCGGGACGCCTTGGTGTATCCGGTGACCGACGAGCAGTGGGCCGCGATCCAGGAACGCGCCCAGGCTCGGCAGCGCGAGCTGGAGGACCCCGCTCTCACCGAGATACTTGGATCGGGGCGGTACAAAGTCAATGAGGGGGTGGTTGTCGGTGTCGGTGAAGGCGGCCGCACCGTCCTCATGCTCGGTGCGCCCGATCTGCACGTTGCCCGGGATTTGGAAGGGGACCTGCTGTCGGCGCCTCAGCACGAGAACGTGCGGGCGGCGCTTCGTGAGGCCGGAGTTCCGGTCGACGACCAGTCAGTAATGCTCCGCAGCGGCGAGGTGCCCGTAGCCCAGATCGCGCCTTTCGGCGTGACACCGCTACCCGCCGCGCCCACGGGTATCCATGACCTGCTCGCGCTGGCCAAGGAGACCCTTGTCGGTCCGCCAGGTGAACGGCCGGACGAGTCGCCGAGCGGGATGCGCGATTTCGCGGCGGCCCTTCCGGTGGTCGAGGTCACCGAGCAAGGTGAGCAGGCGTGGCTCGACGCGGTGAAGGAGTTCGCGGAAAGCCGGGTTCCGCTCCCCGAAGGGGAGACCCTGAAGATCAAGCCGTTTGCCCAGGAGGGGGTGTACGGGCTTGTCACGTCGGCGGGTGATCCGGTCGTGGTGGTGACGACGCACCCGAAGGTCGCGGACGTGGCCAAGCGCCTGTGGGCTGCCGAATGGCTGTCGCACCGGAACTTCGAGAACTTCCGGGTACCGGAGCCTTATGGCGCCGCCATTGTGCGCGACGCGGCGGGTCAGGACAAGTTCATCGCGCTTGAGTCGATGGCACCTGGCCTCACCTTGGTGGAGACCGGTGACCTGGTGGTCGAGGCATCCCAGGAGAACTACCCGGATCGAGTGGAGAATCTGGGGCGGCTGATCGACGCCGTCGCGGCGGCCTATGCCGAGTTGCATGTGCGTACCAGGAAAGACGGCACGGGGTCGGCTTTGCATGCGGACGCACATGGTGGAAACCTCCGCTACCTCTACGACCCGGTTTCGGATGTTGGGCAGCTGGCTCTCCTGGACTGGGAGCGTCTCCACTTCTCGGTCGACGGCGAGGGAAAGCCGACCGGGAGACTCAAGACCACCTTCGACGTCGACGCGTTCGCCAACACGATGCAGCTTGGTCTGGCCAGGCTTGGCCCGTTGACGCCGATCCTGCGCGACCGATTCCTCGACGCCTACGCGCGGAATGTGGCTTCGTTGACAGGCGAGTCAGCCGGTTCGGAGCCCGCGCACCTGATCCAGGTTGGTTGGCAGGAATTCGTCACTGAGACTCAAACAAGTCAGGTGACCCGTCCGCTCTTCCCCGAAGATGTGCTTTCGCCTTCCGATGATGCTCAGTTGCAGGTCGGAGCCCGGCTCGTCGGCGAGGCCGCGCAGGTGGTGTTCGGGCTCGACCAAGGTTGGGCGTTGTCGGAGACGATGGTGTTCGGCACCGTCGAGGGAGTCCTGGGGCACACCGGCTTTGAGACCGCGCCGACCGGCGACGACGCCGTGCTGGCACCGCTGATGGCCGAGGTCGCCGTCGTGGAATACCTCAAGCGAGTCGGCAAGGCGGATACGGGCAATCTCCTTGCCGTGGCGAGGATGTTCGGCCCGGCCATCGACGCGGCGCGGGACGGCGCGAGTACCCCACTACCGGAACTACGGCAGCGGGCATCGGAATGGGTTGCCGCCAACCAGGACGCGGTGCTGGAGTTCGCCCAGCTGCTTGCCGACGAGGGCGGGCACATCGAGGGCCCTGTCGAACTCCAGGAACCCCTCGGCGCGACCGATCCCGGCAGCACACTGGCCACCCGTGAGGAGTTGGACACGATCGCGGCCGAGGTTCGAACTCGGCTGGCGAACCACCCTGTCGACGTCACGGTGACAACCCGGGGCACGGGTGTCGTCGTCGAGGTCGGCTATGGCACGCAAGGGAATTCGTTCCAGGTTCAGGTGGCCTCGGACGGCGAGCGCTGGGGATACTACGACGACCTGCTCGCCCGCAGGACCGAGCCGAACCCCCAGTCCTTCGCGACGGATGACGGTGTCTACCGCACCTCGGTGCCGATGTACCGCTTCGGATCGATGGTCGCGCCGATCATCGCCGACCAGGTTCACGCGATCACGCTCGCCAGGCTCCGTAACGGTGATTTGGTCGCGGAAGGCCGTGAGCTGCCGGTCACCGAGGTGTCCGGTGCGCCCATGAATCTTCTCCGACAGGAGATAGCCGGTCGGCTCGGCGCGTCGGCACGCGGGGTCGACGTGAACACTGTGGACGGTCGACTCGTCGTGGCTGTCACCGACTCGTCCGGGCAGCCGTTCCGGGTCGTCGTCCAGCACAAGGACGGTATCGCCGCGCCGAGTCTGGAACTGTCGAACTTCCGGGAACCGGGCATCCACCGGTTGCTGCTGCCGTCGGGATGGCCCGTCGACGCGGCGACGATGCCTTCGGTCGCCGAACAGATCGCCTCGGTCGTATTGTTCCGGCACATCGTTCTGGACACCGGGACGATGCCGCCGATGACGGCCCCCACTCGGCCGGTTCCATCTATCTACAATGGAGAGACCGCCGCACCGGACGGGTCCGTCGAGACGACTCAGCGGATCAAGGTCGGCGTACCGGAAGAGACTTCGGCGAGTTCGGCGCCGACACAACAGATCAACGTGGAGCGGACGGTCTCGGCCGAACCTCCTGCCGAGGCGACCCAGCAGATCCGGATCACGCAGGCCGAGGCGACGACCGAACCCGGTCGCGCGGACGTTTCCGAACTGTCCCGGCTTGCCGCCCTCACTAGGACGAATTCCGGCGCCGAGATCGGTCCAGGCCTCGCGGGTCCGGTCGGCGCGTCGCTCCTCACCAGGGTGGAGCCGGAAGCCTTGGAGGCACTTGCCGCCGGGTTGCCCACACTCGGGGACGTCGTCCACGACGGGCAAGGCAAGCTCACCCCGGCAACGCTCCGCTACCTCGAAACCGTTCTGGGACGTACCGGCCTTGAACCGGTTCTCATCCGTGGCGTCGAAACCGGGACGAAAACCGTGTTCCGGATCTTCGCGGATGGTGTTCCGGTCGCGGTGGTCAAAGCCACGACGATCAACGAGATCGCGGCGGAGTTGTCGTTCGCCGAACGGCTCGCGCGGCACGGCGAGGAGGCCGCCGGGCTGCTGCATGAGGTCCTCGGCGCGGCCATGACGGACAGCGTCGGTGTTCGGGGTGTCATCGTCTACGCCCACACCGGAGAGACTTCCCTTCCCGAACTGCTGCGCGATGTCGTGCGGACCCGCGGGACCGCGCAGTCGGAGCAATCGGTGCGCAAGCTTGAGAACGCGCTCGAAGCCTCCGGCCAACTCGTCGCCCGGTTGCACACCCTTTCTCCCGAATCGGGCACGAACAACATGGCTCCCGACGTGGCGGATGCCTACCTGATCGCCAGGGACAGGATTGCGGAACTCGCCGGGAATGAAGAACTTGCGGCAAGGACCGGGCTGCACGGCGACGCGCTCACCGCCATCGTCGATGGGCTCGTTCGTGCCGCGACCGAGGTGCCTGCGGCGAACCTGCCGCGCAATGTCGGCTATACACACGGCGATCTGCACGACGGCAATATCCGCTTCACTTTCGACGCCGAAGGAAATGTCGTTTCGGCTGTCATGATCGACGCGCCAACCGGCCACCTAGGACTCGCCGCCGACGGCAGGCCCATCAGCGACACCACGACAGACATCGTCAAGTACGAGCGGGCTTTCCTGGAGGCCGCGGACGTGCTTACCGAAAGCGGTATGGCGGTTCGGCTGCTGGCGAAGTTCTCTGACGCTTACCGCGATGCCGGTGGTCGGGTAGTCCCTGACAACGCCGCCAACGAGTTCAACCGGCACATGATGGTGCTGAGCCAGGCGGCCCGCCTCGTCGAGGACGCTGCTTCGCTGCCCGCCGGACACCTGCGCAACCTGACGCAGGAACTACAGCGCGCCTTGGCCCCTGATGCCGAGGCGACGCAGAGGGAAGCGACCGTTGCGGGGGAGCCGACCCAGTCCGTCTTCGATCCTTCGTCGCTGCCTCAGCAGGCCGACCTTTCCGAACTGTCCCGGCTTGCCGCCCTCACGAGGACAGACCCGGCTGACGCCATCGGACCAGGGCTCGCCGAAGCCGTGGCCCCGAGTGTCAAGAAGCGGCTCGATCAGGCTCGGCTCGCCGAGTTCGCCGCCGCATTGCCGTCCCTTCCCGACGCCGTTCACGACGGTCACGGGCGGTTGACCGGGGCAACGCTGACTTACCTGGAGACGATGCTCGGCAGGACCGGACTGGTGGCTGAGCCCGTTGGGCGCCATTCGGACCGTGTTTTCCGGATCTTTGCCGGTGGCAATGCGGTCGCCGTGGTGAAGTCCGCTGACGTCACCGAGATCGCGGCCGAACTGTCGTTCCTGGAAGCAGTGTCCAGCCAGGGCGAGGCGGCATCCGGTTTGTTCCACGAAGTGCTCGGGGCAGCCAAGACGAACAGCGGCGACAACGGAATGATCGTGCTCGCCCACACTGGACAGACATCGGTCCAGGAGTTGTTCGGCGAACTTGAGAACATGATCGATCTCGATCTGGAGGAGAACCAGCGAGCGGTTCTCACGCGCATCGAAAACGCGCTGGCCGCATCGGGCGAACTTCTCGCGCGGCTGCATACGCTGGCGCCGGGTTCGGGCACCCGTGACCTTTCGGCCGAACTTGCCCAGGCGTACACCGATGCCTACGAGGCCATCACCGAACTGGCTCAGGACCGGGACCGGGCTCGAAAGGCCGGGCTTCGCGGCGATGTGTTCGTGGACATCCTCGACGGGCTGTTCCAGCGCGCGGAGACCGTGGCCACTCAGTCGTGGCCCCGCAACCTCGGTTCCGTCCACGGTGACGCGAACATCGGCAACATCCGCGTGACGTTCGACGCGGACGACAACGTGGTCGACGCCAGGTTCGTCGACGCCGCGCGCGGCCACGCCGGACTCGGCGGCGACGGCAGGCCGGTGCTGGAGACCTTCGTCGACCTCGATCACTACCGGGAGACGTTCCGGCTCAAGGCCGATCTGCTCATCGGAAGGGAGCAGGGTAACGCGCTGCTCCAGAGGTTGTTCGACGCATACGGCGACTTCGGAGGCAGTCTGGTCGCGGCGGAGCGGGTGGCCGAACTCGACCGGCACATCAGACTGTTGCAGGACGTGCGGGACGTGGTCGATGGCATCGACACGCGGTCGGAGGACGCGCTGCGCGCCACTACCGGCCGCATTCGGAACGAGCTCGCAAGGACCGACGAGGCGACGCAACAGATCGCGGACGCCGATGTCGCTTCGGCAGGCGAAACCACCCAGCAACTCGGTGATGTCGGCAATGCGGACGCGACTCAGCAGATCAACATCGCGGAGGCCGAGGCAGCCGCGCGACCGGCTGATGCGGCGCGGAGCAACGTGGTGGCGCTCGCCGCGGACATCGAGGCTTCCGCGAAGCCGGTCGACTACTCGCGCATGCTCGGTTCGGGCAGGGTGCTGATGTTGACCGACGCCGGTGAGGGCCCGCTCGTCAATGCCCACCTCGCCGAACAGGCTGCGCAGCTTCGGGCCGCGGGTATCACGCATTTCGCGATCGAGGCACCGGCCTCGCTCGGCCCCGCGCTCAGGGCGATCACGAATGGTTCCGAGCTGCCTTCCGTTCCGCTCGGCAGGCACGGCAACCTTCGGGACAGCTACGAGAACGTGGTCAGGGCAATGGCGGCCGAGGGGGTCACCGTCGTCGCTGTCGACAGTGGACAGCAGGCGTCAGCCGATGCTCTCCGTGCCTTCACCGCCCGAGCCGTGCAGCGCATTCTGGACGACAGTCCAGAAGCCAGGGTCGCGATGCTGGCTGGCGCGGACCGCGTCGGCCCCGATGGCGAACACTCGGTCGCGGCGGAACTATCGGCAGCGGGAACGAACGTCGTCTCCGTACGGCATGTCGGTGCGGGAAGCTCGACGCAGCCGGTGTTCCGCGACGCGGTTCGCGCGGCAGGGCGTACCGGCGTCACCTTCGCCGTGGACCTCGGCACCGTGGCCGCGCCGATTACAGCCGACCACGTCGTGCATCTGGCGAGCGGCCCGGACCACCGGTTCGCCACGTACCAGGCTTCTCGGCCGACGTCGATCCAGCCCGAGGGGCCGGGCTCCTTCGCGTTCCCCTCCGTGCGGCCACAGGCAGGCCCGGCACCGGATTGGACGGTCGCGAGGTCCCGGATTCTCGGTGCGTTGCAGGGAATCGCGACACAGCCTTCGGCCCGGGTCGCAAGGTACGACGTGTTGTCGCAGGGCACGATGGGCGAGTTGCGCTTGATGGTGCAGTTCAGCTCGGGCGCCGTCACCGAAGTGCACGTCACGCCGGGAGTCGCCGCCGCTGACCGTGGTCCGGCCGCGGCGAGGGCGGAATGGCCGGCACGGGGACGCGACAACGCCGGTTTCCGTCATTCGACGTTGCCGGTGAGGCTGACAGTCGACACCACGCAGCCGAACCTCGCGAACCTGATGCGTGAGGCGTTCGCGAAAATCGACGAAGCCTACTCGCCCGCGAGGCCGGTTTCGAGCGATGCGCGAGTCGTCGGACGCGAGGGGCTGACCGCGCTTCCGCAGCGCTGGGTCGCGGAACCGGCGATGATGGGCATGCTCTTCCCCGAAGCGGGGGCCCTCATGACGGAGCTGGCAGGCGCCGACTCCGCGGGCCTTGTGCACGATTCGCTTTTCCACGTGTTGTGGTCGGTTGGGATGGCGGGTCCTGAAGCGGTGCGCGGTATCGCGGCCCCTGTGGGGAACGGCGACCAGCGAGTGGGCCTTTCCACCGTTTCGTGGTCGGAGCGCACCGGTGTCGCCAGCCCTGTCGGGGCCGCGACCTTGCTGGTCAATTCGGAACTCCCGGTGAAGGACCCGAGCAGGACCCCGCCGTGGATGCGGTTGCTGGAGAAGGCACTCGCCGGGCTCAGCCTCGATCCCCGGATCGCCGGTGACCAGTCGGCCTTCCCGCAGGGAACGAAGGGGTACGACCGGTTCGCCGAAGGGTTGACCGCGCGGCAAGCGGCGGAATTGGTCGCGCAGGTCACCGGGACAGCGACCGCCGTCAGCTCCTTCGGCGGCGAAGCGGGGGCACGGGCTTTGCTCACGCGGCTTGCCGAGTTGCGTTCGCCGCTGCTCGTCGTGCTGACCGACAACCCGGGGGCCTACGTCGGAGCGGTGCCGGTCGTCGAGAACGGTGAGCTCAAGATCCGGGTACCCCGGCAGGTGGCCACAACGGGTTCGCTCAGCGCGACCGAATTCCTCTCCAGGGTCGCCCCCGGCGCAGACCTGGTGCACTTCCACCTGCCGGGCCATGATGGCGGTCGTACCGTTGCGGCCGCGCCCGCGTCCGTCGACGCCGTGGACACCTCTCTCGCACCCAATCCGATCGCGCCGATCTCGCCGATGCCGGGGATGCTCGCCAATTTCCCGGAGGGTGGTGGCGAGTACGGCTCCTCCGGGGTTCCTGGCCAGTCCGGGCCCAAACCCGTCGCGCAGTCGGATATTCCTCGTTTGCTGAGCACCGGCTTGTACGACGTCCTGCTCTCGCCGGCGGCTCTGACACCCGGGGACATGCC
The DNA here is from genome assembly GCF_002240355.1 of Prauserella marina. Classification (GTDB taxonomy): domain Bacteria; phylum Actinomycetota; class Actinomycetes; order Mycobacteriales; family Pseudonocardiaceae; genus Prauserella_A; species Prauserella_A marina. The sequence goes on from NZ_CP016353.1 coordinate 283,525, forward strand.
GGGCGCGATCGGTGACCGGTTTGCCGCGTCGCCACGCACCGGCCTCCGCTCCAATCGACTGAAAGTCAGGGTGACGCAGACGTGGGATCTTGAGCCGGGCAGTAAGAGCGAGTACTCGACTTTCAAGCACACTGTGGGCGACCACGCCATCACTGTCCGGGTGTTGCGGGGTCAGGACGAGCGCACCGTGAGGCAGCTCATCGCGGCCGAGGTCGGTGCGGCGCTGGAACGGATCAACGGCCGCGAGTCCTGGAGAATGAGCAACGCCGAGTTCGCTGCCGAACAGCGGCTCGCCGGTGAGCTGATGGTGCTCAACGTCGAGGCACAGCAGTGGTTGCGGATGGTCGTCTCGAACGGTCACGACGAGCGATCAGCCGCGCGGCTGGCGGAAATCGCCGACCGCGCCGACGGCATCCGCCGCGGTCTGCCCAGGAATCGCCAGTGGACCGACGTTACCGCGAAGCATCTCTCGCCGTTGGCAAAGGCGGCCCTGGCCGAAGCGAGCAGCAGGGTCGCGAATGGACTCAGGCAGAGCCTCGCCGACCGGCTCGATCCCGAGTTCCAGGAGCGATTGCCGCGAGACGAATGGCTGCTGGTCAACGACCAGGTGGGTGAGGACATCCGTGGTGGTCTCACGAAAGCCAACCCCGTACACGATGTGTTGTTGCTCGCCGCGTTGTCGCGGGCGGAATCGCCACTGATCAGGCTGGAGACCGCCGCGAAGCTGGTGAACGGCCCCGGTGTGAAGGTCGACCCGACGAGGGGGCTCAACGACGTCGCCGCGAACCTCGCGCTGCACGACATCTGGCTCGGACACGAGCCGAAGGCCGCTCCGGCAAGGACTTTCGACGGGTTCGCCGATGGCGATCCAGGCAAACCGCTCGGCAGGGAAGAAGGCGGGGAAGGCAGGATCGAGGACCTCGGCGGCAGGTTCCAGCGGGTTCTCGACGATGCCGACATGTTGACGGCTGAGGACCGGAATGCCGCCGTCAGGACGGCCTACGAAGGCATAACCACAATCATGGGCAACACGACTGGGCGCGCGTACGCCTACGTCCTCGCCCACAGGGAGGGAGTCGAGCCGTACGTCACCGGTATCGCCGTCAACGCGGGCGGAGAAGCGACCTTTGTCGATCCGGTGACGGGGGAGACGAGTTCGTTTCCGCTCGTCACCGACGACGTCGTCGCCCTTGATGTCGTCATCTACGACAGCCGTGACGGCGCTGTCCGCGCGGTGCCACTGAATGGCGTGGCGCTGAGCCCGGCCAGTTCGCGCCCCGCGAGGAGCAAGTATCTCGAAGCCATCCCGCACACCGACCTGAACGAACTGGTCGAACTTGCCCACGACCTCGTCGACCAGGAAGAGGACACCGGCGACGTGCGGGATGAGCCCGCCTCGTTCCCCGCTGAGGTCGCGACGCTCTACTACGAGCTGACCGATCAGCGTGCCCGGTTGGAGTTGAGGGCACTCGGCGCGGTCATCGCCGACGATGGCGAATTCGTGCGAGTGGTGGAGCGTCTCAAGGCCAATCCGGGTGAGGAAGGTGTCGAAAGCGCGCTCGCGCGACGGTGGGCTGGTGAGTTCGGCGTTCTCCTTGGCAGGCCCGGATCGAACGGGATCGTGGCGAGTGCCGAGATCGCCGTCGACCAGACCACTGTTCGCTCTGCCAAGAAGAAGTACGCGGAATGGCTCGAGCGCGCCGAGAAGATGATCGTTGAAACGACCACGGAGGGAGAGCGTCAGGACCTGGCGCGTTCGAGACCCGAACTGTGGGCTCTGCTCAACGAGGTACATGAGGCAGCTCCAGTCGGGGAGCGATCCGGGGCACCGTTCGGGCTTCCCTCCGGCCTTCGTCCGCCGCTTGCCGCTCATCTGGACGCGTTGCAGGAAGCCATGCGTAACGCCGAGGCGGACGCGCTGCGGGTGCCGGAAGGGATTCTGGTGCACCCGAAAACCTGGGCCAAGAAGTTCGCACCGTACCCGATGACAGAGGTGTTCGAGCGGCATCTCGCCGCGCTGTCAAACCACAATGGACATGCGGAGATCGCCGCCGCGACTACCATCGACGGCTATCGCGACGGCAAGCCTGTCGGCATGGAGGTAGGCGCGCTCGCGCGGGTGGAGCGGGAACTGGGCGGGCGGTTGCTCACCGCAGCCGAAAGCGACGCAAGCGACGGCATGCCGAAGCATCAAATCAACGAGGTGTACGAGAAGGTAACCCAAGCACTGGTGGATGCTGGGCCGGGCGCCAGTGCGTTGATCGTTCACCGTACGAAGGCCGACCCCGAGGGAAGACACTCCGGTGTCACCGCGATCTCTCACGGAGAGGACTTCGATTCGCAGCACGTCTACTTCGTCGAGCGAAGTCTCAGAAACGGCTACCACGAATCGCCGGCTACCAAGGTAAACCTGTCCTCGATGGCTGCCGGAACTTTCCGGGAAGTCACGTCCGATCTCCTCAGCTTCGGGGCTCCGGCGAGGGTGGTGAGGACCCCGAACTGGGTGCCACCCGTGGCGATCGCCAAGACCGTCGGCCTCGACGTGTTGATCATGGACGCGAAGGGCAATCAGGTCATTCCCGATGGCTGGAACGTCGCCACGAGAAGTCGGCTCCCTGTCACGGGCCAGCTCATGGCGCGACCCTCGGAGTGGGCGAATCGTCTGTACTTGGCCCGCGAAGCCGCGGAGTGGATTCAGTCGCCACCCGCCGATATCCCTCCAGATCTCACACCGCTTCTCCGAGATGTCTACAATGGACTGACTGACCCGAGAGCGGTGCATCAGTTCGCGAGGTGGTATGAGGCTGCCGGTGGCAGGATACCCGTTTTTGACCGTGCTATGTGGACGCTCGTTTCCCGCGTGCGTGACAGGGCTGTCATCGAAGGTGAACTCGGCGCGGGTGTGGAAACGCCTGTAACACTGATCGAGAGGGTTCTTGTCGACGAATGGACGAGCAGCTTCGGTGACGTACTGCCTGGGCTTCCTTCGGCCGATGCGGACCTTTCGCTCGCGGCCATGCCTTCGGTTGTCGTCGCGGGGAGTCATTCGACAGCGCGAACGTCGATGTTGTTCGACCTGTTCGATCCGGCCGCGCCAGGTTCGACCGCTGTTCGGATGGCGTCCTTCGATGCGGTCGACTCCGCCGTGCTCGCGTCGCTTGCAGTGCACGCCCCCGCCGTCATCCACCTCGCTCGCACCACCGGTATTCCGCTCGATGAAGAGTCGTTCAGGCTCGGCCTGTTCTCACCGCACCTGGCAGGCGGCCCCATCCCGGTAGCCGGAACATGGCCAGAGCCAGGAACGCCGGGCGCCGCCGAGCAGAAGCTCGCCGCCGACAGGGCCGCGGCGAGGCTCGCGTTCGAGAAACGGCACGCGGAACATCCGGAAGCCCTTGCCCTGCTTGACAAGCACGAGTTCTATTACGTGAACAACAGCTCAGCCATGGTGCTGGTTCACCCGGCTCTGATCGACCTGATCAACGCCGACGGCAGCATTCCGGTAGCCGACCCAAGGCACCCCGAGAACCCCTACCCGCTGGTGACGAGGCCGCCGATTCCCGAAGGCGCGGGATGGAATTGGCCGGGTCGGTCGAACGAGCAGAGCACAGGGCCATTCCGGATGCGGCTGACACCCGTCGGCACGTCGAACACCGTGAGTCCGCTCGTCGGCCAGGTTCTGTGGGGGCTGGCCGTCAGTGATCCGGTCGCGATGCGGGCGATGATCGAGGAGAACGTGGGTGAGCACGGGCAATCTCTGGTGCACCTGCACGGCCCTGACGGTCGCTTCTCGCTCATGGTGACCGCTGATCTTCCGGTTTCCGAAAGCGGCCAGTCCACTCCCGACACACGACTCGCACTCACCGTGGAGAAGGCACTGGCCTTTGCGGACGATCAGCGAGTGGGCCTGGACTCCGAGGGAGCAGGCGGCTACGCGCGGATGACCGACCTCAGCCTTGCCAGCGACAACGCAAGGCGGCTTTTCGCCGAGCTCTTCGGTCTCGATTCGACGGTTTCGACACCAGGGGCGGCGGCTGTGGCCCTTGAGGTGCTGGCGGAGCAGGCCAACGCGGGTCTACCGCTGCTGGTTCGACTGCGGACGGACCCAGGCACGTTCGTCATGGCGATGCCGGAGTTCGTCGACGGCAATCTGCGAGTACGACTACCGAACGGCATCGCGGGAACGCCGGACGGCCGACTGACAGCCGACGATTTCGTTGCCAGGTGGGAAACCAGCTTGGACATCGTGCGCCCGGTCACCGATGTGAGTGGCGAACACACTACGTCGGGCACGGTGGACGGATATGCCCTCCTTCGCCCCGATGAGCTGTCGGCGACCGAGATGCAGACGCTACGGCAGGAAGCCCCTGAGGCGGCGGAGCTTGTCGCCAGGTACGGGATTCCGGCGTCCCCGGTCAATGGGGTCGCGGATTTGACGATGTTCCTGCCGGCCGTCGTGGGCGGCCCGGTGCTGATCGATCAGCGATACGCGGCCGAGAACGCCCTGCACCGGCCGGATCCTGGCAATACCCAAGCCCTCACGCTGAAATACGCCCTCGACTATCAGGTCGCGGAGGCGCAGTACCGAGAGCGCCACCAAGGTGACATGGCGGCCTTGTCCCTGCTCCATGACAAGAAGAAGTTCCTCTTCGTCTACGGACCCGATCGCACGACGATGCTGTTGGTGCCACGATCGTTGGTAACGCTGGTCGACAAACACATCGACAGATTCGACAGCAAGAACCCGAGAATGCCGTCCATTGTGGTCGGTCGGCCCGACCTCGGCGCAGGCCACACCTGGGTGACGCGAACAGAGCAGGCTGATCCGCCACTCCATCAGGCCAGGTTCGCGCCGACCGATACCGTGGCGCACACCCTGTGGGCGGTCGCCACGGCGGATCCGGCGAAACCGGAAACTATCGTGGACCGATCGCGGCTGGCTGGGAAGACACACGTCGTGGTCACCGAGACCCAGCGGCACGGACAGGGGTGGGTGCCGCTTTCCCACGTACTCGTCGAGGTCACGCCCGACGTCGCGCTCCGGCGCGACGGTGAGGAAGCGCTCCCCGAGTGGCTGAGTCACGCCCGCAAGGGAATTGTCGGATTCGGGCAACTCAGCGCATACCGCGGCTTGCCGAACACCGGGTTGCTGACCCGCGTTTCAGGCGAGAAGACGACCGTCATCGCACCTGAGGCGCTGACGCAGGCCGAAGCCGAAGCACTGCTCGGCCGGCTCGCCAGCGCGGGCGCCCCGCTGCTTGCCGTCGACGACGACAACGCGGTACCCGTCATCGGAGCGGTTCCCGTGCTCGGCGAAAGCGGTGAGGTGTTCGTCAGGTTGGCGCCGCTTCACGATCTCCCCCGGCTGCTTCCGGTGGCCGACTTCGTCCGCGTCATGTTGTCAGGCAGGACGTTGGTGCATCCGGTACTGGAAGGCCGGATCAGTGGTCCCCGCACGACAATGTTCACGGGGGAGATCGAACCTCCGGCCGCCGTTCCGAAAGAGAGCACCAGCACCGAGAACGAGCGTCCCGGCGACGCGGCTCCCGGTGCACAAGCCCCGAAGACCAAGCCTGCCGCACTCGACCCCGCCGCGGATTTGGACGAGGCGGTGCGGCCAAGGGGAAATCGGCGGACAAGGCGCCCCGATCCCGAAGACATGGCCACGGTGGCGAGGTTCCCCGACGAGGCTCCTGCCGTCCCACCACAACAGCAACCGGCCGCACAACCTTCGCGTTTGCACGCTCCGGTCCCGAACCCGCGGACCATGCGGGGGCTGGAACACGAGATCGCCTCGCGGATGCCCGAGTATCCCGCGCCTTCCCTCACCTGGGAGGCGGACAACAGGGAGCTGCGGCTGTTTGTGAAGGTCGACGACGAAGCACCGTTCCCGGTCGTGGTGTCGAGGGGCCCGCTGGAATCGTGGGACGGAGCGCACCCCGACAGTGGCCCCTACCGGTTCACGCTGCCGCTCAAGGCCCTTGGCCTCGCGGCGGGACCGGTCATCGCCGAGCAGGTGCGCAAGATTCTTCACGCCCGCGCCTCGGACGGGTTTTCCGCCCAGGAACCGAAATGGCCTTCGCACGAGCCCGCCGTGCTCGCCTCCGCCGACGACGTACAGGCAGAACTGAGCCCGTTGGACACCGAAGGTGTCAAACCGGCGACGTTGAAGGGCAACGCGCGCGGCAACATTCTTTCCTTGCTGGTCGACAGGCCGGACGACGGATTCAGCACCGTGCTCGTCGAAGCGAGAGCCGATCTGACCGAACCCGTCCAGCTGCTCGGCTGGCCGAGCGTGACAACCCACATGCTGCACCTTCCCTCTGGTCTCTCGCCGGAGGCGACCGCACGGGCGATCGCTGACGTCGCGGATGCGGCCGGGATATACGAGCGGGCGGTTCGGGAGACGACTGAGCCCGAAGTGCTCTCGGCACCGGCGTTGGAAACGTCTTCCAGGGGAGAGGAAGCCGTGCGCCTGGCCGAAACGCTGAGGGCGCAGGTACACGCCGAATTCCGTGAGAAGAATGGCGGGGTGGTGCTGCGAGAGTTTGGCGAAGAAATGGTGGCTGAGTTCGACGGCTCGAACGTCGTACTCAATGATCTGCTGACGCGCCTCGACAGGGCCGTCGGCCAGTCTGACGTAGGGGCAATCGGGGATGTCGTTGGCGATGTCAAGGCGCAGCTGGCGGAGCAGAGGTCGCGTTATGGGGATTGGGAATACAAGTTCTCGATTGGGATCAGCCAAGCTAAGCCGCAGCCGTCGCCACGTGTCGAAGAGCAAACGGCACTAAGTCGAATATCGAGCACCATTTACCGAGTAGACACGCATCTCGCGTCGCTCGATTCCATGTTTGACACCCTCGAATTTATTTTTGACCAGGCGGATACAAATGCGTCGTCGAGACTTGACGACAGCCGCATCGCGGACATTCGAGATGTCGTTTCGTACCTCGCCGAGCAGCAGGCCACGCTCCAGCAGGCGGTTGTGGAGGTGGCGGACGCGGCGAAAGCCTACGAGCAGGAGGAACTGTCACGTCAGACGAACGTGCCGACCCGGCAGGAGATCGCGGTGGTCGGCGCGAGGGGCGACGCGGCGGCGCTGCGTCAGCTCGAAGGGCTCGTCGAGCTCTCAGCCAGGATCGGTGACGCCAGCGTCGTACTCGATGATCTGCTGGCCCAGCTCGACAGGGCCATCGTCGCCGACGACCACCGGGCGCTCGGGGAGGTCGGCAGTGACGTCGAAGAGCAGTTCTCCGAGCGCATGGCTCTTCTTGTGGCCGTGGGGCAGGTAATCCACACGGCGGTCGACGCGGCGACGACGAGCGCGCTGTGGCACGGCGAAGAGGGCAATGCGCTGATCGGCTCGGCGCAGCGTGAGCTGGCCGACCGATGGGACACGGTCGCGACCGAGCTGGAGGTACTCGCGGCTACGTGGGATGAGCTCGCCGAAGCGCTCGGCGCAGCCGGTGTCATCGCGCAGGCGGGACTCCAGGAAACCTTCGCCGCGCAGGAAACCGCCGCGATGCAGGAGGCCGCGTCGCGTGTGGTCGAAGCGCAGGCGGCGTTCGACCGGCAGGCGAATGTGCTCTCGGAGGCGGTGCCCCCGCTCGTCAAGCAGCACTCGCGGTTCGTCTTCCTCACCGGCGCCGATACCCAGGCGATCCAGCCGGAAGAGAAGAAGCCGAGGGCACTGCGGGCGGATCCACACCCGAAGTTGCCGATGGCGCGCCTCAAGTCACTGGCGGAGTCCGACGCCAGTGCCATCACGTCGCTGTTCGCGCTCGGCAGGGAACACGCCATTCTCACCTCGCTGCTGGATTCGATGGGGCACAAGGGCAGCAGGGCAGCCGATTTCGCGTTGTTGCGAGAGGCCGCTGACACACCGGCGCAAGTACGCAAGGCGATCGACGAGGTCGCGCAGGCCGAACAGCGGATCGGGGAGCTGGTCAACGGCCAGCCCGACGAGTGGGGCTGGGACCACGGACTCGGGCTTTCGGAGGCGCTGGCGGGCAGTGACAAGCGGTTCAAGTGGCTGGAAAGCCTTGTCACGTCCGAGAGGCGCCTCGCGACTGAGCCCTCCACGTACAGCACGCTTCGGTTGATCAGCGAGATGCGCACGGTCGACCAGCACCCTGTTCCGGGGTTGGCGAGGGCACTGCTGCTCCTGAGCACCGAGAACTATGGTGACTCCAGCTTCAAGGGTGTCCTCGACGACCAAATCAACAAGATCGTCACCAAACAATCGACCGAATTCCCCGTATTGGCTAGGGAATTCCGCGTGGAGGATTATCGGCTTCCCGACCTGCTCGCCGCGATGGAGTTGTCCTTCCACAACGTCGTCACGATCGCCTGGTGGTCGGGCAAGGAAGGCAGCAAGCTACCGAGCATGTTGCGGGCCGGGTTCGCCGTGCGGCTCGCGTACACGACGGAAGCGGGTGCTCCCATCGTCGACACCGAGTGGGTCGAGGGCGGCGAGCTGACCGTGACCGTTCGGGCCGACGCCCCGAAGGACGAGCTGAACGAGGCACTCAAGGAGGTCGTTCAGAAAGCCGTCGCCGGGTACAACCCCCAGCAGCCGACGATGGCCGTTCAAATCCGGATGACCTCGCTGTTGCAGGCCGGTGCGGCGGGTGGCCTGACGATGGGTTACGCGTTGTCGGCGTTGGCCGGACTGGGTATCAATCCTGTCCACATCGCGGGCAGGGCCGTCTACTACCTCTGGGCGCTTGCCGTGTCGCCGCCGAGCACGTACCTCTCCGGAGGCAACCACATCGAGGCGGTCAATGAACTCAGGAGGTTGCGTGCGGCATGGATGGGAGGGCTTGCCGGCCCGAGCGTGCGAGAACTCACCGAAGGAGCTCACGAAGCAGGCGGTGAAATCACGCCCATCACCGATCTGTACAACGTTGGCCGGCCCGAGACACCGCCCTATGAGCAGCCGGTACATCTGACACCTGACGAGGTGCTCGCGCTGCGCAAGCCGGTGCGTGAGCTGGGCAGGACCATCGCAGACCAATTGGCCACCAACAGTTTCGGTGACCACTACCCGGTGAACCAGCGGCTTGCGGACACTCTTCAGGACGTGTCGAAGGTGAGCTGGAACCCACCAGGTGAATCGAGGCAGGACGCGCACGGTACCCAGATCGAGGAATTTGGCTCATTGCAGCTCAAGCTGCCCTCCGGTGCGATTGCCAAAATAGCCATCGTCCAAGGGACCGAGTCGCATTCCTCGATCATGCTCAGGGGCGCCGATGTCAAGGTGCCGGACAAGGCATCCGCGTCCGATGAATCGTCCGGCGAAGATGCCGCTGACAAAGACAAGAAGGGCGAACTGCGGTATTGGATCTATCTTTCGCCGAACGCGCTTGCTGCCGGCGGTGAAACGCTTCGTAACGTGCTTTACGAGCAGGTCGCCGACGTGATCACTGTTGCGCCACGAGTGTGGCGGCAGCCGTCGTTCGGCAAGTACTTCAAAGAGGCCTTCACAGTGTGGCCGCTGGAGCCGATCATCGGAACCTCGATGGCGTTGCAGACAGGCTCGACCGAGATGATCTTCGCGACGGCATTGGCCGGAGCGGGTGGTCGGCTGGCGGGGATGGTCGCGCGGATGATCAACTTCCGGTATCGGCAAGCACGGGGCTGGTTGTGGTCGGAGTCCGTCAGGGAACGGCAGAACTTCGAAAAACTGGTGGCGCCGCAGCAACGCATCGATTTTGCTCATACGGCGTTGACCCTGCTGGGTAGTGCGAGCTACGCGCATGACGCATTTGTCGATGAAGTGCAGCGACAGCGGGTGAACCCGCATCCGGCAGGTGAACTGATTCCGTCGGATATCGAAGGTCTGCGCGCGTTGGCGGGACAGCAGGTCAAGGACGCCGCGGCGAAGAACCCGGCACTGGCCGGCACCGAGGTGGTGCGTGGTGAACTCGGGGAACCTTCGCAAGCGGGGAAGGGCAAGGATTCCGACGAAGCGGATTCCGGCAAGCTCACTGTCGTTCTCAAGGCGAAGCGGCGGCTCCCTCAGCCCAAGGTTCCCGCCGAGATCAGGGTCGAAATCGGGGTGAGTCCCGACCTTCCCGGCCCGTACTCGCCGGTGATCACCACAAAAGACATGAGCGTCGTGAAGCGGACCGATGTCAGGGAATACGTGTTGTTGCTTCCCGCGCAATGGCTGGTGGGGCCGAACCGGCCACGCGTTGAGGAATTGAATGGCTGGTTGACCGCGCATACCAACGAGTTGCTTGAGCGGGTCGTCCACATGCACGCTCGTGAGCGGCGTCAGCTCGGGATCGCCGCAGCGGGCAAGGCGTTCGGCAGTGGCGCGTTGACTACCGCGATCAGTCTCCAGCAAGGAAACGCCGAGGCGGCGACCGAAGAGGGCATCAAACTCGCGCAAGCGACCGGTGATGGCGTTATGCGGGTCGTCACGGCGCGTGCGATGGTGGAAAAGGCCGCGCAGGCGCTCCAAGACGGTCTCAGGCCAGAGGCGGCAACCGCGCACACGATGGACGACTGGTGGAAACTCAGAGTTGAGCGCGTCCATCAGTCTGACGAAATTCTTAGTGAGCTGTACGCCGAGCAGGCGGAGGACGCGGTGGTGCAGCAGCGGGTGAGAGCACTGATCGACGCGAGGGCGCCAAGGTCTGACGACCCGAACGTCATGATCACCGACTTCGAGCGAATGCGCAAAGCGGGTGAACTGGTCAAGAGGATCCCCCACCTGGCATCGGTGGAGCGGTTCGGGCCCGGTGAGTACATCCTCAACATCGACAAGGTGAAAAGGGCGGGCACCAAGCAACTGATCGCGAAACTCAAGGGTATGCACCGGCAGCAACTCATCGTGCGGTTGCTGCCGTCGCTCCCCGGCCTGCCGACCCTGATGGTTCCCAATGGCGGCGACTCACACGCGATCGCCTTCGGCTCCGATGCGGAGGAGTTGGTCGCCCAGCTCACGAGTCTGGTCGGCGTCTACTACAACGGCCCCATCGGTGTCGCCGGTAAACTGGCGTACCTGCTCGAAGAGGCCGGGTACGGGAACATGGGCGGTTTCCTCAGTCGCGCCAGTACCGAGATCGCGGGCGGCGACCCGAGTGGGAGGGACCTCTTCGCTCAGGCGTGGGCAGGCGTACTGTCCACATGGGTCAACGCGACCTCGGCGACGTGGTTCCGGCGTGGTGACTTCCTCAAGGCTGAGCAGTTCACTTGGCGCTACACCTACGATGCCGCCGCAATGTCGGCCGTGCGCAACCAGGTTGCCCAGTACATGGCGACCAAGGTCGCCGAGTACACGGCGGGACAAACGATCGAGTTCCTTGAATTCGCTAAGGAGTCCGGTCTGTTCATGCCGCAGACCGTCGAGGTCATCACGGCCTCCTTGGACAAGGAAGGTCCCTATCACACGGTCGAACAGTGGTTGACGGTTCGCGGGTACGACGCCACCCGGTTGCCGGAGAACCCTACGTTCACCGACATCGACCAGCTTGTGCGCGACGAGGACGGCAGGGGGCCGAGGGGGTCATCGCAACCACCGGTACCTCCGCGCCCACCTTCGCCGCCCCAGCCACCACAGCTTGACAACCCGAGGCCCGCTGGCCTCGACACGGACTTCAACCAGATCAGTGGACACATTCCTCCTGGCTTGGCGGGAGGTGGCACTGTCGCCCGGTTCTCCGATTCGGGCGACCCCGATTACCGGACTGAGCCCAAAGCCGTCCAGGGGCCGGCGCGAGCGAACGCCGGTGAGATGTCGTTCGACGCGTTGATGCGTGCCGTTGACAATGTGGAACGCAAGTTGTCCCCGATCATCTCGCCAGTCAGGTCTCTTGCTTCCAGCTACACGGCGGCAGGACCCGAATACCGGTATCCGGGTTTTCTGCTCTTGCCGCAGAAGGCGGACCCCACCGAACTCCGGTCGCTGTATGGTCACCGGTTGGAGAACGTGCTCTGGGTGCCGACAACCCAGATGACCGAAGACGAAGCCGTTCGGTACGTCCTGAATGCACTCGGCCAACACAGCTACGTGCTTGCTGAGGAGCAGCGTCGAGGCATCGACGAGTCGGTAGCGGTCGGCCGAGAGAACGCTGGCTCGCTGATGGTACTCAATCTGCTCGCCTACCAGCGATTCGAAGTCCTGCGGAACACCGGCTACACGGCGGAAGCAGCGAACTTGCTGACCGAATTCTCAGCGGAGGCGCGGCGAGTGCGGACGGCGCTGCCTTCCGGAACCGACTGGGAGAAGGTCGGCGACAGGTATCTTTCCGCGTTGGCCAAGGTGATGCTCGACGAGGAGGACTACCTGCTCAGTGTTGCTCGCAGGGAGGATTTCGCTCGGCTCACCGCCGAGGAGCAGGCCGCCGCGCTCGCCGTCGACTGGGCTCTGATCAACGACGATGTCGACCGTCCGAGGTGGAGAGCGGAGACAGCAGGTGAGGCCACTCCGATGCGTGCTGGCCTCATGGCCGTAGAGTCGGCCGTCTTCGGCCAGCGAGGCGGCCTGCGCGAAGCCTACAGTGGCCACCAGCTTCTACTCCAAGCCGCATTGTCCGATCAGGACCTCGGTAGCCCGGCGGCCGTCACGATGGCTACGTTGCTCGTGAATGGCCCCGGTCCGGAGGCCGATCCCACCCGAACGCAGAACGATGTCGCGGCAAACCTCGCGTTGCACGACACACTGCGAGGCAGACCGACCGTGGCACCACCGCGCACGTTCGACGGTTTCCGCGACGGTGACCCGTCACTTCCGATGGGCAGGGAAGTCGGCGGTGACGGCAGGGTCGAAGACTGGGCGGGCGTCAAGGGCCGTGGAGCCCGCATCCAGGAGGTCGTCGACGTTCGTGACCTGCCTGCCGGGGAGAGGGCGGTTTCAATCGATGAAGGGTACGAAGCCATCGGCAGGGCACTGCGTGCGGGTCCCGCGGATCGCCCGGGAGGAGAATACGCATACGCCTATGTGCATGTCTTCCACGAAGGCAGTGACGAACCCAGGTTGACGGGTATCGCCTACTCACGCGCCAGGGATATCCGGTTCTATGTCGATCCGGTCAGTGGAAGGTCCAGCGTGAATGCCCCGCTGTTCTCCGAAGGGGTTGTCGCTCTCCATGCCGCTGTCTATGACGCCTGGGGCGAGGCCGTTCCGATGGAGGGACGGGCACTCAGCGAGCTGAGCAGGCGACCGCCGACCGCTGCCTACCTCGCCACTGTTCCGGCCGAGCAGCGTCAGGCCATGACGGCAAGAACCAACAGGGTTCTGCGTGCCCAGCGCGAAATCGAGGATCCTTCCATTGCCGAGGGGTTGAATCAAACGGGCCTCGCCTTTCTTCCCGCCGAGATGCTGCCCGTCTATTACCAGGTGAGTGTTCCCGCGCGACTCGAATTGCTGGCGATCGCCGACATCGTCGACGCTCGGCGGAATCCTGACGAGTTCGTCAGGGCGGTGCGGAATTTGCGGGACACCTTGCCCGCCGACATGGAGCTCGACGAGGGCCTCGCCCTGAGATGGCAGGACGAATTGGGAAGCCTGCCGCAGTCGGAACTTGCCGGTGCAATCGTCGCGCATCGGTACGAACCACCGGTCGACGCCTCCGACTTCGATCCCGTCACGTGGAACATGGACGTACTGACACGGGTCCGGTCCGACCTGGTCACCACTACGGCCGCGGAGCGGGCGGGTCTTGTCGACCTGAGGCCGGACCTGTGGGTCCGGCTCAACTCGCTCTATGACGGCGTGGACACAACGGACGACATCGGTGTCGTGTACAACGAGCCGAGGGGGTCCCGTCCTCCTTCGAAGTCCGAAGTGGAGGAATTCAGGAAGTCGCTGAGGCAGAGGGACGGCAGCTACCCTTCGAAGCCCGCTCCTCGGAAATGGGCCAAGGCGTTGCTGAAAGCGGCCACGGAGGATGCCAACCGTATTCCAGTGTCCCAGGGTCCCGCGGTTCTGCTTGCCGCGATGTCCACTTACTACGGTGAGAATCCGACGCTGCCCGCAAGACCGACCATAGACTCGTTCGCGGATGGTGACCTCGATCGACCACGTGGCGGGGACCCTGGTAGGTATCTGCACCTTGAGCAGATCCTCGGACTGCCTTTCCAGCACAGTAAGGCGACATTGGGCGAACACTTCTATCCCGCGTTGGCGCAGTACTTCCTCGAAATCGGAAACGACGGCACTATGGCGCTGGTCGTTCATCCACCCGAGACGGTGGGGGAGCCTGATCGCTGGGTACTCGTCGGCAAGCACGACGGCGAAATGTGGTCGATGTCGCCGGAGTTCGGCTTCACGGCCAGGCCGGATCCCAGAGCTCCTGAGAGGGCATTCACCGGTGTCGAATCAGTACATGTGCTGATGATCAACGAGCGAGGCCAGCCCTTCCACGAGACCGGACTGGTACTGGCCGACAGTCCGACACTCTCGAAGCTTCCTCCCAGAGCCGATTCGGTGTCGGGGCGGTACGCGATCAGGGGAGAGCTGACTCGGCGAGCCGCATTGGAGGTAATGGCAGAGCCGGATAAGCCGCAAGGCCTCAGTGAACCGCTGAGCGAGCTGTTCGACTCGCTTGAGACAGTCGCCGCGAAGCGTCACTTCCGGGTCCTGCACGAAGCGGCTGAGGGCGATCCGGGACTGCTGCAGCGTGCGGTGAACACCGTCTTCGCGTTGACAGCACGGCAATCGGAGCCCGAAGCGGCAGAATGGAGCGCCGACGAGGCCCTCGCGGCGGAATGGCACGCCCGACTTGGTGCTCTGGTGCCTGCGGAGCTTCCCTCGAATGCCGTGACGGATGTGGCACCGGGACTGTCCAAGCTTTCGCGGTGGAGGTTCTCGGTAGCTCGGCAGGCAGCGGAGCTCGATCAGCAAGCTCTCGACGAACTCAGCACGCAAGCGCCAGTGTTGGCGCAGATCATTCGGGAGTTTGGCCTTCCGAGGTTTGGACTTTCCAAATTCCTTAACCTCGTGATCCTCGATCGGCCCGAGAACACCGTGGTACTTCCGGCAAAGGGAGATCCCCATCGACCGCGCACCCTGCGAACTGATCGTGAACAAGCTTGGCGGATCTTCGGCAACGCCGGAGTAGACCTCCGGGACACCCACGACTTCTTCTACCGTGATGAGTACAAACGCCAGATGTGGCTGTTGCCGACCGCTCTTGGCGCGGTGGCGGCTTCGGCGGCGAAATCCGACACGTATCTGACAGACCCCATTGTTCTTGCCGACGAAAAGGGCATGAACTTCGGCGCAGTGTCGAAGTGGATGATGGTGGGCCCCGTTTTCGGCGACTCGCTCGAACTTGATGACGCGAGACCTGATGGACTGGTCAGTCCCGAGATCTTCCACGCGTTGTGGGCGCTCGGTACCGCCTGGCCCGAGAAACTCCGGGCGCTTGCCGATGTCGACAACCCGAGCGCGACGTTTCCTATGGTGCGTCTGCACCTCGCCAAGGTCGTCACCGAGGAGGTCGCGCAGTCGATGAGCGTGCATCCGCCGGTTCAAGTGCGCGTGTCCGAGTTCTTCCCGGACACCGGTGCCGGAGCGACCACGCCGACATGGATGAAGGTGTTGGAGAAGGCCGCTGCGGGGTTGTCTCTCGAACCTCGTTACCGGGCGGTGCACGATCGGGAGTTGCCGGTCGGTTACGACCGGTTCCGAGGACGTCTCGACCACGCTGACATGATCGAATTGCTCACGACCTTCACCGGTGAACCGTTCACGATGACCAGGAGGCCGACCGACTCTACGGAGGTGACGGCATTCTTGCGGCGTCTTGCCGAACACAGGATGCCTTTCTTCGTCGGGCTGGACGGCGTAATGCCCGTCGCGGTCGGGATGAAGCCCGTCGATCACTTCGCCGGTTTTGTCCCCGAGATTTCCGATGACGGGTCGATCAGGATAAGAACAGCACCCGCTGAAATGGTGACAGGACTCGAGCTGGCGGTGGTGCTGCCAGGCATGCTCGACGAAGGCAGGCTCACAGAGTTGGTTGCCCACCTCGTCTGGGGTGAAAACGAGCCACTGCTGCATCCCGTGCTGTCTGAAACGGACTAGTGCTGCGTACTCTGAATAGTCGAATGACAACCGGTCGAAGGAAAGGAGCGGTCCGTGGATCCGGATTGGCGACCTGGTAATGAGGTCGAGCGTGACATGTTGACCGCGCTTGAGGCGAGTGACGGTAAGCGGTATGCGGAATTGCTGCGTACGTCGCCGTTGTACGTGCCGTCCTTCGGGGACGGGGATCAGGAGGATTGGCCGGAGGGGCTTCCCCGGATCGACGACGAGCACGTCCTGGTTTTCACGTCTCCTGTGACGTTGTTCAGGGCACTGGCCGGGCCCGCTCGTGGCTACGAGGAGTTGCACTACACCTCGCTGCGGGATCGGTGGCCGGATCCGGAGACGCAGCTCGTGGTCAATCCCGGTTCGCCGATCGGGGTGTTCCTCAGCGTGAAGCAGGTCGACGACCTCGCGGAGGGCATCGAGAAGCTGATGCCGGTCGAGGAGATCCAGAACGTCGTCTCGGACACCATGATCGAGCAGTTGCGGCAGTTGTGCCTCGCTTCGCTGGGCAGCGACGAGGAGGTCGCGGCAAGGGCACTGACGGACGTGATTCCGAACGAGCTGGAACGTCAGCTCGAAACGGCCGTCGAGGACCTGGATTTCGACGCGTTCCTGTTGGCGCTGCTTGGCTCCGATGTGGTGGCGTTGACGACGGAGGCGGTCGCCGACCCGAGTCGGATCGCTCGCAGGGACTTCCCGTGGCGGGTGCTCGGCACGGATGAGGCACCGATCATCGCGGTCTTCAGTTCGCATCAGGTGCTGGACAGGGTCGCGCCGGGTGGGCCGCACCGGGCCGAGATTTCCTTCCTCGACCTGCTCGCGAGCTGGCCGGACGACGACTACGTGATGTGCTTCAACCCTGGAACGACCACTGAGTTGACGTTGCCCGGCGGTGGGGTGCCTGAGCTTGCCGCGGCGATGGCCGACGCCGCCGACGACTGACGAGGGGCCTGGGGCCCGCTACGTTTCGTGACCCGGAAACCATGCCATGGGTTGTCATGGTTTCCGGGGAGCATGGAGTCGACCCAATCGCACCTACCGACAGGATGGGTAACGACCTTCATGCGTGAAACCACGGCGGAGCTCCAGCGGCTCCAGGATCTTCTCGACTCATCGCTCTCCCGTTCGACAGGGCACCTGCGCTCGATCGTCACCGGGCGCACGGTGAACGCCGAACAGCTCACCGGGATTCTGACCGGGATGTGCACCCTCGCCTTGTCGACCGTGACGGCGGGGCACGAGCCCCGCATCAGCGGTGCTGACGGGCATTTCCTGCACGGCACGTGGCACTTCGGAACGGCGCGCAGCGCGGCGAAGGCCAAGCACATCGCCGCTCGGCCCTCAGTCAGTGTCGCGCACATGCGCGGTGAGGACCTCGGGGTGTTCGCGCACGGCAGCGCGGAGATCCTCAATCCGCACGACGGCGAGGCCGCCGAGGGTTGGCCCGAACTGCTTGCCTACTTCAAGGACCTCTACGGCGACGACGCTTTCGACTGGGACGGCGACGTGGTGTTCTACCGGCTGCATCCACATTGGATGACCGTGTTCGCGCCGGACGTCGACAAGCTCATGACGGCCTGAGGGCGGTGAACACCAGTGTGGCGGTGCACAACAACAGCATCCCGGTCGCGTTGAGGTAGAGGTTCCTGCCGAAGTCCCTTGCCTTCACGTGCATGCTGATCGCCACGAGGAAGTACGCGACGAGAGCGGCACACGTGAGCACGGCGAGCGGGCGCCACCAGATTCCCGCGACGAGCCCGGCAGTCGCCGTCAGTTTCAGCGGCGGCAGCACTCGCCAGAACCGCGGCGGGAAGCCGACATCGCGCAGACAGTCACGGACGAAGGCGACCGGCTTCCAGCACAGGAAGGCGTCACCAGCCTGGATGAAAGCCAGGACGGCTACTGGCCACCACGGGTCGATCATGGGAGTCCCCTCGCTCTCCAACACTTGTCGGGTGGAGGACGAGACGTCCGAAGAGAACGTGACAGGACGAGCGCGCGGCGCCCACTGTGGACGGACTCCGCCGCTATCGCGATGATTCCCGCGATAGCGGCGGCTGTTTCGAAGTCCCTCAGCCTTTTTCGCTGACGGCTTCGAGCAGGTCGTCGAGGTTCAACGTGGTGAGGTCGCTGCGGTCGGGCCTGCGGCCGAGCGCCCGCAGCCGGGTCGACTGTGCCTTGCGCATGCGTTCGAGCAGCTTGCGGGCCTCACGCGCGTTACCGAAGCTCTCGTCCCGCTCGATTTGCGAGAACCACTCCAGCAACGCCAGCTCTACGTTCTCAGCCAGTTCGTAGTCGGCGCCCTTCGCGACATGCCTCGCGATCTGCACGAGCTGATCCGGCGTGTAGTTCTCGAATTCGAGCGTCTTGCCGAACCGGGAAGCCAGGCCGGGGTTGGCGTCGAGGAACTTCCGCATCTCGCCGGTGTACCCGGCGACGATGACCGCAACCTCGTCGCGGTGGTCTTCCATGAGCTTCACGAGGGTGTCGATGGCTTCCTGGCCGAAGTCCGCGCCGCCGCCGCTCGACCGGGACAGCGTGTACGCCTCGTCGATGAACAGCACCCCGCCCCGTGCTTCGTCGAACGCCGACGCCGCTTTTTCCGCCGTGTGCCCGATGTACTGACCGACGAGGTCGCGCCGCGCGACCTCCTTGAACTTGCCGTTCGGCAGGATGCCGAGTGCCTTGAGCAGCTGCCCGTAAATGCGGGCGATCGTCGTCTTACCGGTACCGGGCGCACCGGCGAAGACGAGGTGGTTGCTGACCGTGCCGATCGAAAGACCTTCGCTGCGCCGCCACTCGTTGACCTGGATCTCGTCGATGAGAGCCCTGACTTCGCTCTTCACCCCGGACAACCCGATCATGCCGTCGAGTTCGCTCAGCAGCTTCTCGACGCGTTCGAGATCCTGTTGGTTGCCCTTCGACGCGTTGGCGCCGACGGGGGTTTTGGCGCCCGCCTTGTCGTCACCCTCGCGGATTTCCGTGCGTGCGCCGGGATCGACGAAGATGCCGGGCGACGCGGTGTTCTCGACCCGGCAGCCCTCGATGACGCCACCGCAGCCCTTGCCGACGGAGATTCCGACCCCCTGGGTGTCATGGATCCACGAGGCGGTGATCACGGGCGAACTTTGGTCGGCGACCGCGATGCCGACGTCTCCGGTGTGCGAGATCTCGCAGCGGTCGATGCTCGAATCGGCGGCCTGATACATGTAAATGCCGCGGAAACCGCAGCCGGTGATGGTCGTGTGCCTGACCTTGGCCCGCGTCCCGAGCCGCAGGATCATCGCGTCGTCGACGATGTCGCGGATTTCGCAGCGGTCGACGACGCCGTCCGACTCCTCGATGATGAGCCCGTACTGGCCGCCGGTGATCTTGGTGTTGATCAGTTCGACCTCGGCGCCCTCCGAGATGGTGACCGCCGCCGCGAAGCCCGCGGACGCCTCACAGTCGATGATCTTCGCCTGACCGCCGCGGATGCGCGCGGCCGAGCTTTCCTCGCAGCGCAGGTTGACGCCGGTCAGCTCGATCTTGGCGCCGAAAGCCGTGATGGCGGGCTGGTCGGGAGTCGGCGAGACGATGGTGACCGAGTTGTCCTCCTCGGCGCTGAACACGATGTGCTGCTGCTGGACAGTCAACGCTTCGCGGTACTCACCCGCTGCGATCGCGATGGTCGTCCCGTTCGTCGCGGCGTCGAGTGCGTCGCGGATCGTGGGAAAGGCACCGCGCTGCTCGGGTGCTACGTGAAGGGTGCGTGCCATAACTCCGTGCCAGGTCCGGGGGCTAGGGTCGGCCTCAAAGTTACCGCAGAAGGGTGGCAATGCGTGCAATCCGGATGGCAGCCGGCTGATCAGGTTGAAACCGACATGTGGGACGCCCTTCAGAAGGGCGACAGCCAGCGCTTCGCGCGGCTGGTGATCGAGAACCGGCTCTACGTGCCGAAACTGCCCGAGCGCAACAGTCCTGACTGGTGGGAGCTGAGCACGGCGCTCGCGCTGGAGCGGGAGCACGTGTTCGTCTTCACGTCGGTAGCGTCGATGGACCTGGTCCTCGGCCGGTTCGTGCGTGGTTACGGGACGACGGATTTCGCCACCCTGCTCAGGCAGTGGCGGAACCCCGACTGGGCGCTGGCGATCAACCCCGGCCTTCCGATCGGGCTCGCGTTGCCGCCTGCCGCGTTGCCGGCGGTCGCGTCGGGGGAGCTGTCGCTGAAGGCGATCTCCGAGGTGGAAGAGGAAACCTCCGAGTTCATGGAGGGTGAGATCAGGGCCCTGTGCCTTGAGGGGCTCGGGGTGGACCAGGAGTCCGCGTCAGGGCCACAGAGCTCGGCGCCGGTCAACGCGCTTGAGCGGGAACTGGTCGCCGCCGTGGCGCAGCAGGACGGTGGTGCGTTCATCGACGCGGTGATCGGTGCCGACGTCGTGGTTCCGACCTCACGTCCGGTGACCGACCCGGTGGAGCTGGATGAGTTGACCGAGGAGGACTTCCCCTGGCTGAAGATCGAAGGTGGACCGGTCACGGCTGTCCCGGTGTTCAGCTCGGAGTCGTTGCTTGACGACATCGTCACAGCTCCGGGGGACCGACCCCGTGTGACCATCCCGTTTCTGTCCGTCCTCACCAGGTGGCCTGACGAGACCCATGTGCTGTGCTTCAATCCCGGCACGGACACCGAGTTGATCCTGTTCGGTGACACGGTTCTCGAACTTCTCGCGGCCGTCGCGGAAGCTATTGACGACGGCTCCGGAAGCGGGGGCGGTCAGCCGTACTGATCCGGGCGCGGCTCCCCCGATCGCCCGTACTCAACCCGCAGTCTCCCGTAGTCTGGCCCCGTTGGTCTGTACTCGGCCCGTTGAACTGGTCATTTTCTTTCCGGCAAACACTTGGATCTTGTTAGCTATCCGCCAGTAGGATGACGTCGCGATGGTCGGGACGCCAGGTCCCGGCGGTCGAGTGTGGCGGAAAGGGAACCGGAGCGGCGTGGCCTGCGCTCGAAGTGGTTGTCCTGACCGTCGAGTTGCCTGAGGACCGAGCGGTTCGCGGATCGCTTTCCGATTGGGGTGGTGGTTGTTGTGGCCGGTTCGCGTGGCCGGCTGGGGGAGCTGATCCGAGGATTCCGGCGGCGTGCTGGTCTGACCCAGCGGGAGGTAGCCGACCTCGCGAGGCTGAGTGTTGCCGCTCTGCGTGATGTGGAGCAAGGCCGGGTGGTGCGACCACGGGCTTCGACCCTTCGCAGCCTCGGTGACGTGCTCGGACTGTCCAGGGTCGAGCTCGAACAGCTCATGCACGAATCGGGCGGCGAAGCCCAGGACAGCGGACTCAGGGTCGAGGTACTTGGCCCGCTCAGGGTCTTCGTCGACGGAACGGTGATCGATCCGGGTTCCGAGACTCAACGGGTGTTGCTCGCGCTGCTTTCGCTTTCGCCGAACACTCCGGTGGCGCGCGACGTGCTTGTCGAGTCGGTATGGCGCGAACAGCCCGGCTTCGGGACTGTCGATTCGCTGCAATCCAGGGTGTCGCGACTGCGCAGAAGGCTGCAAGGGACGGGCGCCGACGGCGACGGCGTGCTGACCGCCGCAAGGGGCGGTTACCAGTTGACCGTCGCCGAGAGCCAGCACGACCTGCTCGTGTACAGGGGTCTGCTCGGCAGGGCACGGAGGGCGAAGGAGAACGGCGAGCTCACCGAAGCGTGCGGGCTGTACGCGGAAGCACTCGGGCTGTGGCGGGGCGAACCGCTTGAAGGGCTCGGCGCGGTGCAGCCGCATCCCGTCGTCGTCGGTCTCGGCCACGAGTACAGGGCCGTGGTCGTCGAATACGCGGCCGTTGCCTGCGACGTTGGCCGGTACCCCGATGTCCTGCCGTTGTTGCAGCGGGTCGGCGAGGCGGAGCCGCTGCACGAGGCGGTACACGCGGCGTTGATGATCGCGCTGGCGGGCAGCGGTCAACAGGCCGCGGCGCTCAACGTTTTCGACACGCTTCGCCGCAGGCTCTCCTCGGAACTGGGTGCCGATCCCGGCCCCGAGCTGTCCGGCGCCTACCAGCGGGTGCTCCGCCAGGAGGTGTCACAGCCGGAAAGAGCATCGGTCAGCGCACACCGGCAGTTGCCTCCCGACATCGCGGACTTCAGCGGCCGTGAGGCCGAGCTGAACGAGCTGCACGAGATGCTGCCGAGCGCGGACGGTGGCACCGCCGTCACGATCGGCCTCATCGAAGGCATGGGCGGCGTCGGAAAGACCAAGCTCGCCGTGCGCTTCGCCCACCAACTCCTCGCCGAGGGCCGCTACGCCGACCAGCAGCTTTACGTCGACCTGCGAGGGCACGCCGACCAACCGCCGGCTGACCCTTCGGCCGTGCTCGCCTCGTTTCTGCGTTTGCTCGGGGTGGCGAGCGATCAGATTCCGCCGAGTCTCGACGAGCGGGCCAGCCTGTATCGCGACCGCCTCTACGGCAAGAACGTGCTGGTATTGCTGGACAACGCCGATGGCGAAGACCAGGTGTTGCCGCTGCTTCCGGCCAGCCCGACCAACTTCGTGCTCATCACGAGCAGGCGCGCGCTCGCGCTCGACGGCGCCCGTTCGTTGCCGCTGGATGTCTTCACCCAGTGTGAGGCACGGGAACTGCTGGTCAGGGTCGTGAACCCGGCGAGGGTCGCAGCCGAGCCCGCCGCCGTCGATCAGGTCGTCGAGTTGTGTGGCGGGCTTCCGCTCGCCGTCGCGCTCGCGGGCCGCCGGTTGCAGTCCCGGCCCGCGTGGGGATTCGCCGAGCTGGCAGCGAGGCTTGAGGAGACGGGGGACCGGCTGGGCGAGCTGGCCGCGGGGAGCCGCAAACTGCACGCCGTCTTCGATCTCTCCTATGCCGCGCTCTCTGCTGACGAGCGGCGCATGTTCCGGTTGTGCGGGCTGTACCCCGGCGACGATTTCAGCGTCCCCGCCGCGGCCGCGCTTGCCGAATTGCCACCACTGAGCGTGCGCAGGCTCCTCGACCGGCTCGTCGACGAGCACCTGATCGGCATGGTCACCGGGCAGGCATACCGGTTGCACGATCTGCTCGTCGCCTACGCGAGGGACGTCGCGGAAAAGGAGGAGACCGAGCAGTCGAGGCGAGCCGCGCTCGGAAGGCTGCTGGACTTCTACCTGCACACGGCGGCGGAAGCGGCACGAAGGCTCCAGCCGAACCGCATCGAGATGGAGCTCGCGGGAACCGCGCCGGCTCACGCACCCGCGTTGCCGACAAGGCAGGACGCGAAGCAATGGCTCGACGCGGAGCGGGCGAACCTCATCGCCGCGGTGACCGTCGCCGCCGAGCAGGGCTGGCCGGTGCACGCGTGGCAGCTCACCCGCTCGCTCAGGGAGTACCTGCACCTGTACGGCTTTTCCCACGACCAGGACTGGGTTCGTACGCACGAGGCCGCGCTCGCCGCTGCCGTCGCGGCGAAGGACGCCAGGGGCGAGGCGCTGACCAGAATGGATCTCGCCGCTGCCTACATGAACCACGGGCGCAACGAGGACGCGCGGCAGCACCTGTCCAGCGCGCTGGAATTCCACCGCAGCGTGGAGGACCACGATCTGGAAACGAGCACGCTGGGTTCGCTTGGCAGGTTGTGCCACCGGCTCGGTGAGTTCGGCGAGGCGTTGCGTTATCTGCGGCAGGCCGCCGCGCTGTGCGCCGGCCGGGATTCCTATTCCGAGGGCGTCGTGTGCTCGCAGGTCGGCCTGGTGCTGACCGCGCTGGGCGAGGCGACCGACGCGCTTGCCAACTACCAGCGCGGACTGGTGCTGGCGCGGCTGAGCGGCAACACCGCTGGCGAGGCCGCTGTCCTCGCCGACATCGGCGATTGCTACCGCAGGCTCGGCAGGCACGCGGAAGCGCTCGATCACGTGCAGCAGGCGCTCAAGGTGGCGACGGACAATGGTTTGCTGCCGAAGGTGGCCTACGCGAAGTACCGGCTCGGCAACGTCTACCGCGAGCTGGGCAGGGTCGACGAGGCGATGGCGACCATGACCGAGGCGTTGCGCATCGCGCGGTCGGCGGGTGGCTCGGTGAGTGAGAGCGAGGTGCTTGTCGACCTCGGTGTCACTTACCGGGACATCGGCGACCTGACCACCGCGTACAGCCTCTTCGATCAGGGGCTTCGGCTGGCGATCAAGCACGGCGAGCGCTACCAGGAGGCGAGGGGACTCAACGAGCTGGCCGAGTTGCACCGGTGCGCCGCGCGAGCCGAGCTGGCACAGGATCACTGGCGCAGGGCACGCGACCTCTTCGACGAGCTCGGGACGCCGGAAGCCAGGGAGATCCGCGAGTTCACCAGGTCCATCGCCAACTGAGACACAACGCTCTCCGGTCCGACCTCGTGGGGAGCGGAGGGCGCCATCCAGCCCAATCTTGTTGAACAATCCGACAGCCCGTTGACGGATTGTTCAACAATCCATAGACTGGCGTGGACTTTCTGGTCCTCCTGAAGGGATCCGCCAGTGACTCTGACAGCGTTGCCACCGCAGCTCACCTACCGTGATCGCGAGTTCCTGAAAGCCGTTGCCGCTGGGCGAGTTCAGTTGACGTGCAATGCCGAGCCGGACGTCTATGTGGACGGTCTTGCTTGGTGCGACCCGTTCGGAGCGCGTGCTCTGATCGGCATGGGTCTCATCGAGCGTGCCCCCGTCGGACGTCACGGTGAGCGCATCACCGCGCTGCTGACCGTCGAAGGCGGCAGGCGGCTCAAGTCCAGCTTCCGGTAACCCGGCTCGAAACCCTTTTGTTCAGCCAAGTCCCGCGTTGACCGCGAGTCTCGGCTGTGTTTCCGGTGTTGTTCCGCCATCGCCGCGCGATACGCCGGGCGGCCGAGGTGTTCATTCGCCAACGGGCCATGCTCTCGCTGACCCGGAAATACCTGGCGACGGAGTAGTCGGTCCAGCCGCGGAAAGCTGCCGTACGGGCCGCGTCCCTCGGCACGAGCAGTTCGCCGGACAGCTCGGCCGCCTCGCTTTCGGCTTCCGATGCCGAGGACCTGCATCCCTGGTTTTCGGTGAGCAGGAAACCGAAATCGTGCTCAAGCAGTACGTGCGCCATCTCGTGCGCGATGGTCGACCGGCGTCTGACCATGTCGTGCGTGTGGTTTTCGATGATGACGCTTCCGGTTCCCACCGAGAGCAGCGCGGCCGAGAACGAGTCGGCGGCGGGGCCGGTGAAGTGTTCGACCGCGGCGGAAGGAAGATCCGGCGCGCTGAGGTCGTGAATGTCTATTCCGTACAGTTCGGCAAGCGCGTAGGGATCGAGCGGCGCGAACACCGCGACGCCGAGTTCGGCGCGGACGTCGAGCGCGATCCGTCGTGCTGCTTCCTTGAAACCACGCCGTAGGGCCACTTTCACCGCTCCTGACGGTCTACTTTGATTCTTCGCATCGTCGCGGCGAAGATTTCCAGCAGGTACTCCTTGTCCGCGGCGGGCAAGTCCTCCCTTGCCCTGAGTAGTAGTGCGAGTTGTGTCTCCAGCGCGGGTTCCTCTCGTTCGCTCGCGCCTTCCGCGCTCGCCGGTGGCCACACCATGAAGTTTTCCGCGGGAGTGCCAAGCCATTGCACCAGCGCGATGAATCCGTCGAGATCAGGGCGGTGTCCGTTGCCCATCCTGCTGAGCAGTGAGGGGCTCACGCCCGATTCGTCCGCGAGTTGACGCCAGGAAAGGCCGCGCGACTTCCGCTGTGCGTCGAGCGCGTCGTAGAGCCGACGCGCGTCCATCCGGCCTTCCATGGCTCCGCCCTCCGTGAGTCCTGCATTTCACTATCACAGGGGTGTGTCAACTCTGCCATTTGTCTCAGTGTCGATACAGTGTGCCACTATTGCAATGCTTCCGTTCAAGTGAAGCTCACCAAGGAGTCGACATGCGACGCTCGTGCTTTTCCGTCCAGTTCGTTTTCTCCCCGGACTCGTTGACCTGGCTGGTCAAACGGGACGACGAGGTCCTTTCCCGCCACTGCCGCAAACGCGAAGCCGTCAGCGAGGCGGCGAGGGTGGCCAGAGCGGACATTCCCAGTGTGCTCGTGATCAGCAGGATGGACGGCACTCTTGAGGGTGAACGAAGATACGGATTCCGCCGGAAGCCGTAGCGGTGGCGCCGCGAGCGACGACACACAGACCACGGGGCCGAGCAAGGCCCCGTGGTTGCCGCTCAAGGTAGGGAGCCGACCGTGCCAACCGACGCCGAACTGGTCGCCGCTGTACTCACGGCCGAACAAGCCGAACAAAGCGGGTCCGCCGGACGCGCGGCGCGAGGCGGCCATGCCGGACCCCGCACCGGACCGGTCATCGGCGCGGATGCGGCGCTCGCCGAGATCTACGACCGCTACGCCGACCGGTTGCACGATCTGTTCTTGTCCGCGCTCGGTGACACGGACGCGGCGGCGGACGGAGTGCGGGACACCTTCGTGCTCGCGGTGAGGCGGATGAGCGGAATGCCGGACCCCTCCGCGCTCTGGCCGCTGCTGCGCTCGACGGCAGGGGACGTCGTCGCCGTCGCGGGAGAGAAAACCGTCGAGGGCCGGTCGGCGATGGCTGAGGCGGGAGCACCGGCCTTGCTGCGTGCCGACGTTCTGGCCCGCGCGGCATTGCGCAGGCCACCCGCCGACAAGGGCAAGCGTATGTCGCTCGCGGTCGCGGGAGCTGCCGCGTTGCTTGTCGCGGGCGGAGTCGTGATCTGGTCGGCGAGAACGGACCCGCCCGCGATACCGGCGTCGACGAGGGCCCCTTCGCCTGCCACCACGACGGTCTCCGAGTGGGTTCGCGACGGCTCCGGCACGGGGGCACCCACTCGGCTCACTGTCACCGGATGTGGCGCGGCGCTCACGAGCGACTGCTGAACACCACGTACCGTGGAAAAACGATGAAGCGTTTGTTGATGGCCGCCGCGATGGTCGGCCTCGTCGCCACGGGCTGTTCCTCGACGGGTTCCGGCGAGGATCCCCCTCCGCAAGAGCCGCCGGAGCAGTCGGGAAGCGTCGGCTCCTCCGCTGCCCCCGAGGAGAGCACCCAGCCACCGCGAGGCCCTGACTGCACGTCGACGGTGGACGGGATGAGTCCGCGCGAACGGGTCGCCCAGCTCGTCGTCGTCGGCGTCGACGCCTCCGATCCGGCGGGCGCGGTCAGCCTCGTCGGCAACGAGCAGGTCGGCGGCATTTTCATCGGCGGCAACGCGACCGCGTTGCTCAGCGACAACGTGCTGGCGGGTGTGCACGACGCCGCTCGTGTCCCGGTCTCGGTCGCCATCGACGACGAGGGCGGCAGGGTCCAGCGCATCGACGAACTCGACGGCGACCTGCCCAGTGCGAGGGACATGGCCGCGACCATGACACCGGACGAGGTCCGCGATGTCGCCGAAGAGCGAGGAAAGGCGATGGCCGCACGCGGAGTGACCGTCGACTACGCACCCGACGTCGACCTCACCGACGAACCGGCAGGCATGGCCATCGGCGATCGCTCGTTCAGTGCCGACCCCGACGTGGCGAGGGAGTACGCGCAAGCGTTCGCGGAAGGGCTCGCCGCTGCCGGGATCGAGCCGGTGCTCAAGCATTTCCCCGGTCACGGCAACGCGAGCGGCGACTCGCACACCGGTGCCGTCACGACCCCGAACCTTCCCCAGTTGCGGGAGCACGACCTCAAGCCGTACGAGAACATCGAGGAGTACGGCGACGTCGGCGTCATGGTGGGCCACCTGACCGTGCCCGATCTGACGGGTGACGAGCCCGCGTCCATCGCCGCGCCCGCCTACGAGCTGTTGCGCGACGACTACGGGTTCTCCGGTCCGGTCGTCACCGACGACCTCGGGGCCATGCGCGCGATCACCGATCGATACTCGCTTCCCGACGCGGTGCTGAAGGCCCTGCAAGCAGGCGCCGACCAGGCGCTGTGGTCCTCGGGTGGGCAGGTCGGGCCGGTGCTCGACCGGCTGGAGAGCGCTGTCGCGACAGGGGAACTGTCGCAACAGCGGGTCTCGGAATCGCTGGATCGGGTGTTGCGGGCCAAGAACGCCTGCGGCTGAGCCCGCTCGCGGACCTCAGGGCCTCGCCGTCGTGAGGTCCGCGATCACCGCGTCGATGTCGAGGTGCGCGCTCTCAGTTCCCTGTGGAACGAAATCCATCGTCGCGTCGACGAACAGTTCCACCTCCTTGCGTTTGATCTCGACCACGGCGTAGCCGTCGGGTGATTCGAGCTCGAACACGAGGACTTCCTCGTCGGGGGAAAGGTCCGGTCTGATCCGGATGTCGCCGATGCCCGTCGGCTCGTCCAGTCCCTCGATGAGCAGGTCCCTCGCGAACTCCCACTCGATCCACTCGCCCGCGTCGATGCGGAAGGCGATGGCAATCGTGAAGGGATCCGCTGTCGTGTACGACAGCCTCGACAGCACAGGTGTGCTGCAACCGTTGAGGTGTACGAACTGGCTCTGGTGTACGGCGTCGCCCTGCACAGCACACTCCCGTCTTTCCGGGTCACACGCGGATACGTGCGGTCGTTCTGGTTGAGAGACTGCCACCTGGCCGCATCGTGATGCGCCGATCGGACGAATCACAACCCGATCAACTCCAAGTAGAGACAATTCGGCGCGGGTTCGCGATTTCTAGTCCAGGAGGGTGGCGTTCACTTCGCTGGTCGACCGCCTTGATCGCGTCACTGTCGACGCCGCCGAACTCGTTCACTCGATCGAGTTCCTTTGCCTGGAAAGGCGGGGTGGACTAGTGACACGGCAAGGGGAGAAGGGTAGACAGCGTTCGGGCCGGTCTATTCGGCCCGACTCCCGGGGGACATATTTTGATGGAGGAACCGCATGGCGCCCACGGTTCTGCGTCGAACACCGCACGACGCCGAACTGCTCGATCGCACCGGCATCATCGGTGCGAGTTCGGGCCGGGGGCTCGGTTTCGCGAATGGCGTCGGCGCCGAAGATGACGAGCCGGCCCGTCGTGGCGTAAATCGTTCGGGCGCGGCGAGCATGGTCGCCGCTGTTCTGATGTTCGTCGTCGGTGTCGGTGCGGTTCTCGGTGTCGGACGTCCCGCGGATTTCGGTGGTACCTCGGGGCAGGAGCCGATCGTCGTCGCCGAACCCCCTCCCACTGAGCCGGCCGAGGAGCCAGCAGAGGACGTCGCGCCGCCACAACCCGCGGAACCCCAAGTGACGCAAGAGGAACCGGTACCCGTGCCGGTCGAGCAGGAGCCGGAACCGGAGTTCACGCCGGTGTCGGTGCAGGAGCCCGAGCAGGAGTGGAGTGCTCCGGACATGCGGGCGGAACTGCCGAGGAGTGAGCAGGGCCGGCCCGATATGCGTGAGCAGCTGCGTGAACTGGTGCGGCCTGTCCGGGATTACTACGAGAAATCCCGGTACTCCGAGCGTTCCGGGTATGTCGACCGATCGGGCTCGGACGACTACTCCGGTCGTTACGCCGAATACGGCGACCCGGAAAACTATGACCGTTCGGATGACGATCTCGATCGCTACGCGCGGTATTCCGGTGATGACGACGGCGGTGAGCGTTGGGATGACGCGCACTGTCACCATGGTGAGTGACCCTATTCGGGTTAGCGGGCTGTCCGCATAGGACTGTCTGCCGTCTCTTGTGGATAGTCGCGGCGTTCGGTGCGGGGCGACGGATGGTGGTGGACGTCACCGCGGTCGCCGAGGTGCCGGAAGGCGTCGACCTCGCCGACGCTGCGTGGCTGCCGATGGCAGGTGTCGCGGTACCGCGCGGGCTGCGCATTCGGCAGGCGAGTGCTGATCACCGGGGCCACTGACGGTGTCGGCCGGTACGCGGTGCGGTTGGCGGCGCTGGGTGGCGCCAAGGCGATGAGTACGTTCGGGACGTTCGCGAGGTAGGTCCCGACTTCTTCGCGCCCCTGCTGGATCTCGCACCTTCGGCGGATTGACCCCCAGGCGGTCAATCCGGTTGTCCGTAACGGCTTCATGACCTTTGAATCGCCCATTAAGGCCGATTAGTGGCCGGATTGATACGGTCGGATCCTCTTATTGAGACGTAAGTCACATAGCTTTCCTCTACCCATTGGTAGCCCATAGAAGTTATCGGGGGTCGCGTTTCGCTCTCCCTTTCCCGATGCCGGCTCCTGGAGGAATGCAAGTGCCCACGCATGATCAGCGTGGTGCGGCGGTGCTCGCCGGCCTCGGAGGCTGGCTGCCACCGCGCATCGTCGACAACAACGAACTGACCCGGCGGCTTGACACCTCCGACGAGTGGATCAGGACGAGGACCGGTATCAGCCGCAGGCACGTCGTCGATCCCGGGATGTCCACAGTGGACATGGCGATCGAGGCGGGAAGGCGGGCACTGGATTCGGCGGGTTCCTCCGACGTCGACGCGGTCGTGCTGGCGACCGCGACGCCGGACCAGATCTGCCCGGCCAGCGCGCCCCAGGTCGCCAGTGGTCTCGGCCTCCGCGGTGTCGCGGCCTTCGACGTCAACGCGGTGTGCAGTGGCTTCGTCTACGCGCTCGCGACCGCGACGGGGCTCATCGCGGCGGGAGCGGCGCGCAGGGTGCTGCTGGTGGGCGCCGATGCCTTCACCACGCTGCTCAACCCCGACGACCGAGGAACCGTCCCCATATTCGGGGACGGCGCCGGTGCGGTGGTGCTGCGGGAAGGCAGCGCTGACGAACTCGGTGCCATCGGACCGTTCGACCTGCACAGCGACGGTGAGCTGGCCGACCTGCTCGTCGTACCGGCGGGCGGGTCGAGGAAGAAGGTCTCGGACAACCCCGACGACCGCTACTTCACCATGCAGGGACCCGCTGTGTTCCGGCACGCGACCGCACGCATGGCCGAGTCCGCTCGCGCGGTTCTCGACAAGGCGGGCTGGACCGTCGGCGACGTCGACCGGTTCATCGGTCACCAGGCGAACATCCGGATCCTCAGCGCGACGGCGAAGCAACTCGGCCTGCCCGCCGACAGTCTTGTCGTCAACATCGAGCACACCGGCAACACGAGCGCGGCTTCGATTCCGCTGGCCATGGTCGACGGCGTCAAGGACGGCGCCTTGCAGGTCGGCGACCGGGTGCTGGTCAGCGCCTTCGGCGCCGGGCTCACCTGGGGGGCAACCGCTTTCCGGTGGCCTGAGATCACTCCCGGCTGAGGCGTGTCTGATGATCCTCTGCCGCGCGGCAGGCAACGGGATCGTCAGACGCGCCTCAGCGGCGGTCGGCCCAGGCGCCGGTCGGCTCCGGCCGCCCCCTGAGTACGACGGTGTCGTGCTGGTGCCAGCGCTCCCGCTCGCCGTCCGAACTCGCGGCGAGTACCGAATCGCTCGCGAGTATCCGGCCGGGCACCTGCTTCGCGTGCTCGGTGAGCCTCGCCGCCTCGTTGACGGCGTCGCCGATCACCGTGTACTCGAATCGGCTCGCCGTACCGAGCTGGCCCGCGAACGCAGGGCCTGCCGCGACGCCGATGCCGAGGTCGAGTTCGCCGGTCGAGGACACCTCGTCCCTGATCGCCCTCGCCGCCCTCAGCGCCGCGCCGGCGGGGTCGTGGTGACGCGTCGGCGCGCCGAACACGCACAGCGCGGCGTCACCCTGGAACTTGTTGACGAGGCCGCCCTGCGAGCCGACCGCGGCCACGACGGCCGCGAAGAGCTTGTTGAGCTTGCGGACGACCTCGTCGGCGGGAAGGGAGGCGGCCAGCGCTGTCGAATCGACGACGTCCACGAAGAGCGCGGTCACCTCGCGTACGTCGCCGGAAAGCGAGACGCCGTGTTCGAGCGCGTGCCTGACCACGTCGTCGCCGACGTGCCTGCCGAAGAGGTCGCGTAGCCGTTCCTGTTCCCTCAGCCCACTCGCGAGATCGTTCACCGAGTTCTGGAGCATCCCGATCTCGCCGGCGTCGTCGACGCCGACCGTGATGTCGGTGTGCCCTTTCGCGATCCTGCCGAGAACCCCGCGCAGCCTGTGCAGCGGCGAGGCCACCGAGCGGGCCAGCAGGGCCGTGGCGAGCGCGCCGAGCACGAGCCCGATCAGCGAGAGTGTCATGAGGCTGTTCGTGGGGTCGCCCCCGCCGAGATAGGGCGGCAACACGATCAACAACACGCCGCACAGCGGAAGCCCACTGGCGAGTACCCAGGTCAGCAGCAGCCTGGTCAGCACGGTCACCGGCAGGGTCCCGCTCGGCGGAGCCACACGCAACGCCATGATCATCACCGGCCGCGCGACCCACTCGGCCGCGAGATGGGTCAGTGCGACGGTCGCGAGCCCACCGAGCAGGATCACCAGCGCGAGGCTCAGCGCGGCCAGCCACGAACCGAGTACGGCCGTCAGCGTTCCCAGCACGAGTGCCCCGGACGACCACAGCGTTCCCGTGACGATCGCGAGGTCGGTCGGCAGCCGCAAGGCGCGTCTCGCCTCGTCGGGCGTCGGCTGCCTGCCCAGCACGAACCACACGGCCGTACGGCGTTGCAGCAGGCCCGCCCACACGGTGCCGACGAGGAACGAGAGCAGCACGTAGCCCGCCGCGCACACGCCGATGATCCACGCGTGCCTGCCGACGTCGGCCGGGATGCCCTGCAACACCAGCAGCAGCGCGATCAGGCCCGCGCCGCAGAAACTGGAGCCGAACCCGAGCACGGCGAAACCGATGCTGGTACGCAGCACCGTCCGCAATCGGGTGGACAACCTGGCCATCGGCACGCCGTGATCGTATGCGCAACGACGGCCCCGATCGCCGTTCGAGGAGAACCCGCTAGGCCGCTTCGTCCTGAGCGCGCCGTTCGAGCCACATGGCGATGCCTCCGCCAGCCGCCGTGCCTGCCGCCATCGCGCCGAACAACATCAGCCACCAGACGTCGGTGAGGTGGCCCGCGATCGCGATCGCGGCGCCGACCGCGAAGACGCCGCCGACACCGGCCGTCTTGCCCGGGACGGCCGGGGCGCGCTTGCCGCTCTTCTTCGGGCGCTTCGATAGGGCGGGTGCCACCCAGAACGCCGCACAGGAGATCGCGAGCAGGATCACGCCGGTGTCGCGCCACGCCCTGTCGATCTCGACCAAGCCGTAGACCAGGGCGGCGAACCCGCCGACGAAGGCGAAGCCGAAGGGAGTCGCCTTCCAGCCGCCGAGCAGGTACAACCCGGCGCAGGCCGCGATCAGCAGCCCCAGGCCGATCAGGCCGAGCATCACGCCGAGCGCGACCGGGATCATGTAGTCGGAGGGGTAGATTTCCCCGGCGCCGAGCATGCCCGCGCCCATACCGAGAACCGGGCCAGCGATGACGAGCCCGACGCAGATCCTGGTCAGCTTCTTTTCGAAGCTGGTGGTGTCCGCGGGCCGCTGCCCACGCCGTGCCGAACCGGATGTCATCGCGCTCCTCCGCCGTGCCGCGAGCCGGGCAATGTGGTCGCGGCTACCCGGCGCGAGGAGAATACCTCCACGAAGGCGGGCTTCCGGTCACGTTCGGCAAAGGCTGTCGCCGAGGCCATCGGGCCGGGTGAGTCGCTAGGAGGCTTTGCGTCGGGATTTCGGCGGTCCTCCCGCCTCGGTGATCGCGTCGATCAGCTGCTCGCGGTTCATCTTCGAACGGCCCTTGACCCCCAGTTCGCGGGCCATGTCGTCGAGGTCGCTCTTCGACAGATCGTGCAACTCGGGGCCGGGGCTCTTCTTCTTGGCCGAACCGCCCTTCTTGCCCTTGCGGCTCTCGACGCTGCGGGAGAGGGCTTCGAAGAGGTCGACCACCTTGGTCGCCTCCGGCGGCTGCTCGGCAGGGGTCACCGTGCGGCCCGCGCGTTTGTCGTCGATGAGCTGTTTGACCCGCTCGGTGTAGGTGTCGTGATAGTCCTCCGGCCGCCATTCCTCGGCCATCGACTCGATGAGGCTCACCGCCATGTCCAGTTCCTTGGCCTGGGACTGCTTCTTGGCAGGCAGCTTGCTGATCTCCTTCGACGGCTCCCTGATGTCCTCCGGGAAGAGCAGGGTGTTGAGCACGAGCACGCCATCGCCTGACCGCACCGCCGCGATGTATTCCTTGCCTCTCATGACGAATCGCGCGACACCTGCCCTGTTCGTCTTGCCCATCGCGTCGATGAGCAACGAGTACGCCTTGCCGAATTCCTCTTTCGCGGGCGCGAGCCAGTAGGTCTTCTGGAAGTAGACGGGGTCGATTTGTTCGAGGTCGACGAACGCGTCGATGTCGATCGTGCGGGAGCGACCTGGCGCGATCTCGTCGAGTTCCTGCTGCTCGACGATGACGTATTCGTCGCCGCCGAGGTCGTAGCCCTTGACGATGTCGGTGTAGGGGACTTCGTCACCGGTGCGCTCGTTGACCCTGCGGTAGCGAATCCGGTCGGAGGTGCCGCGCTGGAACTGCCGGAAGTGGATGGTGTGGTCTTCCGTCGCGCTGTACAGCTCCACCGGAACGGTCACAAGGCCGAAGTTGAGCGCACCACTCCAGATCGCTCGTGCCACGGTTACTCCTAGGTCAGCTTGTCCAGTGCGGCGGTAGCCGAGCCGGGGTGGGCGTCGATCTCGTCCCACGGATCCGTCTTCCTCGCGAGCCTTCGCCGCATGCTGTCGATGTCGAAGCCGTCGGGACTGATCCTGCTCAGCTCCTGCCAGTCGAGCGGCGCGGCGACGGGCGCGCCTTTCCTTGCCCGCAACGAGTACGGGGTGATGAACGTCTGCCCGTAACCGTTGCGGTTCGTGTCGAGGAAGATCCGGTTTCCGCGCTTTTCCTTGCGCTGCGCCGTCGTCAGCCGTTCCGGATCGGCTTCGGCGAGCCGGTCGGCGACGGCTCTGGCGAGTTCGCGCACGGTGTCGAAGTTCTCCTCGGCGTCGAGCGGGGCGACGACGTGGTAGCCCCTTCCGCCCGTTGCTTGCACGAACGGGGTGAGGCCGAGCTCGCCGAACAGGTCCCTCGTCCTTCTCGCCACGCCGCGCAGTTCGGAGAGCGAGGTGCCGTCGGGTGGGTCGAGGTCGAGCACGATGTGGTCGGGGTTGTCCAGGTTGTCCACAGTGGATAGCCAGACGTGGAACTCGATGGTGGCCTGGTTCGCCAGGTACACCAGCGTTCGCGCGTCGTCGCACACCACGTGGTGCACGTCGCCTTCCTTGCCGCGCGCCGGAATTGCTTCCACCCGCAGCCAATCGGGGAAGTGATTGCTCGCTTCCTTCTGGAACCAGCCCTCGCCTTCGATCCCGTCGGGATAGCGGCGCAGCGTCAGCGGCCTTCCTCGCAGGTGGGGCAGCATCGTTTCGGCGATGTCGTCGTAGTAGCCCACGACGTCGCCTTTGCTGACGCCGCTCGGGTAGAAGAGCTTGTCCGGGTTGCTGACCAGGGACGAAGGGCTCATGGCACCTCCCGCACCACCTCGTGTGCCGCCTTGTCGTTGCGCAGGCCGGTGAATCGAGGGTGCCGCAGTCGCCCGTCTCCGGTCCACTCGCTGAACCGGACCTGCACCACCATTTCCGGGCGAACCCAATGCGCTCTCGGTTCCCTGACCTGGTCGACGAACGGTGATTCCTCGACGGCGAGGTCGTCGAGCCTGCCGCGAAGGTCGCGCAACGTCGCGTCGCCGTAACCGGTGCCGACCTTGCCCGCGTAGCGGAGATCGGAGCCGGAGTAGTAGCCGATCAGCAGCGCGCCGAAGCCCGCTCGCGCGCCGGAGGGGTCGGTGAACCCGCCGACGACGAACTCCTGATCGCTGACGCACTTGAACTTCAGCCAGTCACGCGAGCGGCCACTCGTGTAGCGCGCGTCGGCCCGCTTCGCGATGAGCCCTTCCCAGCCGCGTTCGCACGCCTGCTGCAGAAACCGCTCGCCAGCGCCGACCCTGTGCATCGAGAGCCGGAGCGGGTCGTGGAAGTCGAAAGCCTGCCGCAGCAGTTCCTTGCGCCGGCGCAGCGGAAGCCGGGTCGCGTCCTGGCCGTCGTACTCAAGCAGGTCGAAAAGGTAGTAGACAACGGGAATCCCGGTCGCCTTCGCCTTCGCGGGATCGTTGACGTGGATGCGCGGCTGGAGTTTGGCGAAGCTCGTCTGGTCGCCGTCGAACGCGACGATCTCGCCGTCGGCCACGAAGCTTTCCCCTCCCTGCTCCGCGAGCGCGGTCACCAGCTCGGGGTAGCTCGCGTCGGCGCTGCGGTGATTGCGCGACCACAGGTGTGGTTCTTCGCCTGCCTCGCGCACGCACAATGCTCTGACCCCGTCGAGCTTGCGCTCGAAGATCCAGTCGGGGTCGGAGAAATACTGGTCGGTGAGCGTTGCCAGCATCGGTTCGCGCCACTTCAAGCCAGGTCCCTGTTGGTCTTGCCGCTCAGCACCGACTCGGGCTGCGTCTTGGCAGGCTTGCGCCGCCGGTCCGCGCCCTCGTCGTTTTTCTTGATGAGCAACCACTGTTCCTGCCTTGGGCTCATCCTCGTGCGGACGAGATCGAAGGCACCGTGCAGTTTCTCGCCTTCCAGCCACACATGGAGTGTGCCGCTGTCGAGTGCCTGCTCCGCGGATTCCTCGCCAAGCGGCTCGAACGTCCCCGTGTCCCAGACGATCACGGTCCCCGCGCCGTACTCGTCGTTCGGAATACGTCCCTCGAAACGCGCGTAGTCCAGGGGATGGTCCTCGGTGCGGATGGCGAGCCGCTTGTCGCCGGGGTCGAGGGACGGCCCCTTCGGGATCGACCACGACACGAGCACACCGCCGATCTCCAGCCGGAAGTCGAAGTGCAGGCTCGAAGCGTCGTGGCGTTGGATCACGAACCGGGGTTCGTCCCCGCCATGTTCGGCAGCGCCGGAAGGCTCACCGGAACGACGCAGGTCGCGTTTGGCGCGATACGTGGCCAGTGTGTCCTTCCGCGTGCTCATGCGCGCCGGTTACCCGGCCTGTGAGCAGCCGAAACGACCTCGGAAGCAGTACGCCTCAACCCTCTTCCGGGTGTTCGACGAGGCCATCACGCAACCTGTCGAGCGTGCGGGCGAGCAGCCGGGACACGTGCATTTGCGAAATGCCGATGCGCTCGGCGATCTGGGTTTGCGTCATGTTGTGCACGAAGCGCAACGCGAGAATGGTTCGTTCCCGCTCCGGCAACTCCCGCACCAGTGGTTGCAAGGTCTCGTGGTTCTCGACGCCTTCGAGTCCCGCGTCGTCGACACCGAGCGTGTCACCGAGGGCAAGGTTTTCGGTGTCGCCGGCGAGTACCTCGTCGAGCGACATCGAGTGGTAGGCGTTGCCCGCTTCGAGCCCCTCGTAGACCTCCTCCGGCGTCAGCCCCAGTTGCTGGGCGATCTCGCTCGGGGTCGGTGCCCTGCCCAGCTTCTGCGAGAGTTGCGTACTCGCGTTGTTGATCGAGAGGTGCAGCTCTTTGAGCCTGCGGGGAACCCTGATGACCCAGCCGGTGTCCCGGAAGTGACGGCGTACCTCGCCCATCACCGTCGGCACGGCGTAGGAGAGGAAATCGGAGCCCCGGTCGGGGTCGAACCGGTCGACCGCGTTGATCAGCCCGACTCTCGCGACCTGCACCAGGTCTTCCTTGGCCACGCCCCTGCCGGAGAACCGTTGAGCGATGTGCTCCGCGAGCGGCAGGTGCCCCGTGACGAGCTCGTCACGCAACCGGGATCGGCGCGGATGGTCGTCTGCGAGCTTGACGAACTCCTCGAAAAGGGGGGTGAGGTGTCCGTAGTCGTCCGAGGGGCTTCGTGAGGAATGCGTGGTCGATTCGGTCACGTAAAAGCCGGCTTCCGTTTGGCGAGTTCGATGTGGACCCAGTTGCGCTGACCGTTGTTGCCGCCCTGCTCCACCCACGAGGACGCGGTGTCGGCCAGCGTCGTCAGCACTCGCCAGCCGAAGGAGGCCGTGCTCGGGGCGTCACTCGACGAGGAGCTGACGGCGCCACTGAACCGCAGTTCCGAGTCGTTGATCGTGAACCGGCAGACCATCGTGCTGCGTGGATCGGCACGGGTGATGAGGGTCGAACACGCTTCGTCGACGGCGAGGCGGAGGTCCGCGATCGCATCGAGGTCGAAGTCGGCTCTCATCGCGATGCTCGCCGCGACGGAACGGATGATGGGCAGGTGGACCAGGTTGGCCCCGAGCCGTAGCTCGATGTCGTCCTGGGCGCCGACGTCGTGCGACGGCGGCTCTTTTTCGGTCACTTTCACCTCAGTGTGTTGCCGGCCGTTCAACGTTTCCCCGCTTAGCGTAGTCAATTGTTCACTCATGCCGGAGTATTGCGCCGAAACCCTCGGTCAGCCCGAGAGTCTCGCCGGTGTGGACGATGTCGGCGTCGGTGGCGATCGCGGCGAACACGAGCGCCTCGTCTGCCCGCTGTGGGATCACGATGTCGGAGCCGACGGCTTCGAGCGCGTCCGCTCGCGTCGCCACGAGCGTTGCCTGTTCTCCTTTCACGACGTCGATGTCGGCGGGACTGTCGAAGAGCAGAGTCTCCACATTGGCCTCGCGCAGTGCGCTCGTCGTGGCTTCGAGACCCTGCACCGCGAGTCCCCTCGGCCTGCCGAGCGCGGTACGAAAACGTTCGGCGGTCTCGTCTCGCCGTGCTTGCTTCGTACGCTGGAGCAACAGGCGTACCTGATCTTTCAGTTCGCCGTGATCCGCGCCTTTGTGCCTGCCACCGCCGGTCACCTCCGTCGCGATCCCTCGAACGCGTTCGGGTAGCGCGTCGTGCAGGTGTCTCCGGGACTGGGTTTCGCCCGCGATGATCACCAGCGTCGCGCCTGCCTTTCTCGCGGCCTCGGTGACGTACTCGGCAGCCTTTTCGATGTTCTGCTTCGTCGTCTCGTCGGCGCGGGCCTGCATGTCGTGGTGGGCGGGGCCGCCGCCGCGCACCTTGTGCACGGGGTGGTCGGAGCCCTCGACGGTGCGCTCGTCGACGATGTCACCCTGCTCGTCGACGGTGGTGACGTCGGCGCCGATGCTGTCGACGACGGCGAGTACGTAGGTCGGTGGCCGCTCGCCGAATTCGGCGAGCGGAACCAGATAGGGCAGCGCGGACAGCCGGGCCACCGCGTGCGTTGGTGGCTGATCGAGTTGCCGGTCGACGAGTACCCGGTCGCCCGCGGCGATCATGGCTCTGCCGCCACGGCCCTCGGGTGGGGGTCCCTCTCTGATGCCCGCTTCGAGCGCGTCGAGGGTGGCCGCCTCGGCGCCCTGCCCCTCCAGTTGCTCGCGGACCTCGCGCCAGCGCAGTTCCAGCAGCTTCGCCGCGTCGGCCGTGTCGTGTGTGTCGTCGAAGTACACGGAGGCGAACGGACCGTCTGTCGTGACCAGCTCGCGCAACCTCGTCGTGTCCACTCAAGTACCTCCCTCGCGCGGTTCCGGCGAGGGCTACCCCGTGTGGCGGAAGTGAAACGTCGAGGCGGAGGGGACCGTGATACTGAACACTGTATACGCTCCCTGTGCGGGCGAGGTTCCCGCCGAGTGCTTATGGTCCGAGCGTGATCTGGTGGCATGCGGTTCTCATCGCCCTCGCGGGCGTATGGGCGGGAACGATCAACACGGTGGTCGGCTCCGGCACACTCGTGACGTTTCCCGTGCTCGTCGCCTTCGGCTACTCGCCGGTGACGGCGACGACCTCGAACGCGATCGGGCTCGCCCCCGGCACGATCAGCGGGGCCATCGGTTACCGGCACGAGCTTCGCGGCGAGTTCCGCAGGCTGCTCGCCTTCGTCCCGGCGTCGATGCTCGGTGCCGTCTGCGGCACCATCCTGCTGCTCTCGCTTCCCCCTGACGCGTTCGAACGGGTCGTTCCCGTGCTCGTCGGGCTCGCCGTCGTGCTGGTGATCATTCAGCCGAAGGTGTCGAGGTGGGTACTCGCCCGCAGGGCGGTGAAGGTCGAGGCCAACGGAGGCAAGGAGGGCTCAGGCAGGAGCACCCAGGTCCTGTTGATCACGGCCGTCTTCGTCATCGGCATCTACGGCGGGTACTTCACGGCCGCGCAGGGCGTGATGCTGATGGCGGTCATGGGCATGCTGCTCAACGAGTCGATCCAGCGGCTCAACGGCATCAAGAACGTGCTCGCGGCCGTCGTCAACGTCGTCGCGGGCACGGTCTACGCGTTCGTCGCGCCGGTGAGCTGGCCGGTCGTCGCGCTGCTCGCGGGTGGTTCGGTCGTCGGCGGATATCTCGGCGCGCGCATCGGGCGGAAACTCTCGCCAACGGTGCTTCGCGGCGTGATCGTCGTCGTCGGTGTCGCCGCCATCATCCAGCTTGTCCTTCGACAACTGTGATTCCTGCCCGGAATCGGGCAGAAAACTTGAACCAACGGCGCGCGGCTTGCAGGCTCGGAAGTCATGACCCCGTTGCCTCCCGAACTCGTCAGGCATGTCGCCGTGTCGACCGGCCTGCCGTCGGTGACGGCGGAACGGGTCATCGCCGACGTCATCGCCTACTTCGCGGAAACGAAGGACGAGTTCGTGAGGCGGCGCCACCGCGAGCTGAAACAACGCGGATTCACCAACGATCACATCTGGACGGCGCTTGCCGCCGAGCTGGCTTCCCGCCCCTTCGCGGCGGGCGAGCTCTCGGCGCGGCAGCTTCGCCGTATCGTCTACGGGTAGGAGCACCATGTGCGGAATCGTCGGCTACCTCGGCAGCAGACCGGCTGCGCCGATCCTGCTGGAGGGCCTTCACCGGCTTGAGTACCGGGGCTACGACTCCGCGGGAATCGCGCTGCCGCACAGGGGCAGGCTGCGGGTGACGAAGGCGGCCGTCAGGGTCGCCGAACTGCGAGCCCTCGTCGGTGAGGACCAGCCTGCCGTCGTCGGCATTGGGCACACGAGGTGGGCTACCCACGGCGAGCCGAACGACGCCAACGCGCACCCGCACACCGACGCCACCGGCAGGGTCGCCGTCGTGCACAACGGGATCATCGAGAACGCGGGGCAACTGCGGGCTCGGCTCGCCGCGACCGGTGTCGAGTTCGTCTCCGACACCGACACCGAGGCCCTGGCCCACCTCATCGCGGCCAGGCTCGCCGAAGAACAGGGTTCGCTCGAAGACGCCGTGCGTTCGACGCTGCGGGAGGTGGAGGGCGCCTACGGCATCGTCGTCCTCGACGCGCGCAACCCCGGCGAACTCGTCGTCGCCCGCAATGGCAGTCCCATCGTGCTCGGCATCGGCGACGGCGAGATGTTCATCGCCTCCGATCTCGCCGCGCTCGTGCGGCACACCCAGCGCGTCGTCTACCTCGACGACGGCGAGCTGGCCACACTGCGGGCCGATGACTACCGCACGAGCACGTTGCAGGCACGCCGCACCGACAAGACCCCAACCGAGGTCGAGCTGACCGAAGCCGACTACGGACTCGACGGGTTCGCCGACTACATGCGCAAGGAGATCGGCGACCAACCGGAGGCCATGCGCAGGGCACTGCTCGGCAGGCTCGACAGCAGGTTCTCCACCGCCCACCTCGGTGGACTCCGCCTCGACCCGCGCGAGCTGCGCTCCATCCGCAGGGTGAAGTTCCTCGGCTGCGGCTCCGCCTACTACGCGGGACAGATCGGCGCGAACCTCGTCGAAGAACTCGCGAGGCTGCCCGCCGACGCCGAACCGGCCTCCGAGTTCCGCTACCGCGACCCCGTCGTCGATCCGGAAACCCTCTACGTGGCCGTCAGCCAGTCCGGCGAAACGGCCGACACGCTCGCCGCCGTGCAGGAACTCACCCGCAAGGGAGGAAGGGTCATCGGTGCCGTCAACGTCGTCGGCAGCGCCATCGCCCGCGAATGCGGAAGCGGTGTCTTCCTCCACGCGGGCCCCGAGGTGTCCGTGGCGTCCACAAAGGCCGTCACCAACATGAGCACCTGTTTCGCCATGCTCGCGTTGCTGCTCGGCAGGGTGCGCGACCTTTCCGTCGCCGACGGCCGCAGGATCGTCGCCGCGCTCGACGCGCTGCCGCGGCGGGTCGAGGAGGTCTTCGAGACTGAGGAGGTCGTCGCGGACGCGGCGAGGCGGTTCGCGGGCGCGCGCCACATGTTCTTCGTCGGAAGGGTCAGGGGCTGGCCGGTCGCGAGAGAAGGCGCGCAGAAGCTCAAGGAGATCTCCTACGTGCACGCCGAGGCATACCAGGCGGGCGAGCTGAAGCACGGGCCCATCGCGCTCATCGACAGCGGCATGCCTTCGGTCGTGATCGTTCCCGACGACGAGCTGCTCGTAAAGAACATCGGCACGATGGAACAGATCAAGGCGCGGGGAGGACCCGTCATCGCCGTCACCAACGCGACGCTGCCGGAAGGGCTCGCCGACGCCGAGCTCCGAGTGCCGAGGACGGAGCCGGAACTCGACCCCATCCTGTTCGGCATTCCGCTACAGCTGCTCGCTTACCACCTCGCGACGGAACTGGGCAGGGACATCGACAAACCGCGGAACCTGGCCAAGAGCGTCACGGTCGAGTAGCCGCGATCAGCGCTCGAAGGCGCGGGCCGCTTCGAGAAAGAGGTCGTTCTCGTCGGGGGTGCTGACCGTGACGCGCACCCCGTCACCCGCGAAGGGCCGGACGACGACCTTGCGGTCGAGCGCGTGCTCCGCGAAGGCCACCGTGCGCTCGCCGAGCGGAAGCCAGACGAAGTTCGCGTGCGTCTCCGGCACCTCGAAACCGGCCTCGATCAACGCCGTCCGCACCCTGCCGCGTTCCTCGACGATGCGGGAACACCTGGTCAGCAGCTCGTCTTTCGCGCCGAGCGAGGCGATCGCCGCGGTCTGGGCGAGCGTGTTGACGCTGAACGCCACGTACACCTTGCGCAACGCCGTGACGACGTCCTCGTGGCCGACCGCGTAGCCGACTCGCAGTCCCGCGAGCCCGTACGCCTTCGAGAAGGTTCGCAAAACGGCTACGTTGGGCCGGTCCGCGACGAATTCGAGTCCGTCGGGGATCTCCTCGTCGGTGACGAACTCGCGGTAGGCCTCGTCGAGCACGACGAGCACGTCGGAGGGAACCGCGTCGAGGAAGCTCGCCAGCTCCCGCCTGCGCACGGCCGTTCCCGTCGGGTTGTTCGGATTGCACACGAAGATCAGCCTGGTCTTCGGGGTGATCGCGGCCAGCATCGCGGCGAGATCGTGGGTGTGGGTCCCGTCGAGCGGCACCTTGATCGAGGTCGCGTTGCCCACCTGCGTGACGATCGGGTACGCCTCGAACGAGCGCCACGCGTACAGCACCTCCTCGCCGGGCGCACACATCGCCTGCACGAGCTGCTGGCACAACGACACCGACCCGCAGCCGATCGCGATGCGCGACTCGGGGACCTTCAGCTCGTCCGCCAACCGGGCCGTCAATGCCTGCGACCCCATGTCCGGATACCGGTTGACCTCTTGCAACGCGTGCGAGATCGCGTCGGCGACGCTCGGCAACGGGCCGCCTGGCACCTCGTTGCTCGCGAGCTTGATCGCGCCGGGCACCGACCGCCCGGGGACGTAGGCCGGCAGTGCTGCGAGGTCGGCCCTCGGGTTGATGGGGGCGGACATGTGCGGCTCCTCGGAAGTCGAACGGGTTCGCCACCCAACTTATCTCGCCCGATATCCGCAACCTCACGTTGACTGAGGGTCAGGTGTCGGTGGTTGAGTAGAGAGATGACGCAGACCCGCACCGAGGACTACGAGCACACAGACGGCAGAGCAGTCCGCCTCTCGTTCACCGAACCGGAAGGCGTCGTGAGGGGCGGCCTCGTCGTTCTCCATGAAGCAGGTGGCATCACGGACGCGGTGCGGTTGCTGGTGGCGGGTCTCGCGGGCGAAGGCTGGCTCGCCGTCGCGCCGCACATCGACGAAGACGGAAACCCGCTCAACGGAGCGGACGTGCTCGCCGCGACGGACACCACGCTCGCCTGGCTCGTCGAGCGCGGCATCAGCGGTGACCTGCTCGGCGTCGTCGGCTTCGACCTCGGTGCCACGGCTGCGCTCGTCGTCGCGGCCAACCGCACGCTGGGGGCCGCGGTCAGCGTGGGAGGGCGTGGCATCGACAAGCCGGTCTCCGACGAGCTGCCTGCCCTTGTCGACATCGCGGGCAGCCTCACCAGCCCGTGGCTCGGCATCTACGGCGACTCGGGAGGCGAATCCGACGCGGCACAGGTAGAGCGGCTCAGGGACGCGGCGGCGGAGGCGAAGGTCGCGACCAACGTCGTTCGCTACGCGGGAGCCAACCACCGCTTCGACGCCGATCCAGCCGCCGCTGCCGAAGCATGGCAGCGCACGCTCTCCTGGTTCGACGCGCACTTGCGCTGAGTTCGATCGAGGAAATGGCGGCCGTCGTAGCCTAGGGTCGTTGGCATGAGCGCCGAAGCCGACGTCCCCGAAGTGTTGTGGCGGCCGGATCCGCACCGGGTTTCCGGAGCCAGAATCGAAGGCTTTCGCGAATGGCTGAGTGCTGAACGCGGGGTCGACCTTGCCGATTACACACAGTTGTGGGAATTCTCAACGAATTCGATCGACGAGTTCTGGTCCGCTGTCACGGAATACCTCGGGGTGCGATGGCGCAAGGCGCCCGATGAAGTGCTTTCCGGCTTGGAGTTGCCTGGCGCGCGGTGGTTTTCCGGTGCGGAGCTGAACTACGCGGAGCACGCGCTCACCGGTGGTGTCGGCGGAGCCCAGAAAGCCGACGACGAACTTGCCGTCATCTTTCACAGGGAAGACGGCGTCAGTGAGCAGCTTACGTTCGGCGCGTTGCGGCGGCGGGTCGCGGCCGCGCGAGCGAGTTTGCGGTCACTCGGTGTCGGCAAGGGCGACCGGGTCGTCGCGCTGGCGCCCAACTGTCCGCAGACGCTGGTTGCTTTTCTCGCGGCGGCAAGCCTCGGTGCCGTGTGGTCGTCGTGCTCTCCCGACTTCGGCGTGAGCGCGGTGGCCGATCGGTTCACCCAGATCGAGCCGAAGGTACTCGTCGCCGTAAACGGATACGTCTACAATGGACGATCGTTCGACGTAAGACCGACCGTCGAACAGCTCA
The DNA here is from genome assembly GCF_002240355.1 of Prauserella marina. Taxonomy (GTDB): domain Bacteria; phylum Actinomycetota; class Actinomycetes; order Mycobacteriales; family Pseudonocardiaceae; genus Prauserella_A; species Prauserella_A marina. The sequence continues at coordinate 328,462 of NZ_CP016353.1, forward strand.
GGTCGAGGTTGCCCGAGCTTTCCGCGACCGTGCTCGTCGACTACGTCGGAAGCGGGACCCTGCCAGGAGTCCGTGACTGGGACGCGCTGCTGGCCGAACACGCGGATGCCGAGCTCGCCTTCGATCCCGTCGAGTTCGACCATCCGTTGTGGGTGCTGTACTCGTCGGGGACCACCGGCCTCCCTAAGGGCATCGTTCAGGGGCACGGCGGCATCACCGTCGAGCACCTGAAGGCGCTGGCGCTGCAATGCGATCTGGGACAGGGAGAGCGGTTCTTCTGGTTCACCACCACCGGCTGGATGATGTGGAACTTCCTCATCTCCGGTCTGCTCGTCGGCTCGACGGTCGTGCTGTACGACGGAAGTCCGGGGCATCCGGACCTCAACGTGTTGTGGCGGCTCGCCGAGCAACATCGGATCACGTATTTCGGTACCTCGGCGCCTTTCGTGCAGAGTTGCCTCAAGCAGCGCTTGCGTCCCGCCGAACGGTTCGACCTCTCCTCGGTGCGCGCGCTCGGCTCGACCGGCGCGCCGCTCAGTGTCGAGGGGTTCCGGTGGATTGCCGAGTCTGTCGGCAAGCAGGTGCAGATCTGTTCCGTTTCGGGTGGGACCGACCTGTGCACCGCGTTCGTCGGTTCAGCGCCGACGGTGCCGGTGTGGCTGGGTGAGCTGTCCTGTCGCTGTCTTGGTGCCGCCGTAGAGGCGTACGACGAGAACGGCAACCCGGTGACCGACCAGGTCGGCGAGTTGATGATCACCAAACCGATGCCGTCGATGCCGGTGTTCTTCTGGAACGACGAAGACGGAAGCAGGCTGCGGGAGGCGTACTTCGAGGACTTTCCTGGCGTGTGGCGGCACGGCGACTGGATCAAGATCACGAGCAGGGGATCGGCCGTCATCTACGGTCGCAGCGATTCGACCCTCAACAGGGGCGGGGTGCGCATGGGCACCTCGGAGTTCTACCGCGTCGTCGAGGGCTTCGACGAGGTGCTGGACTCGCTCGTCATCGACACGTCGGCGGGAGCGGAGGGCGAGCTGTTGTGCTTCCTGGTCCTCGCGAGAGGAGCGAGTATGGCCGAACTCGAACCGGCCTTGCGCGGGGAACTGAGGGCGGCGCTGTCGCCTCGGCACGTCCCCGACCGGTTCGTCATCGTCGACGACATCCCGCGCACCCTCAACGGCAAGAAGTGCGAGGTGCCGGTCAAGAAGATCCTGCGAGGGGTCGACCCCGAGAAGGCGGTCAGCCGCGACGCGCTCGCCAATCCCGCCTCGCTGGCCCCGTTCGTCGCGCTCGCAGACCGGAAATGACCTGGTCAGCGGGAAGATTGGGGGTGCTGTATCGGGGTGGGAGGGACCTGTGTACGCTGTTTAAGCAGTGGTCGTGACCTGGGAGGCTTCGCCTAGTCTGGTCTATGGCGCCGCACTGCTAATGCGGTTGGGGGTAACCCCCCCTCCCGGGTTCAAATCCCGGAGCCTCCGCCGGTGCTCGGCCTAGCTGAGCATCACTCGACTCCGGTCGAGAACAACTGAACATGCGCCCGTAGCTCAACGGATAGAGCATCTGACTACGGATCAGAAGGTTAGGGGTTCGAATCCCTTCGGGCGCGCCAACAAGAAACCCGCTGTCACCAGCGGGTTTCTTGCATTTCGGGAGAGCTGAGCGCTCAAGTTGTTGATCTTTGGGCACAGTTTGGGGCACAGCGGTTGCTAGCTTTGTGTCCATGGGGGCGGCAGGACGAGGCAGGGCCAGTCAGCGAGGGAACATCGAGCGGCGGTCTTCCGGGTTCCGGGTTCGTGTGTCCGCGGGCAACGATCCTGTGACTGGTGACCGCCTGCTGTTGAGGGAGACGGTGCCGATCAGCCCGCCGGGCGACCGCAAGGCCGAGCAGGCGGCGTACCGGGAGGCTCAGAAGGTCCTGACCCGCCTGCAGGGTGAGGCTGACGATCTGAAGGTGGCGCGTACGAAGTCGACGTTCGGCGCGTTGCTTGACCGTTGGCTGCCGCAGCACGAGATCGATCCGACGACGCGGATGAACTACGAGTCCGCGATCCGTCAGTACATCCGTCCGGAGCTTGGTGACGTTCCGCTGTTGCTGCTCACTCGAGACGCGTCTGAAAGGCTTGAGCGCTTCTACGCTGATCTTCGCCGCTGCAGCAAGCGGTGTAGCGGCCGGCCTTTCGTCGAGCACCGGGTTGATGGGCCACACGAGTGTCGTGAGGTGCAGCATCGTCGTCCTCCGGGGCGGCGGCCGGCGGCGGGCTATCCGGAGCACGACTGCGAGGAGGTTGGCTGCAAGGTCCTTGAGTGTCAGCAGCATGTCTGCACGCCGTACTCGGCATCGAGCGTTCGCCAGGTGCACGCGATTATCAGCGGTGCTTTGAGTGCTGCCGTGCGATGGGGCTGGATTGCCTACAACCCGGCGCCCGCGGTGCGGTTGCCGGTGAAGCGCCGGCCACAGCCGCGGCCGCCGTCGTCCACCGATATGGCCCGCATCGTCGAGGCTGCGTACAGGGATGCCGAGTGGTGGGGCACATATGTGTGGCTGTCAGCTGTTATCGGTGCCCGCCGTGGTGAAGTCGTTGCCCTGCAGTGGGAAGACATCGACATGGACACAGGCATCGTCGTTCTCGACGAGAACTACGTGCGCGGCCCTGACGGCATGATCGTGAAGGACACCAAGACCCATCAGGGACGCCGCGTTTCCGTTGACGAGGACACGGTCACTTTGCTGCAGCAGCACCGATCGGCGTCGGCCACACAGCTGCGACGTCTGGGTGTGGAGTTGACCGGCCAGACCTGGCTGTTCTCGGCGAAGCCTGATCTGAGCCAGCCGCGCGACCCGAGTTCGCTGACGCGTCGGTACTCGCGGCTGGTGGCCGAGCTTGGGATCGACACCCAGCTCAAACAGCTCCGCCACTACTCGGCCACGGAGCTTCTCACTGCGGGAGTGGACCTGCGCACTGTCGCCGGCCGCCTCGGGCATGGTGATGGAACAACAACATTGCGGCACTACGCCGCTTGGGTCGGTGCGGCGGACCAGGCCGCAGCGAGCATGATCGGCAAACGGATGCCGAAGCTGCCGACGTCATTTTCATAGGTCGGTGAGGATGACTGCGGCCAACGCTTTGTCGTCGGCGACCTTGGCGCGCGGATTTTCCTTGCCGTGAGAGTCATCCTCGGTTTCCCAACTGGCGCACCGCTGCAACAAAGTTGCGAGTCCCTTGGAATCGAGCCCCGCGATGTTGGGCCAGTCGTCAAGGCCAAGGTGAGTGATCGGACCGTACGCTCCGTCAGTAGCGAGCAGTGCCCAGCTGATGCTGCGAGCGTCTAGGGTCCGGACAAGGGCGTTGCGTGCCGCTTCTGGATCTGCCTCAGCGATCCAGTAACCACCTGGCTGGTTCCGTTGCCTGCGTTGGCTTAGCTGCAGCCTTTTGAGCAGTTCACGATGTTGGTCGTCGTACCCATGCCCCTGGGCGAGACGTTCGCGGTACTCGCGATGCTCGGCGATGCCGAGTTCGGCAATGCGGTTGTCGCACAGGCGACTCGTTACATCGTCGCGCCCGTAGTAGATCGCGCTATCCCCGAGCGCAAAGAGGTCGACAGTGTTCTCCCGCCGCCGAACAATGCTGACTGTGCTCGACGGCGACGCGCCGGGAACCAGCCGGAGGGTGTGGGCAGTTGCCGAGATCGATTCTGCGACGACGTCAGCGGTATCGCGCTGGGGCCATTCGGCCAAAGTTCGGACCAGGTACTGGCCCAACGTGTCTACGTAAGCCTCGGTGGGCACATCGACTGGCACGAATGCACTGGCACCGTCGAGGACGATCGTGGTCTGGTCGGTCACGAACACGCGGTCCTGGCTGCGCTCAGATCCCGGCCATTGAGCCTTCGCTACCTGCATCGGTTACCAACCGTACGGGCCTGCAACGAGTTCACTGCCAGTGATGGTCGTTTCGTCTGAGGCAAAGGTGCAGCGAACGGCCATGCTGAACGAAGTGTCACCTAGCTTGTTGTAAAGCTCGCGCACGTTCGACGTCAGGTAATGCAGCACGCCACTCGATCCGACTGCGGTGATGCCCGCAACGTGCACGACGACTCGATCGCCCATGCGATGGCGCGCGAAGTAGCCGAAGTCAGCAGGGCTGGGCGGGTCCTCAAGTCGCGGCGAGTAGTACTGCTCGCCGCTCACGTGGTCCTCGATTCGCCAGCGCCCATCTTCCTTTGCGAAGCCGAGCTTGGAGTCGTTCTCGAGTAGGTGGCCTGCAACCGGAGCTGACCTCGGTCCGCAGATGATCACGGCGTCGCCGTCTGGCAGCTTTTCGAGCTCTGGCTCGATGGAGAAGCGCTCGCTGGCGAGTGACAGGCTCGTCAAGACGGTTTCGGCTTGCTCTTGCGCGAGAGCGTCTGACGCGTCGATGTAGGTCCGCATGCGGTGATCGGTTCCCCGACGGAGTGGAACGCCAACCTGAACAGGCCCGACACCGAAGAAGGCACGCTCAGGTCCTGGAGCAGAGCTCCGAATCTGCGTTATTCGTCCCTTCGAGATGCCCAGAGCTGCGGCGATCTCGGTGTAGCTCAGGTGCTTCTCGCGGTGCGCTTGCTCGATGGCCGCTTTGCGCAGCCGCGCCAGCTCGGTCGCCCGCTGTTGGTAGTGGGTCAGCAGCTTTGACGCGCGGCGGGCACGGCTCACCGGGTCAGGCTCCCGGAGCACTGAGTCGAAGTCGTCGACGTCCGCCATGTCCGGGAGTTTAGAGGGGCTTGACTCGTGCCGCGAGAGGCGCCTAGAGTGCCGTTTATCCCCCCTAAACAACATCGACACCAAACGCGCCGCATCGGTTTAGGGGGGCTAAATCAACCGAAGCGGCTGGCTGGGAGGCCACAGGTGGAACACGCAATGACTTCGGCGGGCGCGGGACCGGACCGGCCGGCACCTGTCTTCTACAACGTCGCGGAAGCAGCCGACCTGCTGCGTTTGGACCAGTCGACCCTGTACCGCCACCTGCGGAGTGGGCGCTTTCCGGCAGTAAAGATCGGCGGCCGCTATGTCGTGCCACGCGTCGTGCTTGAGCGGTTGATCACGGACGTCCTTGCGGTCGGCACATGCCTGGACATTGCCGATTGGGCTGAGCGTTCGGGCTTTGCCGGGGGTGCGGCATGAACGGGTTGAGGAGTGTGGCGCTGGGCGCCGGCTTGATCGCGGTGGGCCTGCTGCTTCGCGGTGCGTCGGGTGAGCTGGCGCTGTACTGGCCGTGGCCGATCGCTGCGGGCGTTGTGGTGCTTCTCGTGTGCGCGGTGGCGTCGGTCCGGAATGAGGCGTTGCCTCGCGCGGCACTGGCCGGCGCCGGGTTGACTGGGCTGGGCGCGTGGTTTGCGGGTTGGGTTCCCGCGAACACTCCGGGCCACTCGTACTGGCCGTGGGCTCTGATCAGCGGCGTGGTGTTGCTGGTCGGTGCTGCGGTGGTGTGGTCGCGGCAGCGCGGTGGTTCGGCGGGTCTGGTGAATCGCTGGTCGCGCCGGTCGCGCCGCAATGATGGAGTTGCGTCCTGGTGGTCGATCCTGCGGTCGGCGTCGCGGTTCGCGGTGCGCCGCAAGGCGACCGTGTTGCGGCCGAGCTTGCAGGGTCTGACGTCGTGGCAGCGGCTGCGGGTACCGACGCGGGAGCTGGCTACGCCGGTGGCCCGGGTCGGTGGGTTGCGGGTGTGGTCGACGGTCGAGGACGTCACTCTTCGTCTGGGTGGTCCTCGCACGGGTAAGACGGGCGAGCTGGCCGGCCGGATTCTCGACGCGCCGGGTGCGGTGATCGCCACGAGCACCCGCACCGATCTGGTTGAGGTCACTGGTCCTGTGCGCAGGTTGCGGGGCCCGGTGCACGTGTTCAACCCCAGCGATGTGGGCGATGGCTCGTTGCCCTCGACGATCACGTTCGACCCGTTGTCGGGGTGCGAGGCCCCGGCGGCGGCGACGAGCCGCGCTGCGGATCTGATCGCCGGTGTCGCCGCTCCTGGTGATGGCGGGGACCGGGAGTACTGGGCCGGGCAGGCCCGACGGGTGCTGGCCGCGCTGCTGCACGCCGCCGCCCTGGGCGGGGCCACGATGCGCGACGTGCTTGCGTGGGTGGCGGACCCGGACGGTGCGGCGAACGAGGTGCAGCGGTTCCTGCGCCGCTCGCCGGAACCGGCCTACGAGTCGGACGCGCTGCAGTTTCTGGGCACCAACGAGCGGACGCGGTCGTCGATCTGCGCCACGATCATGCCCTCGCTGGGCTGGCTGACCGATGAGAAGGCCGCCAAGGCCGCGGCTTCGGGCTCGTTCGATGTCGCCGAGCTGCTGGCGAACCGGGGCACGGTGTACATGCTGGGCGCCGAGGACGCGCAGGTCGCGCCGTTGGTGACGGCTCTGACCGGGCACATCGCGCGTGAGGCCCGGCGGATCGCGGGATCGCAGCCCGGCGGGCGACTGGATCCGCCGTTGACGTTGGCGCTGGATGAGGCGGCGCTGATCTGCCCGTTGCCGTTGGACAACTGGACCGCGGACATGGGTGGCCGCAACGTGACCATCCACATCGCCGCGCAGTCTCGTGCGCAGCTGCGGAAGCGCTGGGGCGACACCGGTGCTGGGGCGATCCTGAACAACGCCGCCACGGTGCTGATCTTCGGCGGAGCCCGCGATGCCGACGACCTCAACGCCTATTCGACGTTGACAGGGGAGCGGGACGAGCGGGTGGAGACCCGCGACACCGACGGCACCGTGACTTCGGTGACCACCAGGCGGGTGCCGGTGCTCTCCCCGGGTCAGTTCGCGCAGCTTCCCGCCGGCCGGGTGGTGATCATCCGCCGTGGTCTGGCCCCGGCGGTCGGTCGGGTGCAGATGGCGTGGAAGCGCCGCGACGTGAAGGCCGCCCGCCGCGCCAACGTCTGGGCTGACCGGCTGGAGCGCTGGGGCCAGGGCTGGCAGCGCTTCGCTGACCGCGCCGAGGAGTGGGCCAGCCAGGACAAATACGCCGGTGTCCGGCAGAAGCTCGGCGTCCACCTCGACGTCGACCGCCGCCACACCACCGCCAGCGGCACGCGCGTGCACGCCGATGTGGACGGAGGTGGCCGGTGATGTCTGTGATCACGGTGGAGTACGTCGCCCAGGCCCGGCGGCACCAGCAGGGCTGCGAGGTCGAGGACCTGGGATCGCGGCGGGTGCGCCTGTCCTACGACCCGGACGACCCCTACGCCGTCGCGCTGGAGGTCTTCCACACCGATGCCTGGGCGCGGTGGGTGTTCGCCCGCTCGTTGCTTGTCCACGTGCCCAGCCGCGGTAAAGGTCTCGGCGCCGTGCACGTCTGCCCTGCGCCCGGAATGCCGCGTCAGCGGGTGTCGATCATCCTGCGCACTGCCCCCGGGGTCGGGTTCGAGCTGGTGTTGCGCCGCGCCGAGGTCGACGCGGCGGTGGACCGCTTCGACCACGTCGTGGCGATCGGCAGCGAATCCGAGTACATCGACTGGGAGACCGAGCTGGCCGCCCTGGGCGGGGGTGAGGCGTGATGGCCGGCGACAAGGGCAAGGACCAGACCTTCGCCAGTACCGCCGCCGTTGCCGGGTTGGCCCGTGAGGTCGAGGGCCTGCGCAAGGCGGTCGAGCCGGTGACGGCGCTGTCGAACCAGATCGATGAGCTCGCCCGCGTGGTGCAGTACCTGGCCGCTCGCCAGGCCGGGCCCGGCCCTGCGGCGGGGTGCACGCCGTCGTGGCTGGACATGCCCACCGAACCGGCCGCGACGCGGGAGGCGCTGGAAGAGCTGGCGTGGTGGATGCGGTTGGTGTTCCTGCGCTATGCCGATGCCGCGCAGAACCTTCCGGAGTGCTGGCTCTGGCATCCCGACATCGTCGAGGAACTGCTGTGGCTGATGCATGCGTGGCTGGCCGCCTACCGCGACGAGAAGGCCACCGTGGCACGGGCGGGGGACTGGCACGACCGCTACCGGCCCGGTGTGGTGCGGAGGATCAAGACGCTGGGCGGTAACTGCTCGCTGGAGAACCACCAGCAGCGCGGCAACCACACCGGCAGCCCCGTCGTGCCCCTGACCGAGGCCATGGCACCGATCAGCGCGTGGTGGGCCACGCACCGCGAGCAGGCCGCGCCGGAGCCTGAGGACGAGCACTACGCGGCGGCGGCCACGGTGCAACGGCGCGCGGGTGGTGGTCGGCGATGACCACGACCGTGCTGGTTGCCGTGCTCGCTGCCGTGTGGCTGGTGCCGGTGTTCGTCGCGCGCTATTGGTGGCGGCGGACCGCGTTCGACCAGCTGACCGGCCTGCCCAACCGTTCCCGACTCGAGGCGCTGGCCGGCCGTGCTCGTCGCGGCCGGTCGGTGGGCGTGCTGTTGCTGGATGTGGACCGCTTCAAGCAGGTCAACGACACCCATGGCCACCGGGTCGGCGATGCCCTGCTGGCCGCGTTCGCCCACCGCCTGCACGCCGCGACCACTCGGCGCGAGGTCGCGGTGCGACTGCACGGTGACGAGTTCGCCGTCTGGCTTGGCGCCACCCGGTCCGATGCCGCCGCCCGGCGGGCGGCCGAGATCGCGGAGGCGCTGTCCCGCCCGGTGACGGTGGCGGGCCGCGAGTTGGTGATGACCGCCAGCGTCGGTCACGCCACGGGCCCCGGCGGTACCCCGATCGCCGAGTTGCTGCACGCCGCCGACACCGCCATGTACGCGGTCAAGCGCGCCCGCCACGTCGTCCCCGGCTTGCCGACGACCGAGTCGGCGCCGCGGTTGCGTGATCACGGAAAGGACGCCGCCTGATGAACACGACCAGCACGAGCACCGAGAGCCCGAGGTCCGGGTGGGCTGTGTGGGGGCTGTGGCTTCCGGGCTTGCTCGTGGCCCTCGGTGCGGGTGTGGCCACCGCGCACGGCCTCTATGAGGTCGCGGCAGCGGCCGCGGTGCCGACCGTGATCGCGTGGCTGTACCCGCTGATCACCGACGGCCTGGCCCTGGTCGCCTACGTCGCCACCGCCCGGCTGACCGGGTCGGCACGGCGCTACGCGTGGGCCGTGGTGGTGCTGGCCGCCGGGCTGTCCGGTCTGGCGCAGGCCAGCTACCTCGCCGGGGGAGTCGGGGATGCCTCCCCGCTGCTGCGCTTCGGCGTCGGCGCGTGGCCCGCGGTCGCGGCCGCGATCGTGGCGCACCTGCTGTTCCTCATCGCCGCCGACCGTCCGACCGTGAACAACTCGACGGCCGAGAACTCCGGCGAGCGTCCGGTCGCCCCGGCGGCCGAGAGCGCGCCCGCGTCCAACACCGCTGTGTTGTCCACGTCGGATGATCGGCCGACCGTTCAGCTTCCCGCCGTTGAGCCCGAACGCGTTCAGACCTCGGCTGTTCAGCCGGGTGTTCACCGCGAGCGCGTCCAGCCTGTTCAGCCGTCGCGTCCGGTCGAGGCCCCGTCGGCGTCGTCGCCAGGTGTTCAGTCGCGGCCGTCCGGCGCGGCGCGGCGGGTGGAGGCCAAGCGGGCGCAGGCCCCGGCGCGCGAGCGCGCCGACGAGGCCGCCCAGCGCTACACCATCGAGCACAACGGCTTGCCCACGGTCACCCAGCTCATGGAACTGGCCGAGGTATCCCGAGGCACAGCAGGCGAGGCCCTCAAAGCCCTGCGAGACAAGCCCGCACCCCTACACCTGGTCCACGAGCACGACCAGCAGAAGGCCACCTCATGACCGCGACCACCAGCACAGCACCAGCCGCCAGAACTCTTTCCAACTACACGACCATGTCCACGACTCAGCACAGCAGCACAGTCACCCTCACGACGACTCCAGTAGAAGAGCAGAACGACAGAGCACACCTAGGCATCACGATCAGATGGGCCGGTGCGCCGTGGCCGGCGCCCGGGACACGACCCGCGTTGTTGATCTCCGTTCAGGGTGAGTTGATCTTGGTCGGGTGGTCAGGATGCTGACGATTTCGACGGGCTACTCGGTCGACTACCTCACAAACGAGGTCGCCGCGGGGCGGGAGAACTACTACACCGGCGCGGTCGCGGCGGGGGAGCCGCCGGGCCGCTGGTATGGCGCCGGCGCGGAAAAGCTCGGTCTCACGGGGCTGGTCGACGAGCAGGACATGACCGCGCTCTACGAGCGCTTCGTCGACCCGCGTGACGAGTTCTTCCGCGACCCCGCCCGGTGGGGTGGGGCGTCCACTCTGGGCCACACCGGACGCAAGTATCAGAGCGAGGAGGAGCTGTACGCGGCCGCGCTGGAACGCGAACCGGACGCCAGTCCTGAACGCCGGGCCGAACTCCGGTTGGACGCGGGCAAGCGCGTCCGGAAGAACGTGCCCTTTCTGGACGCGACGTTCAGCGTTCAGAAGTCGGTGACCGTCCTGCACACCGCGTTCGAAGCTCAGCAGGTCGCCGCCGAACACGCCGCCGAACACGCGGCCGCCGCGCTGAACACGGCCGCACCGGACGAGGTCGCGGAACTCGAGCGGCAGCGCGATGAGGCGTTGTGGGCGGCAGAGTCGTGGCGCGCGCACCGCGACGCGGTCGAGGACGCCATCTGGGCGGGCAACCGCGCCGCCCTGGACTACCTGTCCGAGCACGCCGGCTACTCGCGGATCGGGCACCACGGCGGCGCCGCCGGGCGGTTCATCGACGCGCACGACTTCGTGGTGGCCTCGTTCTTCCAGCACGACTCCCGCAACCACGACCCGCAGCTGCACATCCACAACGCGATCCTCAACCGCGTCGAGGGCGCCGACGGCCAGTGGCGAACGCTGGACTCGAAGGCGATCCACAAATTCCGGGCCGCGGCCGCCGCGGTCGCCGAACGCACGACTGAGGAACACCTCGCCCACGCCCTCGGGGTGCGCTTCGCCGCGCGCCCGGACGGCAAGGCCCGCGAGGTCGTCGGCATCAGCCCCGAGGTGATGGAGCTGTTCAGCTCCCGTCGCCGGGCGATCACCGCCCGCACGCGCGAGCTGGTCGAGGCGTTCGAGACCAAGTTCGGCCGGGAGCCCAACACCCTGGAGCTGGACCGGCTGCAGCGTCAGGCAACCTTCGCCACCCGTAACGCCAAGTCCCACGAGGGCGAGACCGTCGAGGCCCGGCTGGAGCGGTGGGACCGGCAGTTGCGCGCCGAGGTCGCCGGCGGCCTCGCCCAGGTCGCCAAGGATGTCCTGCACCACAGCAGTGAACAAGCCGAGCCCGTGGCGTGGGCGCCGAACGAAGTGCTGGCCACCGCGCTGGCTGATGTCCAGTCCAAGAAGGCCGGGTGGACGTCGCCGGACCTGACCCGGGCGATCAGCGACGCACTGCCCGACCAGCTCGGCGACCTCACCGGGCAGGACATGGCGCGCCTGCTGGACACGCTCACCGAGCAGGGCCTGGAGTTGGCGGTGCCACTGGACGCCGAACGCCCCGGCACGGCCGAACTGCCGGACGAACTGCGACTGGCGAACGGGGTCTCGGTGTACGAGGCGCCGGGCAAGCGCCTGTACGCCACCCCGGAGCACGTGCACACCGAACGCGCCCTCGTCGCCTCGACCGCCCGCGCCGAGGCACCCGCGCTGGTCGCGTCCGCGATCGAGCGTTTCCTGACCGGGATCGCCGAGTCCGGCATCGAACTCGGCGCCGATCAGGCCGCCGCGGTGCGCGGCGTGCTCAACTCCGGCGCCAGCGTCGAATCCCTCGTCGGCCCCGCGGGCACCGGTAAGTCCTTTGTGGTGGGCACGCTGGCCAAGGCCTGGCAAGACCCCACGCTGTGGGAGGGCCGGCAGCGCACGGTCGTGGGTCTGGCGTCCAGCCAGATCGCCACCGACGTCCTCGCCGGCGAAGGCCTCACCGCTCGCAACATCACCCAATGGCTCGGTGCGCAGCGACGACTGGCCGACGGCGGCCGCGCCCTCGACGATGTCCAGTGGCAGTTGGCCGCGGGCGATCTGGTGGTGGTCGACGAGTCGGCGATGGCCAATACCGCCGACCTCGCCGCGATCCACCAGCACGTCACCGCCGCCGGCGCCAAGCTGCTGCTGACCGGAGACCACCGCCAACTCGCCGCTGTCGGCGCCGGGGGCGGTATGCACCTCATGGCCGACGCGGGTGCGGCCTACGAACTCGTCGAGGCCCGCCGCTTCGCCGCCGAGTGGGAACGCACCGCGTCCCTGCGTCTGCGCGACGGCGACGAGACCGTGCTCGGCGACTACCACAAACACGGCCGCCTGCTCGACGGCGGAACCCTGGAGCAGGCCGAAGCCTCCGCGGCCCGCGCCTGGCTCGCCGACACCCTCGACGGGCACCGTTCGCTGCTGATCGTCGACACCAACGAGCAAGCCGCCCGCCTCTCGGCCGACCTGCGCGCCGAACTCGTGCGGCTCGGCAAGGTCGCCGAGCAAGGGGTGCCGCTGGGACTGCAGGGCACCTACGCCGGGACCGGTGACCTCATCCAGGCACGCCTCAACGGCTGGGACTTGGCCGGATACGAGGGCAACCGGCGCGGCCCGATCAACCGCGAGCAGTACCGCGTCCTCGCCACCCGCGACGACGGCGGCCTCGTCGTCGCCCCCATCCTCGGCCGCGACTCAGCGGGGGAGCAGCTCGGCGAACGAATGACCCTGCCCGGCGGCTACGTCGCCGAGCACGTCGCGTTGGGCTACGCCTCCACCGTCCACAGCGGCCAAGGCCTGACCGTGGACCGCAGCCACACCGTCATCACCGCCAACACCAGCGCCGAAGCCCTCTACGTCGGCATGTCCCGCGGCCGCCACGGCAACACCGCGCACGTCACCACCCGCGCTGTGCCCGTCGACGCACCCGACGGGGCGGCTCTCGACGCCGTGCACCGCGCCCCCGCCGCCGTGCTCGCCGGAGCCTTCGACACCGCCGACCCGCAACAGTCCGCACTCGCCGCGGCCATCGAGTCGACACAGGAGACCGAGGCCATCCGCACGCCCGCCGAACTGCTGGCCGACGCCACCGAACTCGCCACCGCCGGGCGCACCGCCCGCTGGCTGGACCAGCTCGTCGACACCGGCCACCTCACCGCCGAGCAGCGCGCCCGCATCGCCGTCGAAGACGGCGGCCCCACCCTGTCCCGACTGCTGCGCCGCGCCGAACTCGCCGGCCATGACCCCCGCCAGGTGCTCACCGATGCCGTCGCCAGCCACCCACTCACCGGGGCACGACAGCTGACCAACGTGCTGCACCACCGCATCGCCACCGGCACCACCCTGGACCCCACCGGCGACAGCTACACCGACTGGCTGCCCCAGGTCGACGATCCCCAGTGGCGGACCTACCTGCAGTCGCTGGCCGGGGCCGCCGACCAGCGGCGGGAGGGCCTGGCCGCCGAGCAGGCCGAACAGCCGGACCAATGGGTCGTTGAAGCTTTCGGTGCCCCGCCCGAAGAACCGGCCGCGGTCGACGCCTGGAAGGCCAAGGTCGGGATCGTCGCCGCGCACCGCGAGCTGACCGGCCACGACGACCCCGAGACCGCGCTCGGCGCGGCACCCAAGGCCGGACAGGTCGAGACCTACGCGTCGTGGCGCGCCGCCTGGCGCACGCTGGGTCGCCCCGAGTCCGGTCGCGACGAGCTGGAAATGTCCGACGGCCAGCTGCTCATGCGAGTACGCGCCCACGAGCGCGAGGCCACATGGGGACCGGGTTATGTCGCCGACGAACTCGCCGGCACCCGTCAGGCCACCGAGACCCAACGCCAGGCCGCCGCGATGCGCCGGGCCGAAGCCCAAGCCGCCACCGAGGAGGCCGAGCGGGAACGGCTCACCCGCGAGGCCGACGATGCCGAGGCCCTGGCCGAGGTGCTCGACCAGCGTGCCCGCCAGCTCGCCGAGGCCGACGACGTCCGGGCGCTGTGGTTGGCGCACACCGCCGAAACCCGCGCCGCCGCCGACCGTGCCAACGCCGAACTGTCGGCCCGCCACGTCGACGACACCGAGCCCGAACCTGTCGTCACCGCCGAGGAATGGCTAGCCGCCCACGCCGAGGACACCCAGATCGAGGACCAGCACCGCGAGGTCACCGACGAGCAAGACCTGGCCGAGGTCACCGAGCAGCGCAGCGCCGACGTCGCCGCGATCGAGCAGGAACCGCACCCCGACGCCGCCGAAACCGAGGTCGCCGATCTTCGCGACAGCGCCGTCAACGAAGAAGTGCCGGAGCACCACGACGCGGTGCGGGTGCCCACCGCGGAGGAAACCGCCGACACCGTCGCCCGCGCACAGCGGGCACTGCTGGAAATCGAACAACGCCAGCAACTCGACCAGCAGCACGCCGCCGAACTCGCTGTGAGCGCCGAACTGGCTCGACGGCACGCCGAGGACGGCGCTGTCGAACAGCAGGCAGCCGAGGACGATGCGGCGCTGATGCGATGACGCCGACGGTCAGCCGCGCGTGCTCTCCGGGACGGTGATCGGGGCGGGGCCGGTGCGACGCCAGGCCCACGCCAATGTCGCCACCACCGCCTCCAGCCAGCCCGGCTGACTGAGCACGCGCGGCGGCACCGGCCGACGGAACAGCATCGCCTCCGCCGCCTGGCACTCCGCCGCGATCAACTCCTCATAGGCAGACCCGGAACGACGGGTCACCGGAGCCTTCGCCATCTCCCGACCACCGGTGATATTCGGAACAGAGGCGCCGGCCAGCCAGCGGCAAGTCGCCACCACACCGAACGTGCCCCAGCTCTGATCCTCGGCCAGCTGGCGCTCGGCGGCCACCCACACCCGGGCGAACTCGACCACCGGCACACGCACATTGCGCGCCGGGATCCGGTCCAGATCAGCGCCCGTCAACTCCACACCTCGATGGTGCCACCCACCACCGACAACGCAGCAGCTCCAGACGGTGGGACAGCACTGCGACCCGACCTCTGCGGTCGGGAAACCGGGCCGACCTCCGGTCGGCGCAGCTCTCTTCATACGCGACAAACGTAGCCACTCACCTCGTCTGCGGCACACAAGTCCGGTTACCACGACGGCACCTCCCCAGCAAGGGGTCCGAAACATCTTGGCCGCAAAAAGCGCGCGGCCAACATCTTTCGGCCTGATCCCTTGCTGGCGAGCCTCCGCCGACGTGGTCGCCCTCGCCCGCGGGCAGGCACCGGAAAAGCACCGGCGCAGCCCGCAGGCCCAAGGGCCGCGGACACGCAAACCCCAACGACCGACCACGAAGGGAACGTCGAATGGCTCGCACCAAGACCACCGACAAAGTCGCCGCCGAGTCGTGCGGAATGACCGTCGAGCAGTGGCAGCAAGCGCAACAGCAGGCCAAGACAGCACGGACGCGGGGCCGCCGACCCACCGGCACCGCAGGGGCCGACCCGAAACTCGCCACCTGGGGCCCGGTCGAGAACCAGATGGCGATGTTCACCGACGAGGAGACGGCGGGTGAGGCGTGATGGGCACCGTCTACTGCGGACCGTTTGCCGAGGCGGTTGGCTACCACGACCACGAGGGATACTCGGCGCGGATCCTGCCGGATGGCACCGAGACCGCCATCTGGACGTACGAGACCCGTGAGTTCGTCGGCTACCGTGCCCACTGCGAGTGCGGCTGGCGTGGTCGGCACCGCTACGCGGCCACCGACGAAGGTGAGCAGCTCGCCGACGAGGAATGGGATCGTGACCACCTCCGTCCTCTCATCGATGCTGAAGCCCAGCGGTACACCGTGCCCGCGTCAAGGCTGCTCGACTTCACCCGCGAGCTGCGTGAGTCGCTGACCACCACGGACGACGAGCAGGGCAGGCCGATGCTGACCGCCCACTGCCAAGGCGTACTTCACGCTGCCGAGCAGCTGGAACGGTTCCTGGACGACCTCGCCCAGAACGGGGGTGAGCTGTGATGTTCAGCCTCTATGACGAGTTCGCCGGATTCGGTGGCAGTTCCCAGGGCGCGGCCGCGGTGCCGGGGGTGGAGTTGATGCTGGCCGCGAACCATCACCCGCTCGCGGTGGACGTGCACGCGATGAACTTCCCGAGCGCGGATCACTACTGCGGGGACATCGCGAAAGCCGACATCGCCAAGTTCCCTCGTGCGGACCTGTTCTGGTCCTCGCCGTCGTGCCCGCCGTGGACCGACGCCCGCGGCGTGCGGCGGGACTTCGACCGCTCCACCCAGGGCGTGCTGTTCGACATGAACACAGGCCCCGTGGCCACCGACCCGAACGTCGCTCGAGCACGTGCGTTGATGGAAGAGGTGCCCCGCTACCTGCAGGCCATGCGCCGCAAAGGCCGGCCCGTGCTGGGCGGGGTGGTGGAGAACGTGGTGCAGGTCCGCAAGTGGGACCAGTTCACCCGGTGGCGTCGCGAAATCGAGGCCGAGGGCTACCGCACCCGGCTGGTCGCGCTGAACGCCATGCACGTCACCGCCCCCGTCACGGGGAGGGTCGCCCAGTCCCGCAACCGGTTCTTCATGCCGTTCTGGCTGGCCGAGCTCGGCCGCGACCCCGACTGGGACAAATGGCTCCGCCCTCGCGCGCACTGCCCGACCTGCGACCAGACCGTGAACGCGGTGCAGGTGTTCAAACAGCAGCGCACCGACATGGGCGTCTACGGCGCCCGCAACGGCCAGTACGTCTACCGCTGCCCGCAGCGCAGCTGCCGCCACCAGGCAGTCGAGCCCGACGTGCTGCCCGCCGCGAGCGTCATCGACTGGACACTGCCACCCGGCCAGCGCATCGGTGACCGCGTCGACGCCAAGGGCCGCCCGGACCCGCTCGCCCCCGCGACGCTGGCGCGTATCGAGGCCGGCCTCACCCGCCACGCACGGCAGTCGCTGCTCGCGCCGGCCGGGGGCACCTGGCGGCAGGCAGCGACCTCGCTCGACGAGCCGCTGCCCACCCGCACCACACGCGAAACCGACGGTCTCGTGGTCCCGCCGCTGGTCGTTCCGGTCGCCAAACGAGCTGGCGTCGACACCGCCACCACCACAGGGCAGCCGCTGCGCACCCAGACCTGCCGCCGCGAAACCGCCCTCGTCATCCCACCGTTTCTGTCCCTGCTGCGCGGGGGAGGCTCAAAGACCGCCGCGTATCCGCTCACCGGCCCCATGCCCACCGTGTCCGCACAGGGCAACCACCACGCCTTGGTCCACCCACCGGCAGCCGAGAACGCCGCTCTGCTCGCCTACTACTCCAACGGCCCCGCGCGGCCGGTGGCCGAGCCTCCCGGGACGCTGACCACCCGAGATCGCTACGGGCTGATCAACGGCACACCACCGGTCGAGTCCTGCACCTTCCGCATGCTCGCCACCCACGAAATCGCCGCCGGCATGGGCTTCGACCCCGACTACCAGGTCAAAGGCTCCAAACGCGACCAGGTCCGCGGCTACGGCAACGCCGTCCCACCCGCCATGTCCGAAGTCCTCATCTCCGCCCTCGT